>CAYYWB010000099.1:0-9484 GCA_964475285.1 uncultured Bifidobacteriaceae bacterium | reverse complement strand
TCCATTGGCCGGCGGGCGACGCGCTTTCGGCAGGCCCCATCGCGGGCACATCCGGCGCGGTGAAGCGGTCGAGCTGGGCCATGCACGGCGTCGCCGAAGACGACCCCGCGGCACCAGTCGTGTGACAGCCGGTCAATGTGGCGGCGGTGACAATGGCCGAAAATGCGGCCAGCGAAGAGAAAAGTTTTGCATTCATGTTTTTGGAAATCGGGCTGATTGAAAACGAAAACGGCTGGCCGGTCAATCTGGTAATTGCCGCGGCAAACCCACCGGGCCAGGAGGTGGACGAGGCGTCTGTGTGTTGGCTGGAACAGGGGCGGTTGTGATTGGCCGTGGGACGGATGTCGGCTGATCCGGGGTGGCTGAATGACGATGCGGGGAACGTGTAAATCCATGCGGGGAGGCTGTCAATCGGGGCGGGGAAGGTGTCAGATGGGCAAACAGCCGAAAAATACCCTTAAAAACCGGCGGCTGACCCGAAAACAAACAATGCCGTCATTTTTGCCAGCAACGAGAGCGGTCGTAAAACCAGATTCTCATTGCTGACATAATCTTTCTTTCGCAAGACTTTGAGGGTAGATATCGTGGCTTTAATACCGAGATGGTCAATTTGTTTCAAATCAACAAACGCCGGCCTCGCAGCTTCTGGGTGGTCGTTTGTTTTGTCGCCACGGCGGCGGTCGGGCTGGTGGATTACCTCACCGGCTTTGAAACTTCTTTTTCGGTTTTTTATCTGCTGGCCATCGGTTTGGCGGCGTGGTTTGTCGGCCGGGGCTTTGCCGTTTTTGTTTCGATTTTGAGTGTCGCGGTGTCGCTGGGCGGCGACGTGGCGAAGGGCGCGCATTTTTCAAGCCCGCTGGTGCCGGCGTGGAATGCCGTCATCGCCATTGCGTTTTATCTCGTCGTGGTCTGGCTGCTAACCATTTTGCACTCGCTCCAGCGGGAACTCGAAGCGCGCGTCCAGCAACGCACGACTGCATTGAAGGAAGAAATGGCCGAGCGTGAGCGGCTTGAACGCGAGTTGCTCGAAATCAGCGAACGGGAGCAGCACCGCATAGGTCAGGACTTGCACGACAGCTTGTGCCAGCATCTCACCGGCACGATGCTGGCGGGGCAGGTGCTGGAGGAAAAACTGGCGGCTCGCAATTTGCCCGAAGCGACCGAAGCCAGCAAAGTCATCGAGTTGGTGGAGGAAGGCATCAACCTTTCCCACAAGCTGGCCAAGGGGTTGCATCCGGTGGAAATGGAGGCCGACGGCCTGATGCTGGCGCTGGAGGAATACGCCGCCACCAGCAGCGAACTGTTCAAAGTCTCCTGCCGCTTTGAATGCGACCTGCCCGTGCTCATCCATGACACCGCCACCGCCGGACATTTGTATCGGATTGCCCAGGAGGCGGTCGGCAATGCCATCAAACACGGCAAGGCCAAAACCATTTTAATCCGTCTTGATGCCAGCGAAGAAGGCGCCATGTTGTCCGTGAAAGACGACGGCGTCGGCCTGCCCGAACCGCCGCCCCAAAAACACGGAATGGGTTTGCGGATCATGGCACATCGCACCGCCATGATTGGCGGCGTGTTCAATGCGCGCCGCGATGAGACGGGCGGCACGCTGGTCACTTGCGAACTGCGCAACAAGCGCCATTCCGGAAACCCCCACCGTGAATAAACCGAAAATAAAAATTTTCCTCGTTGACGATCATCCGCTCGTGCGCGAATGGCTGGCCAACCTGATTCACCAGCAGCCCGACCTCGTCGTCTGCGGCGAATCCGAAGACGCGCCGCAGGCATTGCAGGAAATTTCCATTGCCAAGCCGGATGTGGCAATTGTGGACATTTCGCTCAAGCGCGGTTCTGGCATTGAGCTGATTAAAAATCTCAAGGCGCAGCATCCCGGCGTTGCGATCATCGTTCTTTCGATGCACGACGAACGACTTTACGCGGAACGCGCGCTGCGGGCCGGGGCACGAGGTTATATCATGAAATCCGAGACAGCCAAGAAGGTAATCACGGCAATCCGCCAGGTGCTGGACGGGAAGATTTACATGAGCGAAAGCCTGGCGGCGGTGTTCGCGGAAAAATTCGTGGATGGCCGGCTGCTGACCAGCGGCTCGCTGGTGGAACGATTGAGCGACCGCGAACTTGAAGCATTTCAACTGCTGGGCAATGGCTACGAAACTCGCCAGGTCGCCGAAATGATGAAGGTGAGCATGAAAACCGTCCAAGCCCATTGCGCGCACATCAAGGAAAAGCTCAAGTTGACCAACGCCGCCGAACTGCTGCGCGAGGCCGTTCGCTGGCAGGAAAATCATCCGACGAACTGATCTTGGTGACGCAAAGAACCGTTATGCAAGTGATCCAAAGAACAATGCGCCATATTGACCGCAGACAATTTCAAACTGTAATTCCAATTTTACTGCAATGATCTTTCAAAAACGGACGGCTGTGCGGATTATTGAGATATTATCCACAGTTGTCTTTTTTCACACCACGGCGATGGCGGACAATACAGCCGCACTCGCATCCTCCAATTCAGTCAATGCGGCGGACTCACGCTATGGACTTTTCGACTGGCTTGACCCTCGGAGCGCCTACACCCAGGAATTTTTTCCGCAACCGCTGCTGGTGGACGACACAAGCCTGCAAAAAGATCTTGAGCTTGAATTTAGTTCTTTGCACACGCAGGCCAGCGACCAGCAAACAGACACTGTCGCAACCGAAGTCCAAAAAAGTTTCGGTTTGCTGACTCTGGATTTGAGCATTCCTTACGAACGCGATGCAGATGCGGCAGAAGTTTCCCAAGGCATTGGCAACATCAGTTTGGGAATTCGTTATCCGCTTTATCAATTTGTCTCGGCCAACGGATTTTTCGACACCACCTTTGGGGTTGGGATGGAAATCGGCATTCCGGTCAGCCCGGCCATCAGCATAAATACCGAATTTGACCCCAAGGTTTTCAACGATCTCAAGCTCGGTGAACATTTCTCCCTTCAGTCGGTCTTTGGCTATTCCACCCTGGTTGGCCGTGGCGACAACGGCGGTCTGCAAACTTTTGAATATGGCTTTGCTTTCGCCTATGCGATACCGCACAACGAACTGCCCCTGCCCCGCATCCAACAATTCACTCCCATGTTTGAACTGGTTGGGCAGACTGGTTTGAACAAGGGTGCTGCCGGCCAAAACAGTCTGCTGGGAAGCATGGGATTTCGCCTTGACCTCAAACCGATTGGAGACATGCAGCCCAGTCTTGGACTTGGCTATGTGTTTCCAATTGACAATGGAGCATATGCGGAAGTCCATTGGGGCATCGCCACCAGTCTGACATTTGAATTTTGAAACCTTGTCCTGACAGGAGCACATAATTGTCGTTTGATTTTTAATCGAGGTAACCCGCCGAAAATGTCATTATCCGATTGGCTCGTTTTCGCATAGGACAATGCCCTATGCCAGAATTATCCCGCGCCTAATATGCGGAAGCACTCCATCCATGCTCCAATGAGACGTGCTGGTTCGACTATTGTTCCATCACGCCCGGTTCGCGCGGCTGCTGCTCGCGGCGGCTTTTGGCGTTTTCCCGACCCCGGGGCTGGCGCAGGGCGACTTGGCGGCGACGAACATGCTTTCGCTCGCGGAGGCAAAACGCCTCGCGTTTGAGCGCAACTGGGATTTGCTCGCGGCGAAAAGCGGCATTGACGCGGCGCAGGCGCAACTCATCGTCGCCAAGGAATTCCCAAATCCGACCGCTTCGCTTTCCACCGCCAAAATTGGCAACCGGGAAAGCGGCACGGTGCTGGGCAACGGGCTTTGGGAGCGCAATTATGATTCCATCGCCGCCGTCAGCCAGTTGATTGAAATCGGCGGCAAACGCCACGACCGACAGGCTTCCGCCAGGGCCGGAGTCGCCGGCGCCCGCGCCCGATTTTTTGACGCGCGCCGTTCATTGGAACAGGGTGTGACGAAAGCCTATGTGTCGGTGTTGCTGGCCGACGAGAGCGCGCGCGTCTTGAACGAGTCCGCCCAGATGCTTCGCCACGAAACTGAAATTGCACAAGCAAGGTTGAAAGCCGGTGACATTTCCGATTCAGACGAAAAACAGATTGAAAACAACGCGGACACTTTTGAACTTCAGGCGAAATCCGCCGAGGCCGCCGCGGTGCAGGCCCGGATTGGCGTGGAAATTTTGCTGGGCGTCGGGCAACCGAAAGGGAATTGGACGCCGACGGACACACTGGCGCAAATGGCCGTCGCCGCTCCGCAATTCAATGAATCAAAAACCGACGGCGCGCGGCCCGACGTGCTGGCCACCGAGGCCGATTTGAACCGATCTAAATCCGATCTCAAACTGCAAAAGGCAATGCGGATTCCCGATCCGACTTTCACCGTCGGCGCGGAACACAACCCGCCCGGCGGCGGGCCGCCTGTGGACACATTTCTCATCGGCGTTTCCTTTCCGCTGCCGCTTTGGAATTTCAACCGTGGCGAAATCAAAGCCGCGCAGGCGACGGTGGATCAAAACGCGCTCGCACTCGAAAAAGCAAAGGCGCAGGCGGCTGCGGATATTGCCAGCGCCCAAGTTGAATACGACGAAGCCTCCGAACGATTGGCGCGTTATCAAAATCAAATTCTCCCCAAATCGCAAAAAGTGCGCGAGTCGGTGGCGTTCGCCTACGAAAAGGGCGGCGCGGCGTTGGTGGATTTGCTGGAGGCCGAACGCGCCGACAACGACGCCCGGCTGGCCGCCGCCCAGGCCATGTCGGACACCGCCAGCGCCGTCGCCGATTTGCAAGCTGCCAGAAATGTTCTGACTGAAACGGAATTGAATTCGGAAAAATAATTGAAGGATTTTACCATGACTATTTTTTTGCGGCGGACAATCCGCCCGGCTGAAATTTTGATTCTGCTCGCCGCGCTTGCGCTGGCCGGTTGCTCCAGAGAAACGACGACGAACGAACAGCCCGCGCCTCAAGTGAACGGCGATGAAGTTTTTTTCGCCCGCCGGTTCGCCGCAACTGGATTCGCTCGCGGTGGAGACCGTGCAGCCGCGCACCGTGGCCATCCGCCATCTGACCGGACGGCTTTATTGGAACGACGACGTGACCGTCCGCATTTTCACGCCGGTCGGCGGCCGCGTCAGCGCGGTTTTGGCCGACATCGGCCAGCCGGTTTTCACCAATGCGCCGCTGGCGGAAATTGATTCGCCGGATTTCGGCCAGGCGCTCGCCGCCGCGCGAACCGCCGTCGCCAATCTTGCCGCGGCGGACAAGGCGAACACGCGCGCGAAGGAATTGTTCGCCCACGGCGCCGCCGCGCAAAAAGACGTGGAGGCGGCGGAAGCGGCTTATGTCGCCGCGCTGGCGGAACGCGACCGCGCCGAAGGCGTGCTCGCCAATTACGGCGGCAAAGACAGCGGCACGAATGAGTTTTATCTCCTGCGCTCGCCACTCGCCGGCACGGTGGTGGACAAGAACATCAATCCCGGCCAGGAATTGCGCCCGGACATGATGCTCGGCAACGTGCCGCAGACGTTCAATCCGCTCTTCACCGTTTCCGACCCGGCGAAACTCTGGCTGCAGGTGGACGTGGCGCAGGCGGATTTGCCTTCGCTGGAACCAGGGCAAAAACTTCAGGTCCATGCGAAGGCGTTTCCCGAAAAAGTTTTTGAAGGGACGGTTGAAAAAATCGGCGACGCGATGGATCCGGCCACGCGCACGGTCAGGGTGCGCGGCGCGGTCGCCAACCCGGACAAGCTGCTCAAGGCGGAAATGTATGTGACGGTGGACGTGGCGCAGGCGGCGGACAAATTGGGCGCGGCGGGCGTGGAAATTCCGGCGTCGGCGGTTTTCACGGTGGACAATCAAAATTATCTGTTCACGGAAACGGCGGCCAACCATTTCAAGCGCCAGACCGTGAAAATCGGGACGGAAGCCGACGGCAAAGTTCCGGTGTTTGAAGGCGTCAGCGCCGGACAAAAAGTCGTGACCGAAGGCGCGCTGCTGTTGCAATCCATCGTCAACCCCGCTGACTGAAAATTATGGGAAGACATCCAACATCGAACACCCAACATCGAACATCCAGTGACGTCCGCACTGGGAAACCTTTGGATGTTGGATGTTCTGAAGGAGAACTGCCTTCAACTCACAGGCAAGACGCCTGTGCCACTAAATGATCAGCACCCTCACAGCTTATGTCCTGCGCCATCGCCCGGTGGTGATTGCGTTCCTGATTGTTTTCATTTTGGCCGGTATCAACGCCTACGAACAATTGCCGGTCGAGGCGTATCCGGATGTCAGCAATTTGCGAATCCAGGTGCAGACACTCTGGCCCGGCCACGCGGCGGAGGAAGTCGAACAGCAAGTCACCATCCCGATTGAAACCGCCCTGAACGGCACGCCGCATCATCTTTCGATGCGCTCGATTTCGCTGTTCGGCCTGTCGCAAATTTCGCTGATCTTCGAGGACGACGCCGATCCGGTCGCCGCGCGCAATCTCGTTAGCCAGCTTTTGGGCACGGTGACATTGCCCGCTGGCGCAAATACCGGCCTGTCGCCCGACGCCACGCCCATCGGCGAAATTTTCCGCTACACGCTCCGCGCGCCGCCGGGTTTTCCGCCGGAGGAACTCCGCGCGATTGAAGACTGGGTGGTGGAAAAAAAATTCCGTTCCGTGCCGGGCGTGGTGGACTTGAATCCGTTCGGCGGTTTGACCAAGCAATATCAGGTGCTGGTTGACCCGGCGAAGTTGAAATCCTACGGACTGAATTTGCAGCAGGTTTTCACCGCGCTGCAAAACGGCAACGTCAACGCCGGCGGCGGCTACGTCGAACACGGCGCGCAGCTTTACGTCGTGCGCGGGCTGGGGCTGATCAAAGACGTGGATGACATTCAAAACATCGCCGTCGCCACCGTCAACGGCACGCCGATTTTGATCAAGGACATCGGCCAGGTGATCATCGGCCACGCGACGCGGCTGGGGCGGGTTGGCCGGACGGATTCCGCCAATGGCAAAATCATCAGTGACGAGGACGATGTTCCAGAAAACATCGTCATCATGCGGCGCGGCGATAATCCCACCGTCGTTTGCGAGCGCGTCAAACAGATGTTTGACTACCTCAACGCGCACTATCTTCCGCCCGGCGTCAAGCTGGTGATGTATTACGACCGCACGGCGCTGGTGGACCGCACGGTTCACACCGTCCATAAAAACCTGCTGGAAGGCATCGCGCTGGTGCTGACGGTGACGCTGCTGTTTCTCGGCCTCGGCAACTGGCGTTCGGCGCTCGTCGTCGCGCTGGCCGTGCCGGTGTCGCTGCTCGGTGCTTACATGCTGCTGGATTTGCGCGGCATTCCGGCAAACCTGATTTCGCTCGGCGCGATTGACTTCGGCATCATTGTGGATTCGTCGGTGGTCATCATGGAAAATCTGCTGCGCATTTTGCACGAGCGCCGGGGCAAATTGCTTTCGCTGCCGCGCGCCATCACCGAATCCGTGGCGCAAATGGGCCGGCCGATCCTGTTTTCAAAACTCATCCTGCTGACGGCGTTCATTCCACTTTACACGCTGCAACAGGTCGAGGGCCGCATTTTCAAACCGATGGCGTGGACGCTGACGTTCGCGCTGGTGGCGGGCACGGTGTTCGCCGTGCTGGTCGCGCCGGCGCTGGCGACGTTTGCCGTCAAAGGCGGAAAAATCGCCGCGCACGAATCGTGGATTGTCCGGTGGTTGTTGGGCATTTACCGTCCGGCGCTGGATTTCGCCCTGAAATCGCGCCGGTTGATTTTTACCGGCGCGGCGCTGCTGCTGGTGATCGGCGGAATTGTTTTTCATTTCGTCGGCTCGGAATTTTTGCCGAAGCTGGACGAAGGCGATTTGTGGGTGCGGACGTTCCTGCCGCAGTCCATTTCACCGTCGGAAGCGGCCAAGCTCACGCACAAGGTCCGCCTGATGCTGGCGTCGTTTCCGGAAGTCCGATACGTCGTGGACCAGGAGGGAATGCCCGACGACGGCAGCGACGTGAACGGCTGGGACACCACCGAATACAGCGTCGGCCTGATTTCGCGCGAGCGTTGGACGACGGCGCACGACCGCGAGGCGCTGTGCGACGCGATGGCGCGCAAGCTGCGCGAGATTCCCGGCATTGACACGCAGTTCAGCCAATACATCGAGGACAACGTGGACGAAGCCGTCTCCGGCGTGAAAGCGAACCTCGCCATCAAGGTTTTTGGTTCCGATTCCTTCACGCTGCAAAAACTGGCGGACCAAATCGTGGACGTCGTTTCAAAAGTTCCGGGCGCGGCGGACGTCGGCACGGAACATCTCACCGGCCAGCCGCAAATCCAAATCACCGTGGATCGCGCGGCGATTGCGCGCTTCGGTCTGGCGATGGCCGACATGCAAAACATCGTCGCCACCGCGCTTGGCGGCCAGGCGGCGACGCAGGTGCTCGAAGGCGAACGCAGCTTTGATCTGGTGGTGAAGATGGCGCCCCGCTCCGTCGCCGACGTGGAGGCCATCCGCAACATTCCCGTCTTCGGCTCCAATGGCGAGCGGGTGACGCTGGGCGACCTCGCGAGCGTGGACGCCAAAGCCGGCATGGCGCGGATTTACCGCGAGGAAAATGAGCGCCGGACGGACATCAAACTTTCCGTGCGCGACCGCGACATGGGTTCGATGGTGGCGGACGCGCAACGCTCGCTCGCCGCGCAGGTGAAACTTCCGCCGGGATACCGCATCGTCTGGACCGGCGCGTTTGAAAACGAGCAGCGCGCCGTGCGCCGGCTGGCGATCATTTTTCCGATCACGCTGGCGGCGATTTTCTTTCTGCTGTTCGTCACGTTCAACTCGTCGGCGTTCGCCACGCTCATCCTGTTGATCGTGCCGTTCACCGCGGTCGGCGGAATTCTAGCGCTGCCGCTGGCGGGATTGAATTTGTCCGTGGCCGCGCTGGTCGGCTTCGTCGCGCTCTTTGGCATCGCCATCCAGAACAGCGTGATTCTCGTTTCGCGCATCCGCGAATTGCGGCGGTCGGGTTTGGAAATGAAGCCGGCCATCCAGGAAGGCGCCGCCTCGCGCGTGCGGCCGATGGTGATGACCGCGCTGATGGCGATGCTGGGCCTGCTGCCGGCGGCGATTTCCACCGGCGTCGGGGCAGAAACCGCGCGTCCGTTCGCCGTGGTCATCATCGGCGGATTGCTGACCGGCACGGTGATGACGCTGTTTCTGGTGCCGCTGCTGTATCCTTGGTTTGAACCGGAGGGACAATCTAAGCCTGAAGCACCGTCCATATAAAAAGCTAACTGAAATATGAGATATTTCCCGATCCTCAAAATCACCGGCGCGCTCTTGTTGCTTGTGTGCTGTTTCGCCAGCTCCAGTGTCTTCGCGCACACGCTTCCTGCGGGCGAAATTCATGGCGTTGTCCAGTCTATTGACTATCGAGGCTGTGTGAAAACTGGCGGACAATAGTGGAGTAGAAGCTGGCAGAGTTGGA
>CAYYWB010000098.1:0-9506 GCA_964475285.1 uncultured Bifidobacteriaceae bacterium | reverse complement strand
ATTTCCTCCTGCGGCGTGAGCAGTTTCACCTGGCCGATTTCGCGCAGGTAAAGCTTGATGGCCGTGTCTCCGTCGTAACGCTCGACTTCCCGCCGGATGAACGCCGTGGTGTCGCCTTCGGCGGGCCTGGCCGGTTCGGGCGGTGGCGGTGGCGGCGCCGGCGTGGAAAGTTTTCCGCGCTGTTGAATCCTGGCCGCTTTGGGTTTTTGTGATTTCACCGCCATAACCGGCGGAAACTTAAACGTGAAAAATGCGCGCCCGCAAGGAAATTAACTATCTCCGGCCGCCGCGCGCGATGGTGAGGAGGTAAAGCAGTTGCAAAATCGAGCTGACGAGCGCGGCCACATAAGTCAGCGCTGCGGCGTCGAGAACCTTGCTGACGCCCGCGCGTTCGTGCTCGTGGACAAGGCCGAGCCGGAACAACTGCTCCTTCGCGCGGCGGCTGGCGTCATATTCCACCGGCAGCGTGACAAGCTGGAACAGCGTCATCACGCAAAACAAACCAATGGCAATCCAGATGAACGTCGGAAAAAAGGACCTGAAAATGAGGCCCGCGAAGAAAATTCCCATGTAAGCCATGCTCGCAAATTGTGTGACCGGCACAATCGCCATCCGGAAATTGAACATGCCGTAAGCCGCCTGATGCTGGAGCGCGTGACCGGATTCGTGCGCCGCCACGCCGACCGCCGCTACGGTCTGGCCGTGAAAATTGTCCGACGACAAAAACAGCGCGCGCTTCGCCGGGTCGTAATGGTCGCTCAAATGGCCGGGAATTTCCTCCACCGGCACATTGTTGAGGCCGGCGCGGTCGAGGATTTCGCGCGCCGCCTCCGCGCCCGTCATGCCGGAATCCACCGGCACACGGCTGTATTTGCCGTAGGCGTGGGACAACTTGATTTGCGCCCAGATGCCGAGGAGCAGTCCGGGAATCGCGAACAAAAAATACAATGGATCAAAACCGTAAAACATAAACTCGTTTCAATGGACAGCGCATCCGCCGTTTTTATTCAACTAGCTGTTGGCGTGCCAACTCAATTTGCTCCGAAATTAGCAGTTTTCCTGCTGGCGGAAAGAATTTTCGGCGTCAGTGTGGCACATGTGGGCCAGAATTTCTGGCGCAAACACGGTGCAAGACGGCCATTAAATTGTCATCTAATTGTCATCTGATAGCCGAGTTGAAATGAAACCCTGAATTCGTTGGTGCCAGAAGCAAGCAATTTAAACTCCGTTGCCAACGCTTCCGATGTTCCCAGTTTCTTCTGTTTATCGCGCACCATGCTTGGCGAGCCATATGTTACAAAGACTAAATTTTTCTTTCGGAACGGATTTTCGATGAAATCAAAGCCTGACACGCCTTGCTCGTAATCTTTGATAAACACACGCAGCTTGGCACTGTTTCTCCACGGATCTTCCGTTGAAGAATCAGCCGGCGAGACGACCAGTAAAACCCGGTCTTGATAAGGCCCCGAAATATGTTTCCCGGTTTCGTGATCAAACCGGTCAATTGGAAATGAAGAATGACCCAATTCACGCTTTGTTCCATTTTCAATCCAATTGAAGCTCATTGTAAAACCAACCCAGTTGTCGGGAATTTGAACCAGAAAATTCCAGTGTTTGATTCCGAGCGACTCGGCCAAATCCTCGCTGTTGAGCGATTGAACAACAGGCTCGCCGATGGCTGCTAATTCATTTGTCGGCGTTCCCATGCGGGCGAAAATGTTGGTTTCATCGCAAAACGCGGATATGGTCAATAAACCAAAGAAGATTGCGATTGAGGTCAAACGCTTTTTCACGGGAAGGCATTCTGTATGTAGATTGAGGTTTGTCAATCAAATCTCCAGCACCTTCTCAAACCGCGTCAAGGGGTGAAAATTTCAATAAACATTCCCGCGGCTTCCTGCTTTTGTTTTCCACGGGCATCGGCTAAAAATGGCGCATGTATTCGCCGTCGCTTGATGAATTTCTGAAGCTCGCCGCGCAGGGAAACCTCGTTCCCGTCACGCGCCGCATCCTCGCCGACCTGGAAACGCCGCTCTCGGCCTACCGCAAAATCAGCGGACAGGGCGAATCGTTCCTCTTTGAATCCGTCGAGGGCGGCGAGCACGTCGGGCGCTACTCGTTCGTCGGCTGCAACCCGCGCGCCGTCATCAAGCAGACGGAAAATCGCGTCGAGGTCATTGAGAATGGCAAAGTGGTCGAAACATTTTCGGTCGGAACGCCGGTCTCCGACCCGGCGGGATCACGGAATTCCGCCTCTCAACACGCCGGGTCGGAGACCGGCGCTCCGGCAACGGTTCGCGACGGCCTCGAAGTGGTCGAGCGCGTGATGAAAAAATATCGCGCCGTGGCGGTGCCGGGATTGCCGCGCTTCACCGGCGGCGCCATCGGCTACATCGGCTACGAATTCATCCACGACATCGAACCCGTCGTGCCGCGCCCGGCGCACGATGAATTAAAAACGCCCGTGATGTGTTTTCTCATCGCGGACCAGCTTTTGATTTTCGACCGCGTGCAGCAGACGATTACGATTCTCGTCAACGCCATTCTCGACGGCGCGGAAAGCCCGACCGACGCCTACGAAAATGCCGTCGGCGAAATCGAGCGGCTCGTCTCGCTGCTCGAACAGCCGAGCCAGCAAAATGCCGTGACCGTGACGAACGAAGTTCCTCCGGTCGAATTTATCTCCAATCAAACAAAGGAAAAATTCTTCGCCAACGTCGAGGCTTCAAAGAAATACATCACCGCCGGCGACATCATCCAGGTGGTCGGCTCGCAGCGGTTTTCCGCGCCGGTCACGGCGTCGCCGCTGGACATTTACCGCGCCGCGCGCAACGTCAATCCCTCGCCGTATATGTTTTTGCTGGAGCTGGACGGATTCTCGCTTGTCGGCGCGTCGCCGGAGATTCATGTCCGCTGCGAGGAAGGCAAGGTTGAAATCCGCCCCATCGCCGGAACGCGCCGTCGCGGCAAAACCGAGGCCGAGGATTCCGCGCTCGAAAAGGAACTGCTCGCCGACCCGAAGGAACGCGCCGAGCACGTCATGCTGGTGGACTTGGCGCGCAACGACATCGGGCGCGTGTGCGATTTCGGCAGCGTGCAGGTGAAGGAGTTGATGTTCATCGAGCGTTACAGCCACGTCATGCACATCGTCTCGCAGGTCGAGGGCAAACTTTCCGCAGGCAAATCGAATTATGATTTAATGCGCGCGACATTTCCGGCGGGCACGGTGAGTGGCGCGCCGAAAATCCGCGCGATGCAGATCATTTCCGAGCTGGAACAGACCACGCGCGGCACCTACGCGGGCGCGGTCGGTTATTTTTCCTTCAACGGCAATCTGGACACCTGCATCACCATCCGCACCGCGCTCATCAAGGACGGCCGGGCTTACGTGCAGGCCGGCGGCGGCTGGGTGAACGACTCCACGCCCGAAGGCGAATTTCAGGAAACGGTGAACAAATCCATGGCCATGCGGAAGGCGATTGCGATGGCGGAAGGTTTTGCGCGCTGATCGCAAATCCGAATTCCACAGGGGCAACGGGGCCGCGGCGCACGCACGAGGCTGGGCGATGACGGAAAGCAGGTGCCGGCGGATGGGAAGCTTTATCCGCAGATTTCGCGGATGACGCAGATGAGGGGAAAGAAATCTGTGCAATCTGCGTAATCTGCGGATTCCCCATTCCGCACTTGAACGGCTCTTTTCCGGTTTTCATTTTGGGATGGACGTTTGGAACAATTGGCGTTTGAATTCACTGCATGACGGTGGCGAACAATAATGAAATGACTCCACTACAACGTGCTCGTGAAGAGTGGGAGGCCAACACAACGCCACACCCGAAAAAGCACCCGCTTAGTAAGTTCCGCATGGAAGAATTCCTCACGCACGAATTTCGGCAATTTGGGCAGGCCATAGCTTTGCTTGATTGGGCCGAAGATCGCATTGTAATCACAAAGTTCGAGACACTTCAGCCGGGCGGAGGTGGCCCAACCCGGCTGATCGAATTTTTGAAGATACTTGCGGATAAACATCAAATTCCACTTTGGGGACATGCAAGGAAGTATGATCCAGACCTGCCGATTCCCAAAGGACACTTACTAACAAAGGACGAGCTTGAAATTTTCTATAAAAAACGCGGATTTGAGCTTTGCCCGATTGATGCTGACACCAGTGATATGTGGTATATCCCTAAAAAACTGGTGAAATGATGAAGCCCGCAGAAGCCATTTTGTGATGGACGATTGGGGTAATTGGCGGTTGAATTCATCGATTAAATTTTATGAGCAAACCTTCAAAAGAAATGGGAAAAAGGGTTCGTGCAACGTATATTGCCGCTTTAGAGGCGTTGAAGGCACACGGCTGCATTTCAGACTATTCGATTGTTGGAAATGAGGTGAAACCGGAATGGATGGAAGGTGGAGCTGATCGCGTGGTGCAGGAAGTTACCACGAATCCGAAACCGTTCGGTCTCAATACAAGTCAACGATCTGGGCTGCTTATGGTTCTTCCGCAAAAAGAAAGTGAAAAAGCAGGCGCAATTCTTCTTAACAGCTTCAAAATTCGGCATGGGTTGGTATTGGTGTTTCTATTTTTGATGTTGGGCCTGGCTGCTGCTCAACAGTCCACGAACAATTTATCCGACATAACGAATAGCATTGCCAGCGACACGATCGAACAAATAACAGCGAAAGCAGAAGCAGGCGATCCAGAGGCACAATTCAAACTTACCATGTGCTACTTCAATGGAGATGGTGTTCCACAAAGTCAAAATAAAGCTTTGGATTGGTGTGCCAAAGCAGCCAAACAAGGACTTGCTCCCGCTCAATACGCTCTCGGAAATGCCTATGCTAACGCCTATTTTTTAAGAACTCATGATTATAATGAGGCCGCAAAATGGTATCTTAAGGCTGCTGAACAAGGATTTGCAAAAGCACAATCCATTCTAGGTTCATATTATGCCTCTGGCAAGGGTGTGGCTAGAGACGATGTGCTAGCCTGCAAATGGCTTTACCTAGCTGCGTCCCAAGGTGATGAAGATGCCAAACGACTTCTTCCTGATTCGGAGGAGAAATTAACACCAGAAAAAATATCCGAAGCACAACAATTGGCTCGCGAGTTTAAACCCAGCAAGCCATACAAGCTTGGCTCATTCGTTTTGAATGGCGGCAACGCAGGTGGCAATACAAATTCCGATCCATACGCCAGCGGCACAGGTTTTTTCATCACGGACGACGGATATCTGATTTCAAATAACCACGTTGTTGAAGGCGCGAATCGAGTTCGTCTGGTCACGAGCACCGGAACGATTGACGCCAAGGTTGTTCAAGTGGATGCGGCAAATGACTTGGCTTTGTTAAAAGTAGATGGAAATTTTTCACCGCTGCCCATTTTGCCCAGCCGCTCGGCGCATCTGGGCGGCACGGTGGCGACAATTGGTTTTCCTGACACGACGTTACAAGGATTTTCACCCAAGCTGGCCAAGGGCGAAATCGCGTCGCTGTCCGGCGCGGGGGATGACCCTCGGTATTTTCAAATCAGCGTGCCGGTGCAGCCGGGCAATTCGGGCGGGGCGCTGGTGGATGAGCGGGGCAACGTGATCGGCATCGTGTCGGCCAAGCTGGATGCGGGGGCGGCGCTGGCGGCGAGCGGGGCGTTGCCGGAGAATGTGAATTACGCGGTCAAGAGCAGTCTGCTGTTGAGCTTCCTGGAATCGGTGCCGGCGGTTTCGGCCAAGCTCAAAGCGCCCAACACGAAGGATGAGAAGTTTGAGGACGTGGTGAAGTCGGCGCAGGATGCGGCGGTGCTGGTGCTGGTTTACTGATTTTATTGCCGCAAAAAGGCGCAAGCGGCGCAAAGAGTTTCCCCCTTTTGTGAACTTTGCGTTTTTTTTCGGCCAATCATCAGCGCGGTGCTGTCGCTGGCCGATACAATTTGACTCCAAGCCTGATCTGCGTAGGCTTCGCGGCGACCATGAAGAACCGTTTTTCAAACGAATCCGCCACGCCGGCCTTGCGCCCGCTGCTGCCGTTTTTGCTGCTGCTGTTTTTCGGCAGCGGCTGCGCGGCGCTGATTTACGAGATCGTCTGGTTCCAGATGCTGCAACTAGTCATCGGCTCCTCGGCGGTGTCGCTGGGCGTGCTGGTGGGAACTTACATGGGCGGAATGTGTCTGGGCAGCGTGGTGCTGCCGCGCCTCATCTCCGCCACGCGGCATCCGCTGCGCGTTTATGCGGCGTTGGAATCCGGCATCGGGTTGCTGGGGATTGTGATCCTGTTCGGGTTGCATCCAGCCTCGCTGATTTATTCGGCGCACGTCGGCAGCGGCTTGACGGGAATTTTGCTGCGCGGTTTGTTCGCGGCGGCCTGCCTTTTGCCGCCGACCATTTTGATGGGCGCGACGCTGCCGGCGATGGCGCGCCGGATTGAGTCCACGCCGCACGGCGTTTCGTGGCTGGGATTTTTTTACGGCGGCAACATCGCCGGGGCGGTGTTCGGCTGCCTGTTCGCCGGATTTTATCTGCTGCGCGTCCACGACTCGGCCTTCGCCACTTATGTCGCGGCGGCCATCAACGGCGCGGTCGCGCTGGCGGCGGTTGCGTTATCCGTTTCAACGCGGTTTGAACAACAGGTCTCCGATTCGGTGCGAACCGGGAAACAGGCCGTGCCGGAGGCCGGCGTTCCAACAACATTTCCGTGGCCGGTGTATGTCGCGATCGCGCTTTCGGGGATGACGGCGATTGGCGCGGAAGTGGTCTGGACGCGGTTGATGTCGTTGATACTGGGCGGAACGGTTTATGCCTTTTCCATCATCCTTGCCGTGTTTCTGTTCGGGCTGGGCATTGGCAGCGGGGTTGGCTCGGCGCTGGCCCGCAAGAGTTTGCGTCCCGGAATCCTGCTCGGCTGGTGCCAGTTTTGTTTGACGGCGGCGATTTGTTGGACGGCTCTCATGCTGGCCGAATCGCTGCCGTATTGGCCGATCGACCCGTCGCTGACTTCAAATGCGTGGCTGAATTTTCAACTGGACATGGCGCGCTGCCTCTGGGCTTTGCTCCCGGCGACGCTTTTGTGGGGCGCGAGTTTTCCGCTCGCGCTGGCGGCGGCGGCGGCGCGCGGACAGGACCCGGCGCGGCTCGTCGGCGGCATTTACGCGGCCAACACGGTCGGCGGAATCCTGGGCGGCGTCGGCTTCAGCATCGTTTTCATTCCGTGGATTGGCACGCAAGACAGCCAGCGGCTGTTGATTGGCCTGGCTGCGTGCGCCGCGCTTTTGATGTTCGCAACATTTGCATGGCAATTTTTGAAAAACGCCCCGCTCGCCGCCGTCGTTCGCGGCGTTTTGATTTTCGCGGCGCTGGCTTTTTTCCCAATTGCGCTGGCGAAACACGTCGGGAAAATTCCCGGCGAGCTGGTCGCCTACGGACGGTTCATGCCGAGCCGGATGGGCGAATCTGAAATGCTTTACGTCGGCGAGGGCATGAACAATTCCGTGGCCGTGTCGCGGGTGAATTCCTCCAGCGTTCTCAATTTCCACATCAGCGGCAAGATCGAGGCTTCGAGCGAGCCGCAGGACATGAGGTTGCAGCGGATGCTGGGGTTCCTGCCGGCGCTGGTGCATCCGCATCCGCGCTCGGTGCTGATTGTCGGCTGCGGCGCGGGCGTGACGGCGGGGACGTTCACGGTGGATCCGGGCATCGAGAAAATCACCATTTGCGAAATGGAACCGCTCGTGCCGCACATTTCCGCGACATATTTCGGCGCGGAAAATTACGGCGTGGTGACCGATCCGCGCACGAAAATCATTTTTGACGATGCGCGGCATTACATTTTCACGACGCGCGACAAGTTTGACATCATCACCTCCGACCCGATTCATCCGTGGGTGAAAGGCTCGGCCACGCTTTACACGAAGGAATACTTCGAGCTGGTGAAAAGCCATTTGAATCCCGGCGGCATCGTCACGCAATGGGTGCCGCTTTACGAAAGCGATTCCGCCGTCGTGAAAAGCGAGATCGCGACTTTTTTTGAGGCCTTCCCCGACGGCACGATTTGGAGCAACGACGAAAACGGCAAGGGCTACGACGTGGTGCTGCTCGGCCAGGCTGGTGAAACGAAGATCAATCTGGACGCCATCGGGCAACGGCTGGAGCAACCGGAGTATTCCGCCGTCGCGCAATCACTCGATGACGTTGGCTTCAAGTCCGTGTTCGATTTGTTCGGCACTTACGCCGGCAATGCGCGCGATCTGGCCCCGTGGCTGAAGGACGCCGAGATCAACCGCGACCGCAATTTGCGCCTGCAATATCTGGCGGGATTCCGGTCAAACTGGTATCAGAGCGAAAGCATTTTCAGCGAGATGGTCGTCTATCGCAAATTTCCCGGCGAACTTTTTGCCGGCTCGGACACCAGCCAGGCGGTTCTGAAATTAAAAATCGCGATAGCGAGCCTCCCGGCGAAATGAAAACGCCGTTTCCGGTTCCGGCGGTGTTTCAATAGCTCATCCGGTCCAGCTTCACCTTGCCGCGGAAAATCCAGTAGATGCTCACCGTGTAGGCCAGCACCACGGGCAGGCCGATGCACGCGATGATGAGCATGATTTTCAGTGTCGTCGGCGATGACGCGGCGTTGTGGATATTCAGGCTGTTTTCGGGATGCGGCAGGCTGGTGACCAGATTCGGAAAAACATTCAGCGCAAACAGCGCCATCAGCGTGATGATGGCGGCGCACGACGACAGAAACGCTTTGCCGTCGTTGCCGTGGTGAAATTCGCGCGGGATGTTGGCGATGGCCAGCATGTTTGCCAGCGCCACGCTGAACAGCCACGGATTGTCGCGCACGCGCACTGCCAGGTGCGGCACGTAAAGCAGCGTGGCCATCGTCAGCATTGTCGCGCAAATCACGAAGAAGATGATCGAATTCATCGCCCAGCCGCGCAGCTTGTCGTGCAGCGCGCCCTCGGTTTTCATCACGCCGTAAATCGCGCCGTGCATCATGAACAGCGCCACGGTCGTCACGCCCACGAGCAGCGGATACGGCGTGAGCAGGCTGAAAAATGTCCCGGCAAACTCGCCGTGTTCATCAATCGGAATTCCCCACGCGATGTTGCCCAGCGCGACGCCGATGAGCAGGCTGGACAAAATGCTTCCCACCGCAAAGCCGATGTCCCACGTTTGCCGCCACCAGTGTTCGGGCCGTTTGCTGCGGAATTCAATCGCCACGGCGCGGAAAATCAGCGCGGCCAGCAGCAGATACAGCGCGAGGTAAAAACCGGAGAAGACCGTGGCATAGACGTTCGGAAATGCGGCGAACAGCGCGCCGCCGCCGGTGACGAGCCAGACTTCGTTGCCGTCCCAGACCGGCCCGATGGCGTTGATCATCACGCGCCGCTCCTGATCCTCGCGGGTGAACAAATGCAGCGCGCCGATGCCAAGGTCAAAGCCGTCGAGCATCGCGTAACCGGCGAACAGCACGCCGACCAAAATGAACCAAACTGTGTTCAAATCGAAATTCATAAT
>CAYYWB010000097.1:0-9506 GCA_964475285.1 uncultured Bifidobacteriaceae bacterium | reverse complement strand
CCAAAGGCTCGGTCAGCGTGGCGGGCGAGCGCATTGATCAATTGTCCGACCGCGCGCTCGCGGCGTGGCGCGCGCGGCACGTCGGGTTTGTGTTCCAGCTTTACAACCTGATGCCGGTGCTGACGGCGGAACGCAATGTGGAACTGCCGCTGTTGCTGACGCATCTTTCCAAAGCCGAGCGGCGGAAGCACGTGGAAACCGCGCTGGCTGTCGTCGGGCTGTCGCATCGCGCGAAACATTATCCGCGCACGCTTTCGGGCGGCGAACAGCAGCGCGTCGGCATCGCGCGCGGCATCGTCACCGACCCGACGCTGCTGCTTTGCGACGAGCCGACGGGCGATTTGGATCGCAAGTCCGGCGACGAAATTCTGGATTTGCTTCAGGCGCTGAACCGCGAGCACGGCAAAACCATCATCATGGTCACGCACGACCCGCACGCCTCGGCGCGCGCGGCGCGGACGCTGCATCTCGACAAGGGCCAGTTGAGCAATGGCGAAGTGAAATGAAATTCCTCCACCTCATCTGGTGCAACTTGAAGCGGAAGAAACTCCGCACGTCACTGACATTGCTTTCAATTGTCGTGGCGTTCGTGCTGTTCGGATTTCTGTCGGCCATCCAGCAGGCGCTGGTCGGCGGCGTGGGCATGGCGGGCGCGGACCGGTTGATCGTCCGCCAGAAAGTTTCCATCATCAACCTGCTGCCGGTGAGCTATGAAGCGCGGATGGACCGGATTCCCGGCGTGGATTTTTCGACGCACCAGACCTGGTTCGGCGGCGTTTACCAGGATCCGAAAAATTTCTTCATGCAAAATCCCGTCGAGCCGGAAAAATTTCTCAAGATGCATCCCGAATTCATCCTGCCGCCGGAACAGATGAAAGCCTGGCTGGCCACGCGGACGGGCGCGATTGTCGGACGGCGGACGGCGGAGCGCTTCCATTGGAAAATTGGCGACAAGGTTCCAATCCAATCCAGCATTTGGGCGAAGGAAGATGGAAGCCGCACGTGGGAATTTGACATCGTCGGCATCTTCGACGGAAAGGACAAGGGGACCGACACCACGGCGCTGTTTTTCCGCTACGATTATTTCGACGAGGCGCGGGCCAACGTCAAAGGGCAGGTCGGCTGGTTCACCATCCGCATCAAAGACCCGTCCCGGTCGGCGGAATTGGCCAGACAGGTGGACGCGGAATTTGAAAATTCGCCGGCGGAAACCAAAACCGAACCGGAAGGCGCGTTCGTCCAGGCCTGGGCCAGGCAAATCGGCAACATCGTCTTCATCGTCGCGGCAATTTTGAGCGCGGTGTTTTT
Organism: uncultured Bifidobacteriaceae bacterium; assembly: GCA_964475285.1. Lineage (GTDB taxonomy): Bacteria > Verrucomicrobiota > Verrucomicrobiia > Limisphaerales > UBA11358 > UBA11358. The sequence goes on along the minus strand of CAYYWB010000097.1, from coordinate 8,198 downwards.
CACCATCCTGCTCGTGACCGGCAACACCATGGCGCAGGCCGTGCGCGAGCGGACCGGCGAGCTGGGCGTGCTCAAGGCCATCGGTTTCACCAACGGACAAATCGTCGCGCTCGTGCTCGCCGAGTCCTGCCTGCTGACGGTGCTCGGCGGAACGCTCGGCCTCGGACTGGCGTGGACGGTGATTTCGCGCGGCGACCCGACGGGCGGCCTGCTGCCGTTGTTCTTTTTCCCGACGCGCGATTTGCTGATCGGCTTCGGCATCAGCGTCGCGCTGGGTTTCGTTACCGGAATTTTTCCCGCGCTCCAGGCCATGCGCCTGCGCGTGGCGGACGCTTTGAGGAGAATGTAACATGGCCGGGCCCATCAACTGGTTTTCGCAAATCGCGTCCGTCACGAAGTTCGGGCTGATGAGCCTCCCGCAACGGCGCGGCGCGGTCGCGGCCACGGTCATCGGCATCGCCGGCGTCGTCGCCGTGCTCGTCGGCGTGCTTTCCATCGCGGCGGGCTTCAAACAGGCCATGACTGTTTCCGGCTCGCCCGACGGCGCGATTGTTTTGCGCAGCGGCGCGGACAGCGAAATGGTCAGCGGCCTGGATCGCGACGCGACGCGCGTCATCGCCGACGCGCCGGGACTCGCGCGCACGGCCCAAGGCCCGCTCTCGTCCGCGGAATTGTTCGTCATCATTGACCTGCCCAAACGCTCCACCGGCACGGACGCGAACGTGCCGCTGCGCGGCGTGGAGGCCGCCGCGTTGCAGGTGCGCGACAATTTGAAAATCATCCAGGGCCGGATGTTTGACTGGGGCAAGGACGAGGTCATCGTCGGCGCCGGCGCGGCCCAGGAATTCGCCGGGCTGGACGTCGGCTCGAAAATCCAGGTGGGCCGTTACGAATGGCCGGTCGTCGGCATTTTTTCCGCGAACGGCGGCGTTTCGGAATCGGAAATCTGGACCGACGCCAAGGTGTTGCAGGACGCCTACAATCGCGGCGACTCGTTCCAGTCCGTCTCCGTCCGGCTCAATTCGCCGGGCGCGTTCCAGGCATTCAAGGATTCGCTCACCTCGAACCCGCAGCTCAACGTGCAGGTTTCCCGGCTGTCGGATTATTACGCCCAGCAATCCGAAACCCTCACGCGTCTGATCACCACGCTCGGTTTTCTCATCGCGTTTTTGATGGCCGTCGGCGCGGTGTTCGGCGCGCTGAACACGATGTATAGCGCCGTCGCGGCGCGGACGCGCGAAATCGCCACGCTGCGCGCGCTCGGCTTCGGCGGCGGCGCGGTGGTGGTCTCGCTCATGCTGGAATCGCTGTTGCTGGCGTTGGTGGGCGGCGTCATCGGCGGCGGCCTGGCCTATCTCGCCTTCAACAATTTTCACACCTCGACGATGAACTGGCAGAGCTTCAGCCAGATCACGTTCGCCTTCCGGGTCACGCCGGAATTGCTGGCGCGCGGCGTGGCGTGGGCGGCGGCGATTGGTTTGATCGGCGGCCTGTTCCCGGCCATCCGCGCCGCGCGCCTGCCCATCGCGGCGGCGTTGCGGGAATTGTGACGGGACTGGTCTGCCAAACCGTGGACAAAATTTTTGACATACCCGGCGAGAATTGTATTCTTGCCGAAACTCGAAAAATCATGACATTGTCTGCTTCAGGTTTTGTTTAATGAAATCCGTGCGAACCATTTCGCTTTTCAGCGGCTGCGGCGGTTCTGACCTTGGACTGCAAAGGCTGGGATACAATGTTGTCTGGGCAAACGACATTTCAAAAGCCGCGTGTGAGACCTACGGCGATAATGTTGGTTCGGTCATCCGCTGCGGCGATATTGCAGACTTCGACCGATTCCCGTCGGCACAATTTCTCGTTGGCTGCTATCCTTGCCAGGGTTTCACCCAAGGCGGGCGGCGCAATCCCGGCGACTCCATCAATTATCTTTACCAGCAATTTGACCGTGTTTTGCGGATTGTTTGCCCCAAGGCATTTGTGGTCGAAAACGTGAACGGCATGGCCTACGGCGACAACACGCAGTTGTTGGACAATCAGCTTCGCAGATACCGGCTGGCTGGCTACCGCGTCAAATGGCATGTCCTGAACGCGGAGAATTACGGCGTGGCGCAAAGCCGCCGGCGCGTTTTTATCGTCGGCATCCGCTCCGATCTGGATTTTGAATATGAATTTCCCGCGCCGCAATTTGGCGAGGGCGCGCGCCGGAAATTGGTTTGCCAACAGGATGTTTTGGCCGGAATGCCGGAATGGCCCGTTGGCGAATTCAACGAGGAACCGTTCCATTGGTATTATCTTTCACGCCGCCGCCGCCGGGATTGGAACGAACCCAGCCCGTGCATCGTAGGCCATTGGCGGCATGTGCCGCTGCATCCAATGAGTCCGCCATTAAAGCGCATTCACACGGACAAGTGGGTGTTTTCCCGCAAAGGCAAAGCCCGCCGGCTCGCCTACCGCGAATGTGCCGCGCTGCAAGGCTTTCCGAAATCGTTCATTTGGCAAAGGGGAACGGTGCGTGATCGTTTTCAGATGATTGGCAATGCGGTGCCGCCGCCATTATTCGAAGCCGTCGTTAAAAACTTGGACAACCTCTGGTAAATAAAATGCCACAAAAATTTGAGAATGAGACCGAATTGAAATACGTCTCTCCTGATTTGCTCGATTTCGATCCTACAAACCCGCGCTTTGGTGGACTGATGGATAAGCGCTCTCAACCTGAAATCCAACAAGAGTTGGTGAAGGAACCTTACTATGCCCTTGAGTTGGTGGATTCGCTGCTCAAGAACGGATTTATTGATTACGAGCCTCTCGTGGTAAAGAAAAACGGAGACCGTTATATTGTCGTCGAAGGAAACCGGCGCTTGGCAGCAATCAGAGAAATTTTAGCACACAAAGACCGCTACCAGGGACGCATAGAAGATCTAAATGAAATTCCGGTACTCGTATTTCCTGAGAAACCAGATGCAGAACAAAAGAACGAGATGCGGATTTATCTCGGAGTCCGGCATTTGATTGGTTTTCGCGATTGGCCTTCATTAAGTAAAGCGCAATTTCTTGATCGAGAGATTCGGCAGGAAGGACTGGATAAGGTTCTAAAAGAACTGCGTTTGACAAAAACCCAAGTTCGCCGTTTCCTTGTTCCCTACAGATTACTTGGGTGTGCCAAAATTGCGATTCCAAAGGGAGAAGCCTTCTTCACGCTAGGCGAGGCGTTGAGCCGATCCGGTATAAAAAATTTCATCCAACTTGAGGTGGACGAGAATCTTGAAATTGAGAGTTACGATAAGAAGCGTTTGGCCATGCTTCTCAATTACCTATATGGGCCAAAAAAGACGACTGGCGAACGGGATGGTCAAGCACGGGCAATTTCTGATACGCGTGACGTTTCAAGGTTGGCAAAAGTGTTAGATTCAGACAAAGCAGCATCAGTTTTGGCTGCGGGCAAGTCCATTGACGAGGCAGAAATCCACGTTGACACAAGAGAAGAAAGCATCAAACGTTTATCGAAATTGCGGACCGACTTGGCCGTATTGGTTAAAAAAGTCACCACCGGAAGCACAAACCCCGAAACAGCGCGTTTGATCCAGTCACATAAGCAATTTGATCTGGCAGTCAAGGACTATAGCAACAAGGAAAAGGCATAATGTCGGTCCCCCTCTTCGAATTTTTTGAACTCATCGCTGAAGAGTTGTGCGACGATGGTTCAAAGGTGATCACACCTGACGGCCTTAAATCTAAAGGCAAGGACTCGTCACTTCTGGATGATTTGCAAAGAGACTTGAAGGCGAGCAGTCCAGAAGAAGCAATCGAATTGGCAGTTTGTGAATTGGAAGAGCATTTTAAGACGAAAGGTGCTGCATTGCCATTCGACTATGAACCTTCGACTGGAACCTTTCAGGCAAACGATGTCGAATTTCTAAAATTTGTCAAAGAGATGAGCGGAATTCGAAGTTCTGGCACCCGTTCTCCCGATTTTGAATGTCGCGTGGCCGAGCGACTTCAAGTTCGCGCTACCGGCACAATTCACCGAGTCGGGTTTCCGCGCAAAACAAAAAAGAAAAAGGCCGACTTTAACGCGTATCTCCGAACGCTAGGTTTCGACCGGCCAGTGTTGTTAGGAAAAGAAAAGGATGGTGGCCTTGATATTCTGTGGCAACTTCCAATTGGTTCGATACCGCATCGCCCTTTCGTGTCAGTTCAGTGTAAGAATGGCAAATTCGATGCCGATTCAGCCCAAGCATCCGTCGGCACTGGCAGCATGTCTCTTTCCCAATATGCCGGTCTTCAATCGAGTGTTCATGTCCCATGTGTGATCTTTAATGATTATATTTATACGCAAAGACTGACCGCCAAACAGTGGAATTTCGTGCCGCTCGGATTGACAGACTTGGCATCAATGCAGCAAGACGTTTCCGTCGAACTAATCTGATCGGCACAGATGGATCGTGTCTCGGCAAAGATTCGCAGCCGGATAATGTCGCGGATTCGGGGACGCGGCAACAAGGAGACAGAAGAGGCACTGGCAAAACTGTTCCGCCAGCATCGCATCAAAGGCTGGCGTCGGCATCAGCCCGTGTTTGGCAAACCCGATTTCATCTTTCCAAAATCCCGGCTCGCGGTATTCGTGGACGGCTGCTTCTGGCACGGCTGCGCCAAGCATGGAACAATACCCAAAAGCAATCGCGCATATTGGCGGCGGAAATTGGCGCGAAACAAAAAACGGGACCAGATTGTGGCGCGCACATTGCGGAATGCCGGCTGGCGCGTAATTCGGATTTGGTATTGCGTGTTGCAAAGCCGTCCACAGACCTGTGTGGAGCGGATTTTGCGAGTGTTGGGCGGCTGAAACAAAAGGCGGACGGTTCCCCGTCCGTCTGTCGTTTTCTTCAAAATGGCCTACCCAAATCAGCGCCGGGGTCAATGCGCCGGAAACACGGCGTTCGGGCCGTTGCTGAAGCTGGCGGAAATCGCCGCCGCGCTCAAGGCCGTGTTGTAGATGCGGAACTCGTCAATGGAACCGTTCAGCGGCGCGTCGCTTGCGAAGAGCGACCGGCCGAGGAAAAAGCAGTTCGTATCCACGCTCGCGAGCGAGACAAGGTCCTTGCGCGACGCGGCCAGCACGCCGTTGGTGTAAATCCCCATGAACCCGGATGCCGGGTCCAGCACGCACGCGACATACAGATTGGTCTGGTTGTCGAGATTGCCCGGAATCGTGATGACGCGCTCGGTCGGGTGCGGGTCCATGATCGTCAGGCGGAAATCCTTCGCGCCGCCGTGCGGACAGAAATACAGGTCGTGCCCGCCGTTGTTGCCGTTCGTCGAACCTTGATCGAAAACGCGCGCCCAGTTTTTGTTTGCGCCCAGGGTTGCCCAAAATTCGAACGTGACCGCGCGGTCGCCGGCGATGAGTCCGCCCGGAAGATTCACATAAGTGCCGCGCGTGCCGTCGAGATGGACCTGTCCGCCGCTGATGGTTGCCGCGCCTTCCAATGTGCCGTCCGCATGGCCGACGGAATCGCTCGCGTCGGTGGTGAAGCTGTAGCGATGCTGGAGCGCGGCCGCCGGATTTTCGGCGGAAGCGGGTTTGCTGGTGGTGTCCTGGGCTTGGGCGACCATGCTGGAAAAGGCCAGCGCCGCTGTCACGGCAATGGCGTTAAGGAGAAGGGTGTTTTGTTTCATAAATGTTCAACCGTCAGAATTGCAGAGCCGGGGTGGTGGTTCAAGCCTGCGATGTTCATGCCGGGCGCAGGATTGAAACAGAAAAGCGAACGGACTTCTCCGCTCGCCTTTCGTGATTTGAAATCTCAAATTTGCGATTTGAACTTTTTCAATACCGATAATGCTCCGGCTTGTAAGGCCCCTCGACCGGCACGCCAAGATATTCAGCCTGCTTCTTCGTCAGCTTGGTGAGCTTGACGCCGATTTTTTCCAGATGCAGCCGCGCGACTTCCTCGTCCAGTTTCTTCGGCAGACGATAGACGCCGATTTTCGCGGTGTCGCGGTTCTTCCACAAATCCAGTTGCGCGAGGCATTGATTGGTGAAGCTGTTGCTCATCACGAAGCTCGGATGGCCGGTGGCGCAGCCGAGGTTCACCAGCCGGCCTTCGGCGAGCATGTAAAGGCTGTGGCCGCCGGCGAAGGTGTATTTGTCCACCTGCGGCTTGATGTTGAGCTTCTTCACGCCGGGCGCCTTGTTCAGGCGGTCCACCTGGATTTCGTTGTCGAAGTGGCCGATGTTGCAGACGATGGCCTGGTCTTTCATCTTCGCCATGTGTTCGAGCGTGATGATGTCACAGTTGCCGGTCGTCGTGACATAAAGGTCCGCCTCGCCGAGCGTGTCCTCGATGGTCGTGACTTCGAATCCTTCCATCGCCGCCTGCAACGCGTTGATGGGGTCAATTTCCGTGACGATGACGCGCGCGCCGAAGCCGCGCAGTGAATGCGCGCAGCCTTTGCCGACGTCGCCGTAACCGCAAACGCAGGCGACTTTGCCGGCGATCATCACGTCGGTCGCGCGCTTGATGCCGTCGGCGAGCGATTCGCGGCAGCCGTAAAGGTTGTCGAACTTGGACTTGGTGACGGAGTCGTTGACGTTGATGGCCGGAACCAGAAGTTTTCCCTGCTCCAACATTTGGTAAAGGCGATGGACGCCGGTGGTCGTCTCTTCGGAAACGCCCTTCCAGTCCTTCACAACTTCGTGCCAGAAACCGGGACGTTCCTTCGCAACTTTCTTCAACAGCGCCTTGATGACGGCAACTTCGTGGTTGTCGCTCGGCGTGTTGACCCAGGTGTCACCGTTTTCAAGCTCGTAGCCTTTGTGAATCAGCAGCGTTGCGTCGCCGCCGTCGTCCACGATGAGCTGCGGACCTTTGTTGCCGGGATGCGTGAGCGCACGCAGGGTGAAGTCCCAGTATTCTTCAAGCGATTCGCCCTTGTGCGCGAACACGGGAATGCCGGCCTTCGCAATCGCGGCGGCGGCATGGTCCTGCGTCGAGAAAATGTTGCAGCTTGCCCAGCGCACGGATGCGCCGAGTTCAACGAGCGTCTCGATGAGGATGGCCGTCTCGATGGTCATGTGCAACGACCCGGTGATGCGCACGCCCTTGAGCGGCTTGCTCGCGCCGTATTTCTTGCGGATGGACATGAGGCCGGGCATCTCGTGCTCGGAAACCTGGATGGTCTTGCGGCCCCATTCGGCGAGCGAGAGGTCTTTGACCGCGTAATCGTGCTTGGCTGCGCCGTTGCCGTTCGTTTTAACGACGGTGCGGCGGGACGGGGAAAGTTTGATTGTGCTCATAGTTTTCAGTTTCAAGTGTTCAGTTTTCAGTTTTTGGCTGTTTCATGGATAACGAACGGATGAGTCCTTGCAACATGGCGGAGATTTCCCTGGTTTCGTTCACGAAACCGTCGGCTTCATCTTTGTTTAGAAGTTCAAGTTTCAAGGCGATGTAAGTTTGAGTCCGAAGCTCTGCGGCAGAGCCTTTGGCAATCCGCAGGAAGCGAATGAAGTCCTGCTTGCTGTCACGCTCCGAGCCTTCGGCGATATTCGACGGAATTGAAATCGCGGCGCGCTGCATTTGATCTTTAAGCACATATTGTTTTGACTTCGCCAGCGTCCGGCAGACATTAACCGCAAGACGGCAGGCCCGCTTCCATACTTCCAGTTTCTCAAACGATTGATAGGCCATTTTAAGTTTCTAGTTTGAAGGGTTCAGTTTTCAGTTGGCCGAACAACCACTGTTCGTTTTTCTGAAAACATGAAACTGAAAACTGAAAACTCATTCAAATTGCTTTCAACAGGGCCTCGACCTTGTTCGTTGCTTCCCAGGTGAGGTCTTTGTCGCTTTTGCCAAAGTGGCCGTAATTGGTGGTCTTGCTGTAAATTGGGCGGCGCAGGTTGAGCTGGTCAATGATGTCCGCCGGCTGGAAGCTGAAAACCTTGTTGACCGCGCGGGCAATTTTCTCGTCGGAAACGGTCGCCGTGCCGAAGGTGTCCACATTAACGCTGACCGGATCAGGATAGCCGATGGCGTAGGCAAACTGGATTTCGCATTTTGCGGCGAGCTTCGCGGCGACAATGTTCTTGGCCACCCAGCGGCCCATGTAGGCGGCGCTGCGGTCCACCTTTGTTGGATCTTTGCCGGAGAACGCGCCGCCGCCGTGCCGGCCCATGCCGCCGTAGCTGTCCACGATGATCTTGC
>CAYYWB010000096.1:0-9555 GCA_964475285.1 uncultured Bifidobacteriaceae bacterium | reverse complement strand
TGTATGCCTTCTTTGAAATTAAATTGCGTGGCATACCGGCTGTGACTGTCCACGGTTTACGCCATGGGATCGTGCCTGCTTCTAGCATGGTGATTATGCGGCCTGTGATTTCCTCGTAAATACTTTGCTTCATATATGTCCTTTCACATTCCGATAAGTGTTAAATCCCATGTTGCCCTGTCTGCGCTCGTTAAAAATCGTTTGATAAGCTCTTTGTCCTGTTCGCGTGAATTAAGATTCAAAGTCAGACTTTCACCCCCTACCCATAGGGCTTCATTGTCTGCCATGAAAAAGCCAGCAGATATAGCCTTAATATCTGGATGTTCACGTTGAATGTAGCTAAACATATCGGCGTGTTGTGTGTTAAATGGGAATGCGACAACCTGCTCGCGGTGATTCCAACCAATGACAATGTATTTGTTGACCTCCGGTTCTTTCTTTATCGAATTATCGGTCCGGTTCTGGAGCCTGATATTTAATGTAGTATTCATGTGCTTTTTTTATTATCGAATTATCGTTCTCGGACTATCGCCTTCACAAAAATGCCCGCGAAGCCGAGCTTCCTGGTGGGAGTAGTCTTTAGAGGGCACCACCAAAGGACGCCGGTGAAGTCGGGCTGTGAGGCGATAGGCTGTGAATGATAAGCAAGGGCACTGAATACGGTGTGTGTCCCCTTACTATACGACCAACGGGAGCCTATCTAAATGGCAGTCTTGGGAGTTTATGCGGACGTTAGCGAAGTGGAGCGTTTGGGCGGAACGCCAGCGTAGGGGAAATGGTCGCTGAAAGCGCGAAGACAAAAAGCGGAGCGGAGCGGTGTCAAAATAAACTACCAAGTCTGCACCATTTCAGCAAGTTTCTCTGGCTTTTGTGTTGGATAATCCAACCGCTCGGACGCAACAGGGTTAATAATTGGAATCGTCCATACGTCGCCCACTGGGCGTTCCGTGTTACCCATTGCATACATTAAACTGCCGTCAGGATGTTTTAGCCAAACTCGCTTCCCTTCAATCTTTTGCGTTACAGGTTGAAGCTTGTGTTCTTTCACAGCTTCGGTGATTTCATTATGAATGTAGCGTTTCCCCTTTGAAAACTTCAGTAGCACATCATGTCGCGTGTCAAAAGTCTTCGCCGCCCAACCTGTTCCTAGCTTGTTTTCGTAGTGCCAGATTATTTCGTTCCTAAAGTAGTCGTTGCCGAAGATTTCGTTAAGGACGCTCCGCACCGCATAGTCCACTCGCCAGTCGCAATGGACGTAAACGCTTCCTTCCTCGTGCATCAAATCGCGCATAAGGATGAGGCGTTCGTAAATCATGGCGATGAAAGAATCCGCTCCACGCCCCCAGGTGTCGCGGTATGCGATTTGTTCAAGTAGGTTCGGCTCTTTGTGGAAAGTTTCTCCGCCGATTTCAATGTCCATACTGAAATCCGCGCCTACGTCAAAAGGTGGGTCAATATAGATGAGCTTCAAGCCGCCCGCGTCTTCAATCTGCCTGCGTAGCGCCCCAGATTTGAGCGATGATAGAATGAGCTTATTGTCACCCCAGATCAGTTTGTTCGTCCAACCTTTTTGCTGCCGTCCGCGTGTATCAAATGAAAATTCCTCGTCGTCACGCTTTTCCTTGCGTGGTTCGTCAATGTGCTCAAGCGTTTGAAACGGTAGAATAGCAGTGGCGACTTCGCGGGTCTTGCCATTCCAGACAAGCTCTACCTCGCGCTTGTCATCGAATAGGAGGAAACGATATTTTTCCGGCAGCGGTTTTCCCTGCTCAATGAGCTTGATGAGGTCGCGCTTCTCGGCGTCGGTCAGGTCGTAGGCGGATGTTATCGGGCGTGCCATAGTCAGGATTTGTAATCGGTGAAGCTCGCGGCAAGCGCGGCAAATGTTTTCGGCGCGTGTTTGTGGAAGCCGGTCTGGTCAACAAACACGAAATCGTATCGCTGGCCGTTATCCTCGGCGGCGGTGGCGTCGGCACACCACTGTTTTAACCGCGCCATTTTCTGCGGCAAGTCCAGTTCCTCGCGGCCTTTGGTTTCTGCGAGCCAAATCACGTTGTCGGTGGTGCGGATGATAAAGTCCGGCGTGTAGTTGGACAGGTCGCCGTTGGCTTTGACGTAATCGAGTTTGAAGCCGACAGCCAGATAGTTTTTGGCGAACGCTGACACGTCCGGCGCTGCTTCAAGGAACACGGCAAACGTCAATTCAAAGCCGCCAGAGTGGGGTTCACCCACGATGCGGGTGAAAATGGATTTGCTGGCGTTCAAGTAAGGCCGATGCTCGGTGCGGAACGGTCGCATTTCGCGCAACCGAATCCGGTCTTCTATGCGGGTCGTGCCGGTTTCTTGAACGGTAAGCGCATTGATGGCGGATTTGAACGAGTCGTAAAGGATTTTACCGGCGTCCGGTTCGGAAAAATTCCGCAATACCATCGGGTCTTCAAGGTTCACCGGCGATGGCGTGAAAAGATAATCACGCATGAAGGTTTTGACCTTCCCGTAAAGAACATCGTAGCCGCCAACGAGCCGCAAATCTTTTAGCAACTGGCGGGCGAAGAACGCGACAACGGAGCGGTAGTCTGCCGCGCCTGTGCCGTCTAGCTGGATGGCATGATGCACCTCGGCGTCGAGCATCAGCTTAAAAATAATTTCGCGCGCCTGTTCTTCGGTGAAGGATTTGAGCGGAAGTAGCTGGTTGCCGAATTTGGACGGGTCAAGCTCGTCGAGGTTTTTGAAATCACGCTGATAGCGGCGGGTGAGACGCGGTAGCGGAATGTCCAACTCGTCGAGATTTTTTCCTTTGTCCTGGGTGTCCACCTCAACGACAAGCGAATCTTCGCGCTTCGCGCCTGCGCCCATTGGCCTGCGCTCAAAGTCCACGCCTTCATTCTGGATGGATTCGACGAAATCCATGAATGCCGGTGTGCCCATGACGGAAACCGTTTCCGGCGTGTCTGTGCCGAAATACATCCGGCGCAAACCACGGCCTAGCGTTTGTTCCGGTAGAATGTTGGATTTTGCGATATAGGCGCGCAAGCCAACGATGGTAGTGACGTTGCGAACATCCCAGCCTTCTTTCAACATCAACACGGAAACGATGGCCTTGTAGGGCGACTGCCACGAATCAATTTCGTTGGACTGTTTCCGTAGTAGAGTAAGCTCCTCGTTGTTTTTTCCAGATGCGGTTTCGGAAATCTCGCCGTTGTTTTTGGTGTGGATCACCAGAACCGCGCCTTGCAATTCGGGGCAAATCTTCTCAAGGTAAGCGCCGACTTCATCGCAGTTGCGCGTGTCATCCACCATGACGAACAATACCGCCTTTTTGCCTAGCGGCTGATGTTCGGCATAGCTCTTTTTCCATTCTTCTACGCCAAGCTTCAAATAGTCATCGTATTTCTCGGTGAAGATGGCGCTTTTCTTTTCGACCAGCTTCGTCTGGCTGGCGGCGTCGGGTAGAATCGGGTGCTTGACGACGTTTTGATAAATCGCTTCTACAAGCGGATAATCGGAAACCGTCTGGACGAAAATTGCACCGCTGTCATGACGTGGCGTGGCGGTAACGTCAACCTGCAACGCGAGCCGGCAATCTTTCTGAAGCATCTTGTGGTGGATGTCCTGAATGGACATGAACCATGCCATGCGGCTGTCGTGGATGTGGTGCGCCTCGTCGTTGAACACGGCCAATTCTTCAAATCGTTCAATATTATGTAGGCTAAGCGAATCTACTTGATGAGGGCCCAAGTATTGACTTCCGCTTCGCCGCAATGCTTTTATGCCGCCTACAGCATGGGCGCGTAAAAACCCTACGCGCCAAAGAATATCTAAAAAGAAATCGGGGTCTTGGTTTAACGCCCAAGCCGCATTCTTATCTAATTTAATCTCGCCTAGACTCATCTCTAAAAACAGCCCTTCCAAATCCGAACGCGTCCACGAGTAAGACTTTCCTCTGAATGCTTCAAATATACTTTGCAGACCTGGATACTGAAAACGATATTCAGCCGCAATATCCTTTGTCCGTTCGCTTGAATAAGACACTTCACAATGACTAATCACATGATAATCTATTGGAAAAGCATTTTCTGCGCGAGCTTCTGAAAGAGATTCAGTGCAAAACTGGATTATCTCGCGTGGACGATAGAGCGTTCTATCCACGACGTAATTAAACGATTTTGATTTGCGATATTGTAACGTTTCTGCAAACACGGCATTCCAGCATTCCTGGTCATTCAATGCTCTTGTAGTCGTAACCGTATGCCGGATCCGTTTGACGGCATTCTTGCCTTCCTTAATCCACTGCTCCGCCGTGCCACGCTGGTTGTAGAACCGCACCACCCGTTTGGCAGGCCGAGTTAGATTGGTCACGATGAACCCGACGCGAGGGAACAGTTCACCATTGTGCCACTCCACCTTCGCCACCACGCGCCGGGCGCAACCCCAACTCTTGGCCTGATACAAAAAGCCAGCATACCAGACTACCGGCGTGCTTGAAGGACGCCCCACCGGTCGGGTCAGCATTGGCTCGATGTCCCGCAGCAGCGCATCATTGGCCGGCAGCCGGATGGCATACTCGAATCCCTCGGCTTCCAGATACTCATAGAGTTCGGGCTGGGCAAAGGCGGCATCGGCTCGGAAATAGCGCGGAATGTTTCGACCTTGATAACGAGCAACCACCGGTTCCAGCACGGCCCGCCAATCCTTGGCGCTATGCACGTTGCCCTCGCGCAACAAGGACTGCTCCACATCGCCAAACTGATTGAAGCAAAACAGCGGATGGTAGCAGGTGCAGCCGAAATGTCCGTTGAACGCCGTTCCTTCCTGCTCGCCATAGGTCTCGCTCACGGAACTATCCATGTCCAAGATCCGTTCCCGCATCGGCTGGCGTTCCCGCAACCGGTCAATCCATTTTCCTGATAGATTCGTCAACGCCTTCAGGTTGCTCGGCTGGGTCAACACCTCGGTCTCGAAGCGTCCCATCTGGCTGGTGGAGGCCGCCGTGTGTTCCGTGGCCCGCCCACCGACAACATGTCGCATCGTTGGATCAACCGCGAGCCGTTCGGCATCGTTAGTGTCTTCGTAGCCTGCCAGCCGACTAAAGATGGACTGCCGCATCAGCGCGACCATCGAGTGTTGCGTGTTCTTGCCAGTCCGATAATCGTTCAGCAGATTTTCCCCCAGATCGGTCAGACCCAGCGCCGCATCCAGTTCCCGATAGGCCAGCAACCCGGCATCAGACGTGATCTTGGAACCGTGAAACTCCAGCTTCAAACGACTATCAAAAGTCACCCGTAGAGCCGGTTTTTTGCCTGCACCCGTTGGATTTTCCATTTTTTGCTGGTTGGACATAAATGAAAGCCTTTGTTTATGCGGCTTTATTATAGGTCAACAACTTCGTCATGTGAAGTTAATCTGAGAAATATGGGCTTATATGCCTTTAGGCGCTTAACTCTTTTTTCGGATGTTTCTACAAATGTGGCTACCCAATTACCAACTTCGCCCTCAATCGTGATGATAACACCCCGCTGCTTGGCATCCAGCGCTGCCCTTGTCCGATTAGACAGCCCACTTTTAAGTGTAGCCTGTGTCCCCGGTTTGTTTAATTTCCTAAAGTAAGCGGCCAACCCTCCCAATGATGTGAACTCAACCAGCCCCATATTCATTTGACGGAACACACTGGCCTTTGCTGAATAGTCCGGCGAAATAGGTTCTGTTACGACACTTTGAAACGGGATTCGCAATTTATTACAAGCACGGATAGCTTCCCTTTAAGCTGGTAACATCGCCCTTTAGCGTGTGGGTAGCGCCATTTTCCAGTTCGGGTAGAATCTGCTCGTCCTCGGCTAAAAGGTCTTGGAAGTTCTCCTGGTCCACTTTTGCCGACTCTTTGAAGGAATCTCACGAACGATTTCGCCAAGGTCGGTTTTGCTGTCGGTGGTTTTGCCAACGGGTTTTGCGCCGAAAGCATCCGCCAAAAAATAATCGCGCAAATCATCATCATTGAGCGATGGGTCAACCTCGTCGCCCAGGAAAACCCGGTGGATGTTTGTCAGGAAAATGTTGCCAGCCTTTTGTAGCAAGCGAACATCGTCCTGGATGTGAAGGGTGATTTGAAAATCATCACGCCAGTTGCGCCCGTCGCTTCCGTTGGGCGGTAGAATCGGGTCATTGAAGAAGATTTTCAATCCGTCAAAGTCCGTGCGGAGCCGGTCAAGGACGATAATGTTTGGCGCGATGACTAGAAAGTTTCGCGACAAAGCTGAGTCCGGTTCGTAGAGTTTGTGGAAGAAGCTCCAAGCGATGAGCAAGGAAATCACCTTCGTCTTGCCGGCACCGGTCGCCATTTTCAAAACGTAGCGCGGCCATTCTTCATCGAACATCGCTGGTGAAATTTCCGTAAGCGATGTGAGTGCTCATGGATGCTGTTTAATACATTCTTCGGCTACACTGTGCGATGCCATTTTTTTCATAATTTGACCTTAAACTCGTTTTCCACTTTGTCCAAACTGATTTTTCATTCAATCCGCCGCCCCAATCGTCCAACCCAAAATGAATACCGGAAAAGAGTTCCCGTCCGCCTGCATCCGCTTTCATGTGATTTCAGCGCGACAAGTTTGCCATGGCGTTCATATTTTTTCGGCTGACGGAAATTGGTTTTCAAAAAACGATTTTGCCGAAAAAACTCGCGGCGGTTTCGTTTCCAATTCATTTTACCGGCGTGCATCTGGCTCATTTGCGGCTGCGGGATTTTCGCAATTACGCCCGGCTGGACGCGGATTTCGCGCCCGGCTTCCACCTGCTTTTGGGCGACAACGCGCAGGGCAAGACGAACATCCTCGAAGCCATTTATCTCATGGCCACGCTGCGGTCGTTCCGCGGCGTCGGCGGCGCGCAAATGGTCCGGCACGGCGCGAAGGGATATTTCGTCGGCGGAAAAATTGTCGGCGGATCACTTGTTGCTTCCCCCCTCTCCTCCGCCGCCGGAGGAGAGGGCCGGGGTGAGGAGGCCGGGATTTCGCAAACTCAAAACCCCTCACCCCGGCCCTCTCCCCGTTTTAGCGGGGAGAGGGAGAAAGTTCTGACGAGTCACATTCAGCGCGAAATCAAAATCTACTGGTCGGCGCGCGAACGCAAACTGGCGCTGGACGGCCAGCCGGTGAAACGGCTCGCGGATTATTTCGGCACGCTTCGCGCGGTGGTGTTTTGCACGGAGGATTTGCAGCTCGTCAAGGGCGCGGCGCGCGCGCGGCGGCGGTTCCTGGATTTGCTGCTGGCGCAGACGCAGCCCGGTTATCTGCCGCTGCTCCAGCGTTACATGCACACCGTCCGCGCCCGCAACGCGCTGCTGAAACAGCGCTCCGCCGACGAGGCCGCGCTGGACAGTTTTTCGCAGGAACTCGTGAAGCTCGGCAGCGAAATCATCCGCGCGCGGCGCGAGCTGGCGCCGAAATTTTCCCCGCTGGCGCGGCTGGCGTATCGGCGCATTTCCAACGACGCGGAGGAATTGCGCATCGAATATCAGCCGAGCGTGAAGAACGATTTTGCCGTGGAACTCGCGCAATCGCGCGGGCGGGAGCGGACTTACCGTTCCACGCTCGTCGGGCCGCACCGCGACGATTTGCAGTTGCTGCTCAACGAAAAATCCGCCGCGCAATTCGGCAGCGAAGGACAGAAGCGGACGCTGGCCATCGCGTTGAAGATGGCGCAGGCGGAGTTTTTCGCGGGCATCCACGGCAGCCCGCCGATTCTGCTGATTGACGACGTGATGGGCGAGCTGGACGTGAAGCGGCGCGGCGGTTTTCTTCCGTTGCTGGAGCAGGCGCGCAAGACGGGCGGCCAGGTGTTCATGACCGCGACGGAAGAAAACTGGCCGCGCGAACTGGGCAAGGATTTGCAGCGGTGGGAAGTCCGGGCTGGAGCGCTTCGCCGCGGCGAAAATGGATGATGGAAGATGGCCGGGGCAAGATTGCCGCCCGCCAATCCTGATGAGCAGCCCGCGCGGCCAAAGTTTAAGGATTGCGCCTTTGGCCAAATCCGTTTAATTAAAAGGACACAGCGCATTTATGCAACAATTCTGATTTGTCCAAACCGTCCAACCACATTGTTTATGAAATCACTCCGCAATTTCCTCCTGCTGGCTTTGATCTGTTCCGCCGGCGTCACCCTGGCCCACGCGCAAGGCAAGCCCATAGCGCAACTGGTGAAGGCGAACGGCAAGTTCACCTTCATGGTGGACGGGAAGCCGTTCATCATCCTGGGCGGCCAGGTCAACAACGACAGCGCATTCCCGGATCGCATGGAGCGCGCCTGGCCCAAGCTCAAGGCCATGAACGTGAACGCCGTGGAGTATCCGGTCTATTGGAACGAAATCGAGCGCGAGGAAGGCAAGTTCGATTTCAGCGACTTTGACAAAATCCTTCAGCAGGCGCGCGCCCAGAATCTCCGCGTCGTCATGCTCTGGTTCGGCGCCTATAAAAACGGCGCGATGGATTGGGCGCCGAACTGGGTGAAGTCCGATGTCACGCGCTTTCCCCGCGTGCTGGATTCGGGCGGCAAACCCATTCGTGTGCTTTCGCCGCATTCCAGAACCACCCTTGAGGCGGACAAGAAAGCATACGTGGCCATGATGACCCACCTTCGCCAGGTGGACGAGGCGGACCGCACCGTCATCCTGATGCAGGTCGAAAACGAATCCGGCCTGCTGGGCAGCATCCGCGACTACTCGCCGGAGTCCACCAAGTTATTTAACGGCCCCGTGCCCGCCTCGCTGGTTGCGGCCCTGAAGAAGCAGCCGGGAACGTGGACGGAGGTTTTTGGAAGCCGGTTGGCGGAAGAATCTTTCACCGCGTATTATCTCTCCTCCTACATCAACGAAATCGCCAGGGCCGGCAAGCAAATCTATCCGCTGGCCACTTACGTCAACACCTGGGAAGGCGGCGAAGACACCGCCGACGCGTTTGACTCCTTTGATCGCGCCGGCGAGGGCTATCCCAGCGGCGGGCCGGTGTCCCACATGCTCGATCTCTGGAAGGCCAGCGCGCCGGACATTGACATCCTTTCCGCGGACACCTCCGTGCAGCCCTTCGTCAATTTTCGGATGATCAATTCGCGCTACGTCCGTCCCGACAATCCCTATTGGAGCCCCGAGGCGGGCCGGACCATGTCGGGCGCGCGCGCGTTCTTCTACGCGCTGGCGGAGTATCCGGCCATTGGCTTCGGCGCTTATGGCGTGGACGGCGGCGCCGGTCCCGAGTTGACGGCCGGCTTTGTGGATTTGGGCGCGGACTATCGCATGGTCAATGCCACCATGCCCGCCATCCTTGACCTGCAGGCATCCGGCAAGCTCAAGGCCGCCGTCGCGGACGATGTCATCCGTGGAAAAAATCTGATTTACGACCGCTACCACCTGCTGGTTCGTTACCTCTCCGCGCCCAATTCATTCACGCAACCGTCCGCGCCCGCTCCGACTCCGCAATCCCCCGTGTTCACTTCGCCTGCGCCAGTGCCCACGCCCGCCGCCCGCGTGCTGGTGGGCGAATTGGGGCCGGACGAGTTTTTGATCAT
>CAYYWB010000095.1:0-9644 GCA_964475285.1 uncultured Bifidobacteriaceae bacterium | reverse complement strand
TTTCAAGCTGCCGCGCGTTTGGCCCGACGCGGCTGACCAGTTCGGCCAGCGCCTCCTCGGAAATTTCCTTTTTGCGTTCGCGGACGGCCGTTCGCGCCGCGACTTCCGCGCGCTCAACCCAATCCCGATCATCCGCCGAAAGCTCCGCGAAAGTTTCAACGCTTCCGATCTTGTCCAGCGTTTTGAAAAATGTTTTCCGCTTGTCCACCTTTCCCGCGCTGATGAGCAGCCGCACGCTCTGCCATTTGAAAATTTTCAATTCTTCCGCCACTTCCGCCAGGATTTCCACAACGTCCTGTGAATTGGGTTTTGTCTTCTCGTCGCCGAGGAAATTGCAGTCGCGGAGCCAGACAACCTTGCCCGACCCGAAAAATGGCAGCGTTTGCAACGCTTCGCGGAGTTTGGCGATGGCGGCGAGCGCCTCGCCGCTGTTGGAAACGGTGGCCTCGATGATTTCGTGGTCCATGCCGCCCAGTTCATCGCACCATTGCTGGTAGATTTCCCTGGCGCGTTTTTTTACGGCGAATTCGTCGTCGCCGCAGACGAGCGCGAGCGGCGGGGATTTGGCGGCGGGTGCGGGCATTTTACTCGGCTTCGCTGCCGCTCTCGTTGATCCGGTTCAGGACTTCGCTCATGTCCTCGACCTGTGCGAACAACGGCGCGGAAACATAAATCGGCTTTTTCTGCGCGGCGGCGATGGCGAGGCAGTCGCTGGGCCGCGCGTCCACCTCGACAATTTTCCGCGCGACCTCGTTCTGCTGCTGCAAAATCAGGCGCGCAAAATAGGTGGAATTTTTCAAATCGGTGATGACGACGCGCTCAACGCTGATGCCGAAGCCTTGAAAAATTCGGTTGATGAGGTCGTGCGTGAGCGGGCGTTCCTTGGGCGCCTGGCGCAGGAACATGCCGATGACCATGCCCATCTGCGGCTCGACATTGATGACAAAAACTTTTTCGTCATTGCCGACAAACAGCGCGCAGCCGCTGTTCGCCGGGAGGATTCCGCGAATTTGAACTGGCACCACGTCGTGCTTCATGCCCCCAATCTACGCCGGGCCGGGCGAAAGACAAGCCCCGGCTGCTTGCGAAAAAAACCGTTCCGGCTAACCTCACCGCCGTGATTCGTGTTTTGCGATTTGGCTGGTTGCTCGTGCTGGCGTGCGTGACGTCTGGAATTCATGCGGCGCAGCCATTGCCGCATCAGGTTTATGCCTGGCAACGCGCGTGGTCGCCGCCTGTCTGTGAAGCGGTGGCAGAACACGCCACTAATTTCACCGAAGCCGCCGTTTTGCTGGCGGAAGTTTCGTGGAAGGACAAAATTCCGCAAATCACGCGCGCTGACGTGGATTTCCCGACGCTCGCCAAAACACATTGCGCTGTCGGACTGGTTTTGCGCGTCGGGCCGTTCAATGGCGAACTTGCCACCAACCCGCCAGCGGCGAATTTTCTCGCCAGCCTCGCCGAGTCACTCGTGGCGGAAACCCGTAAAAATCAAATCGAGCCGGTCGAGCTGCAGATTGATTTCGATTGCGCGAAGGCAAAACTGGACGATTACCGTGCGTGGCTTGCGGTCGTCCAAAAGCGCCTTGCGCCGCTGCCGGTCACGATCACCGTGCTGCCAAGCTGGCTGGAATCGGCGGCATTCGAGCGGTTGGCTGCGGCAGCGACCAATTATGTTTTGCAAGTCCACTCGCTGACAAAGCCGGAGAACATCAACACACCATTTTTGCTTTGCGATCCGGCGGTGGCGAAACGCGCTGTGGCGAAGGCGGGGGAAATCGGCGTTCCGTTTCGAGTCGCGATGCCGACTTACACTTACATTGTCGCGTTTAATGCCGCCGGCCAATTCATCGGGCTTTCCGCCGAGGCACCACGTTCCGATTGGCCGGAAGGAACGCAGTTGCGCGAGATGGCCGCCGATCCGCTGGCGATGAGTTCGCTGGTGCAATTCTGGAACACGAACCGTCCGGCGGCGATGCGCAGTGTCATCTGGTATCGTCTGCCGGTGGCGGCGGATAACTTGAACTGGCGCTGGCCGACGCTTGGTGCGATAGTCGCCGGACGCGAGCCGCGCGAAAGTTTTCACGTGGTCGCGCGCCGGGTCGAGGCGGGTCTGGTGGAAATCAGCCTGGTGAACGACGGCGAACTCGTCATTTCCTCGCGGCTCGCCGTGGAAGCGCGCTGGTCGGATGCCCGCCTGGTGGCGGGCGACGGCCTCGGCGGTTTTGAGCTGGCGGAACAAAATGCTTCCGCCGCGAAATTTCAAAATCAATCGTCGCAATACCGCCTGCCCGCCGGCGAAAAACAAATCATCGGCTGGCTACGGCTGGATCAGGATCGAGAGGTGCAAGTTGAAGTCAAAAAATTTTAGAGCGGCAATTGTTCTGGCCGCCGCCATTTCGGGATTTGCCGGCAATGTCCTTGCCTGCGGGCCGTTTTTTCCCAACAACCTGCTGGATGCCGGCGACAACGCCGTGTTGCAGCCGCCCGTCGCCGATTTTCAGCTTGAACTGGAGCGGATGAAGCTGGTGACGGCGCAGACGCGAGCAGTTCCGCTGGCGGGCGGGCAAAAATATTTTGAGCAATCCACAGAGGTTGAAATGACCGATCTGGCCGCCGCGCTCAAGCGTGAAAAGATTTCCAGCGAGCAGGCGACGGTTATCATGCAGGCGCATCTCGCAGAGCGGATGAAGTTGAATGCGTTTCTGAAGGCGCAAGACGAATGGAGTCATTTTCATTCCGGGATTTACGACACGAACTGGATCGAGCAGCCCAATACCAATCCGCCGCCGGTTTTTCCAGCCGTCGCCGTCACGCCAGGCCTGCCGCGCGAATTCGCGGATTATTTTGAAGGAGCAATCGAGTGGCACAGAAGCGGCGGCTGGCTCGCGGTCGAACCCTGGCAGCGGTTGCTGGAACTGCCGGCGTCGGAACGCCATTTCAAATCCACCTGGGCCGCGTTCATGCTCGGCAAATTCTACGAAAGCCAGACGAATGATTTCAGCGACGACGAGGCGATGAAATGCTTCGAGCAAGTTCGCGCGCTGGCAAAGGACGGATTCGCTGATTCGCCCGGTCTGGCCACGGCGAGTATCGGCGGCGAGGCGCGGATTTATCTGCGCCGGAAAAATTATGAGCGCGCCATCGAGCTTTACCTTGAACAGTTCGCCGCCGGCGACCGCAGCGCGGTGGTTTCACTGCGCAGGACGGCGGCTGCGGCCCTGGATGAACACGGAGCGACGCCGGCGCAATTGCAATCGCTCGCCGGAAATTCCCGCGCGCGCCGGGTCATCATGGCCTATTTGATTTCGCGCAATCCATACAATGACCGGAGCGAAATCGCCGGCAACCCGGACGCAAAAAAGTTTTTCGATCGCACAGACAACTGGCTTGCCGCCGTGGAAGCCGCGGGCGTCAGCGACGTGGAATCCGCCCAGGAACTTGCGCTCGCTGCATATCAGGCCGGCGACATGGAGGCCGCCCAGCGCTGGGTCAACCGCGCCGGCGCCAGCCCGGTGGCGGAATGGTTGCAGGCGAAGCTGTTTCTGCGCGCCGGGAAAATAGTCGAGGCGGCGAATTTGCTGGCAAAAGTGAGCCGCGAATTTCCCCGGGAATTGCCCGGCACAAACGCGCCCGGAGATTTTGCGCAAAGCTTGTTTGTGGACATCAACCCGGTTTGGGGCGAACAAATCGCCGTCGGTCGCCAATCGTCCGGCGAACTCGGCGTCCTTCACCTGGCGCGACGCGAATACGTCGAGGCGCTCGACGCGCTGCTGCGCTCCGGCTACTGGATGGACGCGGCTTATGTCGCCGAGCGCGTGCTGACGACGGACGAATTGAAAGCTTTCGTTGACCGCAATTGGCCGGCCGTCGCCGGCAAAGATGGAACCGAAATTAAAAGTGATTTTCCGTCCGAGCAACCGTTCAAGCCGCGCGAAGAAATCCGCTGTCTGCTCGCGCGCCGGATTGCGCGCGAAACCGGCGGTCGCGCCGCGCAATTATATTTTCCAACAAATTATTCGGACGCCTACGGAAAATATCTCATCGAATTGCGCGACGGACGCGACGAAAAGCTGTCGCCGGCGATCCGCGCCAAGGAATTATTCGCCGCCGCCGTGATGACCCGCACGAATGGCTTGGAATTGTTCGGCACAGAAATGGAACCGGACTGGGCGATTGACGGCGGCAACTCCGATTTCGGCTTCACCTGGCAGAATCGCGCCACGAACGAATTTCAGGCAAAAATTAATCTGGCCGGCGCGGATGAAATTGCGCGCGCGTCGTCCCGGCACGTTGATCCCGACAAGAGATTTCATTACCGCTGGCAGGCGGCGGCGCTGGCGTGGGAGGCGGCGCAATTAATGCCGGACAATTCCGACGAAACCGCGCGCGTGCTTTGCACGGCCGGCACATGGCTGAAGGATCGCGACCCGCAGGCGGCGGACAAGTTTTACAAGGCGCTCGTCCGGCGTTGCCGCAAAACCGCCATCGGCGGTCAGGCCGACAAGATGCGCTGGTTTCCGGTGCTGGACGAAAACGGGAATCCCAAACCCTACAAACCGCGGCTGGAAACAATTGAAATCACCCCGGAATTAACGAATTCCACGACTACATTCCTTGGCAATACGTATGGCGAATATCCTGTGCCCGGGAGAAAATATATGCTCCACACCGGCGATGATTTGCGTGAAATCGTCCGGGCTGTCCAGCGGCTCGGTCATCAAATGACCGTGATGGATATTTTGCGGGCAAATCCCGGCCTCAATCCATCGCAGATGGAAGTCGGCCAATTGATCATGATTCCCGCTGTTTCAGGTGAATCGTCCGAAGCCGTTGTGACAAATTCAATGAACGTGGTTTTTGAAACGCCAACACTTTCGGGCGTGACTTATACCGTCCGGGTCGGTGACAGTATTGCGAAAATTGCCAAACTGGCCGGCGTCACCGTTAAGGCGATTTTGGACGCCAATCCAGATTTAGATTCAAAGCGGATCAAGATCGGCCAGATTATCGCCATCCCGCAGCCGATGGGAACAAATGCGCCTTCAATGCCGGACGCCGCAGGCGCAGGTAACTGAAGAAACATTTTTGGTCGGATCATAATTCAGCCACGGGCCGAGCCAGCGCTCAACTTCCTGCAACGTCATGCCTTTGCGGAGATGATAATCCAGCAACTGGTCGCGGCCGAGTTTGCCGACGGCGAAATACTTCGACTCCGGGTGCGCGAAATAAAGTCCGCTCACCGAGCTGCCCGGCCACATCGCGAAACTTTCCGTCAGCTTGATTCCGGCGGTTGCCTCCACGTCGAGCAGCTTCCAAAGAACTACCTTCTCCGTGTGGTCGGGACACGCCGGATAACCCGCCGCCGGACGGATGCCGCGATATTTTTCCTGAATCAAATCTTCGGTCGCCAATTTTTCCAGTTTGCCGAAACCCCATTCGTCGCGAACGCGCTTGTGCAGAAACTCCGCAAATGCCTCGGCCAGCCGGTCGGCCAGCGCCTCGGCCATGATGGCGTTGTAATCGTCGTGATCGGCCTTGAATTTATCCACGAGTTCCTTCAAGCCGTGTCCGCTGGTGACGGTGAATGCTCCAATGTGATCATTGGATGTTGGATGTTGGATGTTGAATGTTGAATGTTTCGGCGCAACAAAATCCGCCAGACACCAATTCGGCGTGCCGTCGTCCTTCGCGATTTGCTGGCGCAGGAAATGGAAAGTCGTCAGAACCGTCGCCCGCGATTCGTCGGTGTAAAGCTCAACATCGTCGCCGACACGATTGGCCGGAAACAAACCATAAACCGCTCGCGGCTTGAGCCATTTCCCGGAAACAATTTTCTCCAGCAGCTTTTGGGCGTCGGCGAAAAGCTTGCGCGCCTCTTCGCCGTGCTTTTCGTGCTGGAGAATTTTCGGATAAACGCCGCGCAATTCCCAGGTGTGGAAGAACGGCGACCAGTCAATGAACGGCACGAGTTCCGCCAGTGTGACGCGCGCGGAATGCTGCGTGTTGAGCGTTGTGGCGTCGGAAGACAACGCGCGGATGCCAACAAACTCCGGCTTTGCCAAATCATCGAACTTCAGCTTCGGCGCGTTGGCGCGGGCCTCTTCAATGGAAATGAGCTTCGCCGTCTGGCCGCAGTGCTGCGAGCGGATGCGGTCGTATTCTTTGCGAATTTCCTCGGCGAATTCTGGCCGGTGTTCCTTGCTGATCAAATTGCTGACGACTGGCACGGCGCGGCTCGCGTCGAGGACGTGAACCACCGGCTGGCCGTATCCGGGCGCAATTTTCACCGCCGTGTGCGCCTTGCTGGTCGTCGCTCCGCCGATGAGCAGCGGCAATTTCAAGCCTTCGCGCTCCATCTCACGGGCCACGTGCGCCATTTCATCGAGCGACGGCGTGATGAGTCCGCTCAAACCGATGATGTCCACGTTTTGTTCGCGCGCGGTCTGGAGGATTTTCTCGCACGGCACCATCACGCCAAGGTCAATGACCTCGTAATTGTTGCATGCGAGCACGACGCCGACGATGTTTTTGCCGATGTCATGCACGTCGCCCTTGACGGTAGCCATGAGAATTTTCCCAGCGTTCTTGTGGACGCCACCGGCGGCTTTCTTCTCCGCCTCCATGAACGGCATGAGATAGGCCACGGCCTTTTTCATGACGCGCGCGGATTTGACGACCTGCGGCAGAAACATTTTGCCGGAGCCGAACAAATCGCCGACGACGTTCATGCCGGCCATGAGCGGGCCTTCGATGACGAGCAACGGTTTGCCGTATTTCTGCCGCGCTTCCTCGATGTCGGCATCAATGAAATCCACGATGCCTTTCACCAGCGCGTGCGAAAGTCGTTCCTCGACGGTGCCTTTGCGCCACTTAATATCGGTTTTATTCGCTTGCTCTTTTTTCAGCGTGTGCGACTCAATGAATTTTTCTTGGCGCTCTTTTGCTCCCGGCTTATCAAGAAATTTATCAACAAAACCTGACGCTGCTTCACGATTTACAGCTTCTGTGTATTCGATCAATCGTTCAGTTGCATCGCGACGGCGATTGAGCAGAACATCTTCAACTAGTTCCAGCAAGTCTTTCGGAATGTCGTCATAGACCGCGAGCATTCCGGCGTTGACGATGCCCATGTCGAGACCAGCCTTGATGGCATGATAAAGAAATGCGCTGTGCATCGCTTCGCGCACGGCGTTGTTGCCGCGGAATGAAAACGAAACGTTGCTGATGCCGCCGCTGACCTTGGCCAGCGGCAGGTTTTCCTTGATCCATTTTGTCGCGCGGATGAAGTCCACGGCATAGTTCGCGTGCTCTTCCATTCCCGTGCCGACGGTCAGCACGTTGGGATCGAAAATAATGTCCTGCGGCGGAAAGCCGACCTTCCGAACGAGCAAATCGTAAGCGCGTTTGCAGACTTCAGTGCGCCGCTCGAATGAATCCGCCTGGCCGCGTTCGTCAAACGCCATCACCACGACCGCCGCGCCGTAGCGGCGAACCAGCTTCGCCTGTTTCAGGAATTTATCCTCGCCTTCCTTGAGTGAAATGGAATTGACGATGCCCTTGCCTTGCAGGCATTTCAGCCCGGCCTCGATGACCTCCCATTTCGAGGAATCCACCATCACCGGCACCTTGCAGATGTCCGGCTCGCTGGCGATGAGATTAAAAAACTTTGTCATTGCGGCAACGCCGTCAATCATTCCTTCGTCCATGCAAACGTCAATGACCTGCGCGCCGTTCTCGACTTGCTGTCGCGCGATGGCGAGCGCGGCCTCGTAATCGCCGGCCTTGATGAGCTGCGCGAACTTCGGCGAACCGGCGACGTTGGTGCGTTCGCCGATGTTCAGGAAATTGGAATCTGGACGAACCGTCACTGCATCGAGTCCACTCAAACGCAAATAAGGTTCAATCGTCGGAACTTTGCGCGGCGGCAAATCTTTGACCGCCCTGGCAATCGCCTTGATGTGCGGCGGAGTC
The DNA here is from genome assembly GCA_964475285.1 of uncultured Bifidobacteriaceae bacterium. Classification (GTDB taxonomy): domain Bacteria; phylum Verrucomicrobiota; class Verrucomicrobiia; order Limisphaerales; family UBA11358; genus UBA11358. Next base: position 1,670 of record CAYYWB010000095.1, on the reverse strand, counting down.
GTGCCGCAACAGCCGCCGACGATGTTGAGCCAGCCGTTTTGCGCCCACTCGCGCAATTGCGGCGCGAGTGTTTCCGGCGTTTCGGGAAAGCCGGTGGGCAGCAGCGGATTCGGCAGGCCGGCGTTTGGATACGCGCTGATGTAAATCGGCGCGACGCCGGAAAGCTCCTCAATGAGTGGACGCAATTCCTTTGGCCCCAGTGCGCAATTCATCCCGACGCTCAAGAGCGGCACGTTGGAAATGGAATTCCAAAACGCCTCGACGGTCTGACCGGTCACACCGCGATTGCTGCCGGCTTGAATAAATGTGACGGAGGCGAGGATCGGGACGCACTTCCTTAATTTGGAGGGACGAGTTCCACGAGTCCCTAACTGTGTTGACATTTCGGAACTGTGGAACTCGTCCCTCCGATAAGGCAGGGGACGGATGCCACGCTCCTCAAAAATCTTTTGAATGGCGAAAAATGCGGCCCGCGCGTTGAGCGTGTCGAAAATCGTTTCCACCAGAAGCATATCCGCTCCGCCGTCGAGGAGACCGTTGATTTGTTCGCCGTAAGCTTTGACCAATTCGTCGTAATTCGTCCCGCGAGCGCCGGGATTATTTACGTCAGTTGAAATCGAAGATGTTTTCGTCGTCGGCCCGATGGCACCGGCGACAAAACAAATCCGGCCCGGCTGCGCCTTCTCGACCGCATCCACCGCCCGGCGCGCACATTCCGCGCCCGCCTTCGAGAGTTCGTAGGCCAGCGATTCCATCCCGTAATCCGCGAGCGAAATCTGCTGCGAATTAAATGTGTTCGTCTCGATGATGTCCGCGCCGGCTTCGAGATATTGGCGATGAATCTCCTCGATGATATGTGGCCGCGTGATGTTCAGGAGATCGTTCAAGCCCTTGAGGTCCTTGCCGCGCCAGTCTGCGAACCGTGCCCCGCGAAACGCCGCCTCGTCCAGCTTGTGCCGCTGGATCATCGTGCCCATCGCGCCGTCAATGATGACAATGCGCTCGCGCAACAGGCGTTGCAGATGTTCAATTCTGTCCGGCATAGGTTTCAGGCAAATTAACCGGCGGCAAGCTAACGGAAAACTTTCTGCAATGCAAATCAAAAATCAACGTATCAGGATATGATGATATGAACTTTTCTATCGCCGGCGCAAACCCGGCGATGTTCATGCGGAACGGCGGTTATGAACTGGCGGCTTTGCTCCGGCGGATGAGTTCGAAATTGCAAAGGCGGACTTCGGGTTTGCCGGTGGTGGCGAGAACGAGCCTCATATCCGGCCCGAAGGAAATGAGCAGGTGGTCGGGTTTTGGATTCAGGTCCTCGAAGCCGCAGCGGGCGAGGCGGTCGGCTTTCAGCCGCATCAATTCTTCCAGCGCCTGTTTGGAAATCATATTGTCGGCGAAGGCGTGTTTGGCGTTGAATGCCTGGTAGAATCGCCCGTCCTGCGCGGCCAGAAGTTCGTCCGGGCCGTTCCAGTAACCCCAGATGGTGATGTAATCGTATTCCTCACGCACGGCGGGGTCGCCGTCGGGTGTGCGCAGATGGGCAAGGGCGGCGTAGCGGCGTTTGTCGGCGTTCTGGCGTGGAGTTTCGCGTTTGCGCCCGGTCATGTAGATGGCGCGGGGATAAACCGTCTTGACGCCGTTGCGGGCGAGTTCGAGGGCGAAGG
>CAYYWB010000094.1:0-9717 GCA_964475285.1 uncultured Bifidobacteriaceae bacterium | reverse complement strand
AATGTCCGCGAACGTGATGGGCACGTCGCCGGGCTGCAACGGCTGCCGGTCAATCGCCGCCTTTTTGCCGAGCGCGGTTTCGAGCAATTCAATCATCCGCGTCAGTGAAATGGTTTCCGATTCGCCAAGGTTGAAAATCTCGTAGCCGAATTCTTTCTTCGTGCAGGCGATGATGCCGTCCAGCGTGTCCGTGACGAACGTGTAATCACGCGCCGCGCTGCCGTCGCCGAAGACGGGGATCGGTTTCCCGGCGGAAATCAATTTCGCGAATTTGTAAATCGCGAGGTCGGGGCGCTGGCGCGGGCCATAGACGGTGAAGAACCGCAGCATCGCCACGTCCATTTTGTAAATGTGATGCCACGTGTGGCCGAGGGCCTCGCACGCCAGCTTGCTCGCGGCGTAGGGCGAGATCGCGGAGAAAATCGGGTCGCTCTCGCTGAATGGCACCTTGGAATTCACGCCATAGACCGACGACGACGACGCGATGGTGATTTTCTTCACGCCGGATTTGCGCGCCGCTTCTAGCACGTTGACCGTGCCCTCGACGTTCACGCGCTGGTAAAGCGCCGGCTCGGCGAGGCTGGGCCGCACGCCCGCGCGAGCCGCGAGGTGGATGACCTGATCGAATCTGACCGAGGAAAAAATCCCGTCGAGCGCGGCGCGATCCGTGATGTCGCCGTGGATGAATTCAAACGGCTTGGCAAGCGCCTGGATTTCGCAGAGATTGCGCTGCTTGAATTGCGGGTCGTAAAAATTGTTGAGGTCGTCGAAGGCCCAGACGCGATGGCCGTCGCGGAGGAGGCGTTCGCAAACGTGCGAGCCGATGAAGCCCGCGCCGCCCGTGACGAGAAAATTCATAGGCAAACCCTAGCAACCGCCGTGCGGGGTGTCGAGCGTGCAGGAGAATTCAGCAGCCATTCAAGGTTTATCCGATTTGTTTCCCAAAATTTCCCTCAAGCGGGAGTTGACGCAAAAGAGTTGCAAAAAAGTTGATGTAGCAATGATGATCATAGCGATTACCGAAATTCGGACTGTCAGCGTTGCATGAGAATCAATGGAAGTTGACATAAATACCGGTGTAAAAATGAAAATCCCTATAAAAATCTTTCGGTAAGATTTCAATCGGGAATCTGTTTCTAAAAGTGGACAAACAATGGCAGCCCGCTCTTCACGAGACTTGCCAGATAGGGCGGGGATATTTCTTTGCAAGGTTGGCTTCATGTTTTGGCATTTTTCTGAAATTGGCCGTAATTGCCTTCAGCCAGGCCGCGAAAAGACAAATCCTCGTCCAAATCCGGCCAGTGCAGGCCGAACGGCGAAATTTCAATGCGATTCAACTGCCGGTGCGTGCCGCGCGCGAGCCGTGGATTTTCCGCGACGGGGAAACGGATTTCCGCGCCGCTTTCCATGCGGACGACTATTTGTCCGTTCACATAAGCGGCGGCAACGGCGATGTCAGTCAAGGTGTTCATGCCACTTCTCAATTATCAGCTTTTTATGTTCTTCCGCAAGTCTTTCAGCTTTGGACAATTCGCGGAGCTTGAGACCTTGCGACTCGCGCAGTTCAACCTGATTTTCCAAATCGAACACCGCTTCACCACCGCCGTAGCGGACGTGGACGTGAATCGGGCGATGCTCGTTGCTGTAAAAGAAAAACCTGAATCCGTCCTGTTCGAAAATGGTTGGCATGGTGGAAATTATGTTGTTGGTTCAAATACAAACGTGCGAGCCGATGAAGCCCGCGCCGCCGGTGACGAGAAAATTCATGCCCAGACGCTAACAATCAGAACGTGAACTGTCGAGTATGTGAGTCTTGGCGTTTACCGGGAGCGTTGAACCAGCAGATTCATCAGGGTAAACCATGACGTGGTGGGGGCGGAGGTTTCAGATCATTCGTGCCGCCATGCTGGCTCAATAGTTCTGCCACATCGTTGTAATGACGATTCACAGCAAAGTGCAATGGTGTCCAGCCATAATTGTTCGTGGCATTGACTTCAGCCTTGTTGGCCAGAAGTAATTCCACCATGTCCATGTGGCCTCCTTTCGCCGCCAATTCCAAAGGCGTTTCGTCGTTGTTTCCCCTGACATTGACCTCGGCTCCATTGGCCAGCAGCAATTCCGCTACATCTTTGTGACCATTCAACGCCGCGATGTGCAACGGCGTATAGCCACGCGTATAACTGTTATAGTCCCAGTCGGACTTGGCATTGACTTCGATCTTACATATTTGGCTCTGAATTGACGGTGTTCGTGCTGAAGGAATTGCCAGCAAAAATTCCACCACATCCTTGTGGTCATTTTTTACCGCAAAGTGCAAAGGTGTATAGCCGTATTCGCCATCTTTGCCGAATACCAAATCAAGATTGTCGTTGACCAGCGCCTTGACTCTTCCCAGATCACCAATTGCGGCTGCGTCAAAAACATTATAATCAGCTTTGTTGGCCAGCAGCAATTCCATCACGTCCTTGTGGCCCTTATCTGCCGCAAGATGCAAAGGAGTATCGCCGTTACTGTCCTTGCTGAAAACCAAATCAGGATTGGCATTGAGCAGCGACTTGACCTTTTCCAAATCGCCTTGCTTGGCTGCGTCATGAATCTCGCCGCAAAAGGCGAGGTTGCTCCAAGCCAGCGCGACCAGTATGACGGCAGCGAGGCGTAAAATTGGTATGTGGCAGAACCGGCTGAAGATGGAATTCGTGTTCATGGCTGGACTGGTTGCTACGCCGATTGACGCGAAACGTCAACTTGAAAGATTGCTCCGATTACTTTGACTTGTCCGGTTGAGCCTCCAGAGCCAATTCTTTGAGCGGCTGTCCAAGCAATTCCGCCAGAACTTCGATGATGAGTTCGTGGTCGGCGCGTTGCGGCAGGCCGGAGACGGTGATCGTGCCGATGCAGCCCGTGCCTTTCAATTTGATTGGGAAGCAGCCGCCGTGCGGGGCGTAGTCGCGGTCATTCACGCCAATTTTTTCGGCGAGGGTCGTCTTCTGCTGGCGCAATTCCAGGCCTATCGCGTAGGAGCTGCGGTGAAAGTGCTGCACCACGTTTCGTTTGCGGCGTATCCAATCAATGTTGTCGGGCGTGGTGCCCGGCATGGCGGTGAAAAACAATTGATGCCCGTTCACCTGGATGTCAATCGCCACGGACAGTTTGCGGGACGCGGCAAGCGCCCGGATGCGCGTGCCCACCGTCCAGGCGGTGTTGGCGTCAAAACCGGGGAAGCGAAGCCGTTCCTCCTGCCGCGTGACGCGTTCGATGTCTTGTCTGATGTTCATTTAGTTTTTTGCTGTGTTGAATTAAACTCATATCACACTGCGTTCAACGTATCAATCCATTGCCGCGCGTTGGTAGTGGGGTCATTTGGATTTTCAGGTGCAAATGGCTGAATTTGTGCAATTTTCAGGCATGGAGACGGATTTCTCATTTTTTCAGGTATAAAACAGATTCATCGGCATTGGTTGCATATACGATATATGGATGCCCCGGAGTTCCATCTTCAAGATTGGTGTCCATTTGCGGGAAAATTACGAATCTTTTTTGGATATTATTTGCCACAAGGTCAACAGCCCCGCCGTCAATTTCGGTTCCTCTCGGCAAAAAATTTATATCCATTCGCAGCGAATTTACATCGTCAATTGCCTTAACTGGAGTTTCGCGGCCATGCAACGCTCTAAAATTAAAAGAACGAAATCGGATTCCGCAAGGCATGGCGACATCCATGCTTTGGGGTTCGATAACAAAAAGGGGTTCATCTTTTAGGAAATTTTCTGCCGATAAAATATCAAACCTTTGCGATGTCAACATTGATAATTCAAGCCCTGACGTTATATCTTTTTCACACAAAGTCATGCGTGCAATCCACCGCGCATCCCAATTTGTCAAGGCATTAAAATCTTTCCCCTTAATTAGTAAAACCGCAGTGGCGGACATATCGGAAATGGGCGCGTTTCGGGCGGCGTTTTTGGCTGCGTTAATATCCTGTTCATCTTTCGCGGCCAGTGCGCATCCGATCACCATTTCCGCCAAGATGCCGACCATCAAAATTGTCCAGCCGACATCTCCCATCGTTTTATGGGGCTTATATCCGCCGGGGATGAATCTTTCGTCCAACCATTCGGATGTTTTTTCCAGCAGCAAACCGATAAAAACAATCCCGCCGCCAAGAGCTGCCGCAAATGGCCAGCCCCAAGATGGCAACGGATCAGAAGATGAAATCGCCGCTAAAATCACTTTTCAATGGGTTGTTTGCGGCTCATTTGTTGTGGTGTTTGGGGTGGTTAACGTGGCGTTTGGGATTTTTCTCGTGGTTTCAAGCTGGAGAAAATAATTTTATGGCTTCAAACGCTTTACAAGGCCGGTTTTGGCATGAAATTGCGCCATGCAGGTATAAAAATCAAGGCCGCGAAGGAATGATTTGGCTGTCGTTCGTGAATCCATTGGTCGCATTGCCGCGCCAAGCCATGATGCCAATGCCAAAATCCATTGGCTGTCCGCCGGAATGTATCCACCACGCAGAATTGGTGGAAAACACCGGCCATATCCAAAACCCATTTGTCATGTATTTGACATCTGGAAATGAGTTCATTGATTGCCAAACCGAGACGACGGCAAAACTATTGGTCAGAATAGTGCCGCGAATCCAAAATGTTCTCGCTTCATTTGCTGGCAATTCAGGAATCACAAATACTCTATCCTGCGAATATCCAATGAAATCAAAATGGACTTCAAACGGAATTTGGAGTTCTCCGTCGCCCGAACTTTCGTGTTGCTTGGGTTGCGAAAGCTCAATCAAAGGAGAGCCGATTGGAACCGCATTGCTTTCAATTTCAACTCCGAGGGTTATGGCATACAAATTAGACGAACTCGGATTCGAGACGATTACTTCCTTACCGAAGGTGTTTTTCCCATCAGACAACTGGACGCGGGACGGTGAAATTAACAGCGGAGTGTCAATGGGGCGGTATGCCACTGGCCTGTATTTCCAATTCCACCAAATCACGTTATTGGTGTCGAAGCGAATTTTAGATGCGGACTCACCTGACGGAATAGCCAATAATTTGAAACAATACACAACTGGAGCAACATTTTCACCGCCTACCAAGACGGCAACCGTTAAACCGCTAGGCTTTTCCTGCATATTGAATCTAATCCCAGGAGCCGAATCGCCAGTCCCGGAAGCCAAAGGATCAGGAAATTGGTATCGCAGAACCCGTCCTTGGAATTTTATTTTCACGCCATTGGTCATGGTTCCATTGGAAGAAGCTTTTTCCCATTTGGGGTCTTCAGTCCAATTCAATGTTTCACCGGGATCTGGGTCGGCAATCCAAACCATTATTTCTGGTTTAACGGCGTCAAACTTTGATGGTGAAAAACGCGGAGCGGAATCGTTAAAAATTCCCAAATTGAGGGTGAACTGCGGTTCGTGCTGGGCAACGTCAACCACCAAAAATGGCAAATTGGGAGGGAAAGTGAAGCCTTCCTTGGCCGTTTCGACAACCAAAATGTTATTCGTGAAATCGAGAATGTCGTCCGGCGAATCCGCTGTGTGCGCGTATAAGGTTAAATGGAGCTTTTGTGGTGGCGCAGGAGGCTCTGGACACCAGACCAGATACGCAATTAGTGCCAAAAGAATGCACACAAATCCATATGCGGTCCAAATCCTTGAAGCTTTTTTCCCTTCGACCATCTCATGCCATGCGGCAAAAAAACCGGCAGCAGAACAACATAGCGCAATCCAATGAACGACCATCGCAATATACCCCTCAAGCCCATCAGCAATCTCGGTGCAAATATACCCAAGGGCCTCACAACCAGCGAACAAAAGCGCAGAAATGAAGATGGGTTTGGGTTTGAAGCCTCCATCACCGTTCGGCGCGGGCATATCATTATGCTGGCTATCGGCGCTCTCATCTTTGGCCTTTTCCTGGGGTGGTGTTTGGCCGCTGCCGCCTTCAGGTATAGGATTTTGAATTGAATGGTTTCCCATTTGACATTTTCAAAATGCGTGCAATTTTCAAATCCAGTTGGGTGCGTAGGTTAATCGGCAAACCTGGCGTTCCTTACAATCGCAGATTGCGAGTCCGAGGCTCGCCGCATCCACTCAATTATGACGATGGTTTATCACTCTCCGCAGCGGAAAGCAACGCTTTCCGCAACCAGTCCGGCTTGCCCGCCCCGGAGTGGCGTATTGCCCTGTTAATCGGCTTTGCATCCGGCGGTGTGACGCGCACGGAGAACACTTCACCTTTGGCATTTTGCGTGCCAATCTTCGGCCTGCCCATTCTTTTTTTCATAATTATTGTCTACAAATATGTTGACGCAAACATACTTTTTGTCTACAGTAATGTCAAGAAAGAAAACGATATGGCAAACATTCTTAAAACCGAAAAGAAAGTGGCGGCGATTTCCATGCTCTGCGAAGGTGCCAGCATCCGGGCGGTTGAGCGCATCACCGGCATTCAAAAGAAAACGATTGGCCGTCTGGCGTTGCGAATTGGCCAAGCCTGCAAGAAAATCATGGATGAAAAAATGCGCGGCTTGACGTGCAAACAAATCGAAGTGGACGAGATTTGGGGATTCATTGGCGCAAAGCGCAACAATGCCAAACGCGCCGGGGCTTACGGCGATGTCTGGACGTTTATTGCGCTGGACGCCGACACCAAGCTGATTCCGTCTTTCATTGTCGGCAAGCGCGATTTGTATCATGCCCGCGCCTTCATGGAGGATTTGGCAGGCCGTCTTTCGCGCCGTGTCCAGCTTTCCAGCGATGCCTTGAATGCCTATCCAGAGGCGGTTGAAAGCGGATTTGGCAGCGAAGTGGATTATGGGCAACTCGTAAAAACCTACGGTGTTGTCAACCTCAACAAAGACGCGGCCAGTAGGTATTCGCCAGCGGAAGTCGTCAAAACCGAGCGCACGGTCATTAACGGGATGCCAGATGTTCGCCGTATCACCACAAGCCATGTCGAGAAGCAGAATCACACTTTGCGGATGCACTGCCGCCGTCTGACTCGTTTAACGAACGCATTCAGCAAAAAGTTTGAAAACTTTGAAGCTGCGGTTGCGCTGAATTTCGCTTATTACAATTTCTGCAAAACGCACGGCGCAATCCGCATGACGCCAGCGCAGGCCGCAGGCATCGAAAGCAGCGCGTGGACAATCGAAGAACTCATTAAACGTTGTGGCGAATAAAGATTACATCGAACGGCTGAAACAGGTCATCTTTCACTTGCACAAGGCCAGCGCAACACACGCCGGTTCTGTGCCGGTGGAAGAAATCTTTCGCGGCCAGACGCTTTGGAAAGGCGATGTTGAGGTTTTCGATCTGACTGGCCATCCAAAGGCTAAACGCTGCTACGGCTGGACGTATGGCGAGCCGGAGGAATTTATCACCATCCTTGAACTGCCGCCCGTGACCGATGCCCAAAGCGCGGTGAAGGTTGGCGTGTCGTATCAAATCAAAAAAGCGAGGGGAAAATGACGGCGGATGATTTCAAAAGACCCCACTACCCGCGCGTTTTGCGCATTGACATCGGGCGCGGAAAGGCCACACTGCGCGCCCATTTTGAATTCGCGGAACGCCAGGTTCCGCTGGAAAGGAAGTGAGTTGCGTTGACTGAAATTAGATTGAAAAAAGGCGAACCGGTGGATCGTGCGTTGCGGCGGCTGAAGAAAAAAGTCGACCGTGAGGGCACGCTTAAAGTCGTGCGCGGACATCGGCATTTTGAAAAGCCGAGCGAGAAGCGCCGTCGCAAGGAAAAAGTCGCGCGTTTCTCCGCGATGCTCGCGGCGCGTTACGCGGACATGTAATTTGTCCGGACGTTGAATCGTGAATCGTTAAATCGTTGCATCGGGGCAATGGTTTAACGATTCTTCCTTTTGCATTCACGATTCAACAATGTAACGATTTAACGATTCACGATGTATTCATTGTCCACCTGCTGGAATTCCCACCGTCACACGGACGGCCGCGCGATGCTGCGCGAAATCCGCGACCTCGGCTTTGAATACGCCGAGTTGAGCCACGGCATCCGGGTGAGCCTCATGCCGGGCATCCTTGAGGCGGTCGAAGCCGGCGAAATAAAGATTTCCAGCCTGCACAATTTCTGTCCGCTGCCGCTGGGCGTGAGCCACGCCGCGCCGAACCTCTACGAATTTTCCGACGAGCGCCCGCGCCAGCGCGAACTGGCCATCAAGCACACGCTCAAGACGTTTGAATTTGCCGGGCGCGTCAACGCGCCGGTCGTGGTGCTGCATCTGGGCAGCATGGATTTGAAGGATTACACCGGGAAATTATGCACGATGCTCGAACGCGGCCAGCGGAACACGCCCAAATATGACAAGCTCTGCGCCGAGGCTTCCAGGGCGCGCGAGGCCAGGAAGGAGAGATTTGTCGAAAACGTTTATGACACGCTCCGGAAACTCCTGCCCGAAGCCGAAAAACGCGGGCTGAAGCTCGGCTGCGAAAACCGGGAGGCGCTCGAGGAAATCCCGATTGAGGGCGACTTCAAATTTCTTTTCCGCGAGTTGAACAGCCTGAATTTGGTTTACTGGCACGACTGCGGCCACGCGCAAATCAAGGCGAACCTCGGTTTCATCCACCACGCGCTGCATTTGGAATCGCTCGCGCCGCGATTGGCCGGTTTCCATGTTCACGACGTGATTTATCCGGCGGGCGACCATGCCGCGCCGGGCACCGGCACGGTTGATTATGCCGCGCTCAAGCCGTTCGTGAAGCCGGAGCACATCAAGGTTTTTGAATTAAGCCCGTCGTTGCCGGTGGAGGCGGTCAAGTGCGGCATCGCGCACGTCAAATTGATTTGGGGCGCAGAATGATTTCCGAGCCGCCGCCGGATGGATTTGCCCGGCGGCTGTCAGATATACGAGCCTCTGGACTGCTTCTTCAAACAGAAGACAATCCGGACTGTTTTTCCATCCTCAACAATCGGGACCGCCGCCGCGAGATCCCAGCCGTCCTCGCCAAGACCGTCCAGAAAATTCTGGTCCTGGTGCAGTGCCTTCTGGGTGCCGTGGTAGTCCATTTGCCGAAGGAGATATTGATAATTATATGAGGTGGACACGAATCTTGCGTGTAATTATTACCGCGGCGCCAGCATCACGCAATTTGCCCGCCCGGTCAAGTCTTCAATCAGATTTTAACGGTTTTTGCCGCGCGGTCGTGCTAGTCTGGGGCCGCAACAATGCCGGAATCAAAACCAGACTCGTGCAAAAACGCCGCCGCCAAAATCGTCCGCCGGTTGCGGGAGGCGGGCTTTGCCGCGTTCTGGGTGGGCGGCTGCGTGCGCGATTTTCTGCTCGGACGCGAGCCGCAGGATTACGACATCGCCACGGACGCGAGGCCGGAGTTGATTGAAAAACTTTTCCGCAAAACGATTCCCGTCGGCAGAAAATTCGGCGTGATGGTCGTTGTCGAGGACAAACAGCAATTCCAGGTCGCCACGTTTCGCGCCGAAACGGATTATCAGGATGGCCGGCGGCCGGAGAAGGTCGTCTTCGCCAGCGCGGAAGCCGACGCGCTGCGACGGGATTTCACCGTCAACGGACTTTTTTACGATCCGCTCACTGAACAAATCCACGACTGGGTCGGCGGCGAAAGGGACTTGCGCGCGAAAATCATCCGCACCATCGGCGCGCCGGAGGAACGGTTTGCCGAGGACCATCTGCGCCTGCTGCGCGCGGTGCGGTTCGCGGCGCAAC
>CAYYWB010000093.1:0-9907 GCA_964475285.1 uncultured Bifidobacteriaceae bacterium | reverse complement strand
GCGTCACCTGGTCGGGCTTCACGCCGAGCTGTTCAACAATGATGTCCTTTACACGTTGGTCTATTGGTTTGTCTGCCATAAATATGAATTTTGACCTGTCTCTATGCCATGAATACCGGGGCCGTCAAGCCTCGAATCAATTTTTTTGAACTTTTTTTCACCGCGAATTTTCCGCGCCGCGGATTAAATCACATTACCATCCCGCCGTCCACCGCTAAAACCTGGCCGGTCACGTAACGCGCCGCCGGGCTGGCGAAAAACAACACCGCTTCCGCCACGTCCTCCGGCTGGCCCAGGCTGGCCAGCGGAATCTGCTTGGTGATGGCGTCCCGCTGTTCCTGCGACAATTTGTCCGTCATCGCGGTCTGGATGAAACCCGGCGCGATGGCGTTGACGGTGACGCCGCGGCTGGCGAACTCGCGCGCGCATGACTTGGTGAGGCCGATGACGCCGGCCTTGCTGGCCGCGTAATTGCACTGGCCGGCATTGCCGATCAAGCCGATGACGGAGGCGATGTTGACGATGCGGCCGGACCGCTGCTTCAGGAACGCGCGGCTGAATTCCTTGGTGAACAGAAAAGTTCCCTTGAGGTTGATGTCCAGCACGGCGTCCCAATCCGCCTCGCTCATGCGCATGAGCAGGCCGTCCTTGGTGATGCCGGCGTTGTTCACCAGGATGTCCACGCGCCCCGGCTCCTTCAAAATCTGCCCGGCGGCGGCCTCGACGCTGGCGCCCTCGGACACATTGGCGGCCACCGCCCAGGCTTTGCGTCCCAGCTTCCGGGTTTCATCAACCGTTTCCTGAACAAAATCGGTTTTCAGGTCCACGGCCACGATGTCGGCCCCGTGGGCGGCCAGTTTCAACGCAATGGCGCGGCCAATGCCCCGGCCCGCGCCGGTGACGACGGCAATTTGATTTTCAAGTTGTTTCATGGCGGCCATTGTTTAACCGTGAATCGGTAAAAATGCACTCGAAAAATTATGCGAAAAAGTGATGCGTAATCCGTGAAACGTGAACACCGACGGACAGCTTTGGTTCACGCATCACGTTTTCACGCGCCCAATGCCCTCACCGTCGCCTCCAAACTGGCCACGTCCGCGACGTTGAGCATTTGCGCGGATTTATCAATGCGTTTCATAAATCCGCTCAAGGCCGCGCCCGGCCCAAGCTCGATGAACCGCGTGAAGCCCTGCGCCAGCAGCCCGCGCATGGATTTTTCCCACAGCACCGACGATGTGACCTGTTCGACCAGTCGCGCGGAAATTTCCGCCGGCGCGCCGTGCGCCTGTGCCGTCACGTTGGAAATTACCGGCACGGTCGGCGGGCAAATTTTTATCTTTGCCAGTTCCGCCTGCAATTTCGGCTGCGCGCCGGCCATGAGCGGCGAGTGATACGCGCCAGCGACCGGCAGCGGAATCGCGCGTTTCGCCCCTTTTGCCTTGGCCAGTTCGCAAGCCTTCGTGATTTTTCCCGCTTCGCCGGAAATGACGAGCTGACCCGGGCAATTCAAATTTGCCAGCACGACTCCGGCCTCGGCGCACACTTCGTGCGTCGGCGCTTCTTCCAAACCGATGACCGCCGCCATGCCACCGTGCGTCGCGTCGCAGGCTTCCTGCATGAATTTCCCGCGCTGCCGCACGAGGCGCAGGCCGTCCTCAAAACTCATCGCGCCAGCCGCCGTCAGCGCCGTGAATTCGCCGAGCGACAATCCGGCGGTGGCGTCAAATTTCAAATTCGGTGCGCTCTCTTTGAGCAATTCAAAGCAAACCCAGCTCACGAGATAAATTCCCGGCTGCGCGTTTTCCGTCTTGGTTAATTCGGCCTCCGGGCCGTTGAAACAAATCGCGGCGAGGTCGTAACCAAGCGCGGCGTTGGCGCGGTCGAACCACGCCTTCGCGGACGGAAATTTTTCGGCAAGGTCTTTGCCCATGCCGACGGTTTGCGCGCCTTGGCCGGCGAACAGGAGTGCGGTTTTGTTCATAAAGTGCGAAAACTAAACACGAATTCGTGCGAAAGAGAAAGCAGGGATTTTCCAAGCTGAATGAATTGTGATGCGTGATCCGTGAAATCTGCAACTGGCATCAAGAACCTCACGCATCACGCATCACGTATCACTGCCTTTGATAGGTGCCTATCAGCTGCCCTTCGCCGAGAACATGGCCGTCCATCGCCTTTAGCAAATCCGCCCTGGTCGCTCCGGATGCGAGACCGGTCGGCTTGTCCAGCGCGTAAAGTTTGAAATAGTAGCGGTGCGCCTTGCCGGGCGGCGGCATCGGCCCGCTGTAGCCGGTTTTTTTGGAACTGTTCAAGCCCTGCTTCGCGCCGTTGCGCAGTTGCGCGACTTTGAGCGTATCCTCGGCCAGCGCGGTCGCGGTCGGCGGCAAATCGTAAATCACCCAATGCGTCCAGGTGCCGGCCGGCGCGTCGGGATCGTCGGTGATGAGCGCGAAACTTTTCGTGCCGGCGGGCGCGTTCGTCCATCCCAGCGGCGGCGAGATGTCGAGTGCGTCGCCGGTGTATTTCGCGGGAATCGGCTGGCCGTCGGCAAAGGCGGCGCTGGTCAGTTGAATTTTTACAACGTGCCCGGTGGCGGATTTGGGTTCCTGCGAGCAGCCGGCGGTGACGAGGCCGGCCAGCAGCAGCGTGGTGAAAGCCATTTTGATCGTCGCGGTCATGCTCCGTTTTTACCACGTCCCGGCGGAAGTAACACGAAAATTTGGCGGTGCCTGAATTTCCCCTCGGAGGGACGAGTTCCACGAGTCCCAAATCATTTTGGGGACTCGTGGAACTCGTCCCTCCGGAATCAGGCGCGCGGGTGGAATTTCCGGTGTATGTCCCGCAACCGGTTGCCGGTGACGTGCGTGTAAATCTCCGTGGTGCTGATGTTCGCGTGGCCGAGGAGTTCCTGGATGACGCGCAAATCCGCGCCGTGCTCCAGCAAATGCGTCGCGAAGCTGTGCCGCAGCATATGCGGTGTCATATTTCGTTCAACTCCGGCCCGACGAACGCGATTCTTGATGTGCAGCCAAAGCGTCACGGAAGCGAACGGTGTGCCGCGCCTTGTCAGGAAAACATTCGCCGGCGATTTGGGCGTGACGAGTTTTGGCCGGCCGGCCTCGATGAAACGATTCAACGATTCAACCGCCTTGCGACCGACCGGCACGACGCGTTCCTTGTTGCCCTTGCCGATGACGTTGATGAATCCGGCGTCGAGATGGAGCTGCTCCAGCCGCAGATTTTTTAACTCGGACAAGCGCAGGCCGGAAGCGTAAGCCAGTTCCAAAATCGCCTGGTCGCAGAGGCTTTCCGGCGTTTCGGGATTTTCCGGTTCGAGCAATTTGTTGATTTCGTCGTTGCTCAACGCCTTCGGCAGCCGTTTCCAGCGGCGGGGAAGCGAAAGATTTTCGGCGACGTTGACCGGCAGCAATTTTTCATTCTCGGCAAATTTGTAAAACGCCCGCAGCGCGGCGATTTCGAGATAAACGCTTTCGCTGCTCAAGCGCTTGATGGACTCCTTCGGCTCGTCGGCGAGCGGCCGGGCGCGTTCATGTTGCAGGAACGCCATGAGATGCGTCAGCCCGACCGATTTCCAGTCCGTGAGATTTTGCGTCGCCGCCCAAGCGGTGAATTTGCCGAGCAGCGCGGCGTAGGTTTTCGCAGTATTGTCCGACTGCCCGCGCTCGTGGCGCAGATATTGCAGAAAATCCTCGACAAGCGTGTTCACTGTTTTTCCGGCTTGACGGTGAACTCGGCGAAATGGTCGCCCTGCAAAGCGAACGTGGCGTTGATTGTCTGCGCGGTGTTCGCGTTGAAGTTGAAATGGAAATTGATCCCGCCCCACGAGCGCGACGGCGATTTTATTTTTTTGCCGTTCCCGTCGGTCGCCTCAACCAGCGTGAAATAAAGATTTTCCGGTGCCAGCGGCGCTGGATCCACCGAGACATGCACCGAAATCTGGCCGTTCGCCAGACGCTGGGCGGGATACACCATGAGGGTCGAATTGCCCAGCTTCGTCTGCGAAAAGGCGTTGGCCGGATCATCGGGCAATTGCGGATTCGCATTCGTCACAACTGGAATGCCGGCCACCGGCCACAGCTCGTCCGGGCCGAAACCGGAAGTGCGCACGAATTCGGCGCGCAGTTTCCAGGCCGGTTCGTCCGGCGGCAAACCCCATTTGTAAATCATCGCCGTTTCATCGCCGTCGCGCTGGATTTTGTGGGTGCCGCTGGTGCTGTGATTGCCGGTGGCGTCCCACGACTCGATGCTCACCGGCTGCCAGTTGGTGGCGATGACGCCGTTTTGTTCGATGCGAAAAGCCGCCAGCACCGCCTGGTTCGTCGGATCGGTTGGGCTGGAATTTTTCGGCTGGGTGTATGAAACGCCATGCACCAGCTTCGTCAGCGTGACCGTGAAATCACTGCCCTCCTGCGTGTCGGGCAGCGATTGCGGCAGCCATTCAGCGGATGGTTTTTGTGCCGGAAAGGCGACGACGAATTCATTTTTTGCGGCCGGCGTTTCGTCCTGCGAATTGTTCGGCTCGATTTGCAGGCGGAGCCTGCCGTCGCGCCGCGGAAAGGCGGCCAGCCGGAAGCAGGCGATGTCCGCGCCCGGCCCGGCGGGAAAGCGCTGGACGGTTGCGGTTCCCGCGCAATACGCGCCGGACTTGTCCAAAATGAAGACCGTGAAATTGCCGTGCGTCTGGCCGCCGAATTCCTCGCGCACCCAGACGCACAAGGTGTCCGCGGCGGTGATGACGCGCTTGCGCGCGATTTTGGGAGCGGAAAACAAATGGACTTTTCCGTAAGTCACAGATGCCAGCGTCAGCTTCGTGCCGTCGGGCAGAATGATTTTTTGCGGCAGGCGCAACCACAAAAAAACCGCGCCCGCAATACCGGCAATCAGAATTGCGGCGGTGACACCAAGCACGAATTTCGTCTTCATGCCGTCCCGGTTTATGGCGCCGCCGCCGTTGCTTTTTCCGGCTTGACGGTGAACGTGACGAAACGGTCCTTGTGCAGCGCCAACGTGATGTTAAGGGCACTGGCATCACGAGGGCTTGAAAATTTATATTGATAGCTTCCGCCACGCCCGAGGCCGCCAATCCGACTGGTTGGATGGGAGGAGCGCGGATTTTGAAGTTCGCGATTTTGGTCGTCGGTCACCTTAACTAGCGTCACCTTCATCCCCTCCGATTCCAGGTTGGGAACCGCTTTGAGGCTGAAACTCACAATTTTTCCGTCATCTTGATTTTGAAAAACAAATTGGTTTGTTGTTGGTTGTTCCTGATTGGTGTATAGAACCGCCGGGAACAGATTCAGACGAACCCCATTGATGGTGGTGTCGGCAAAGGCGGCTGTTGTCTCGCCTGAATTATTCACCAGACTATTAAATATAGCCTCATCGTCCTGCTGGCTTCCCAGTCGCACGGGAACATTTGTGACCACCCAGACGTCGTCATTGCTAAAGCCAGATGTGCAAGAAAACTCGACGCGAATCTTCCAAGCCGGTTCATTCGGCCACAATGCGGCATGGTAATAATAGCCTTCGGATTGCCCATTGTTATAATATGGGTTGAGCAATGTTCGAATCGAATTACCTGTCCCATCGGTCGTCTCAACATTCACCGCCCTCCAGTTCGTGACAGATTGCCCATTTTGCCGGACATCAAAGGCAAGCCGAACAACTTTTTTCAGAGAATCATCTCGCAATAAGCCGCTGAAAGGTTCGGGGGGAGCCGAAGCGCCGACGATCAATTTTGTGAGCGTCACCTCCAAATCGCCGTCGGATTGCGTGTTTGGCAACGTCTCCGGCGTCCATTGGGGAAACGACTTGGGCACCGGATTGGTAATGACGAACTCTCTGCCGTCACCGGGCTGGCTGCCAGAGACCCGGACAATCAAAGTGCTGTCCCAGCGCGGATAGGCGTTGAACATTATGCCCCGAACGTCTGTGGTGTCGTTTATCTGCGCCAAGACGCTCATCCCTTGGTAAACAGAAGCTGTGCCCGCCTGGTCGTAAACCGCCAAACCGTAAGGCGTATGTTGGTTCGCCTTATGCTGGGCCTCAACCCAAACGACGAGCGTGTCATTGGTTTGCGGTTGCCATCCGACGTTTGTGCTGTCAAGCGTGATTTCGCGGGCATTTGAATCTATCGGGCAGACGTGATATTTGCCGTAAGTGACGCCGACCAGCGACAACTTCGTGCCGTCGTTCAATGTGATGACCTGCGGCTGCGAGAACTGCAACGACTTCACCAATTCGGAGGTGTTCGCCGGGCTTGGCCTCCAGGTGATGACCTGTGGCTGCGAAACCTGCGGCCGCGACTTCCACCAATATCCACCGGCGGCAAAGCCGAGGATAAAACCCAAAACCACGCTCCAGAAAATGACTTTCACTTTCATGGGCGCATCAATTGTTGTTGCCCGCCGCTTGTGGGGACGGCTTGACGGTGAATTCGACGAACCGGCTTTTTACCAGCGCCAGCGTGACGTTCATCGTTTGGGTGTTGCGCATGTTCTGCAACTGAAACTGGCGGTCGCTGCCGCCCCAACTGGTTCCGCTGTAGCTTTGAAGGTCGCGCCCCGAATCGCTGGTCGCCTTGACGAGCTTCAATTGCATCCCGTCCAGCGGTTGATCGGCTTGAACCCGGAAGCCGCCGGGCTTGTCGCCATTTCCCCCAAATTGATTTGTGAACTGGATCGCGGGGAAAATTTTCAAGTGAATTCCATTCAATGTCGTTTCGGCAAAGGCGGGCTTCGTCCGGCTGTTCTGGTTGCCGTAATTCCACATTTCCTGCTGGTTGCCGGGACTCACCGGAAGATTTTGAACCGTCCATGACTCATCATCGCTGAACCCGGACTGTTTGGAAAACTCCACGCTCAACTTCCAGGGCGTTTCATCTGGCCACAACCCCCACTGATATGTCATCACCGACTCGGCGCCCTCGCGCGGGTTGCTCCAACTGTTGAGCGAAGCCTTGTTGCCCGCCGCATCCGAAGTCTCGATGCGGATCGGCTGCCAGTTGGTCGCGGTCACGCCCTTTTGCTCGGCGCGAAAAGCCGCCTCCACCGCCTTGGTCATCGGGTCGTTTTTCGTCGCGCCGCTGCCGTTGTTGAAACCGCGCACGCCATAAACAAGGCGAGTCAGCGTCACATTCAAATCGCCGTCGGATTGCGTGTCTGGCAGCGGCTCCGGCGTCCATTTCGCAAACGAGGCGCGCGCGGGATTGGAAACGACGAATTGTTCCTTGGCAACGCGCTGTCCGCTGCCGCCCCAGGACATGACGCGAAGAACCATTTTTCTGTCCCAGCGCGGGTAGGCGTCGAGCATGAAGCCTTGAATCATTGAGCCATTCACGTTTTGCGATTGAGTTCTCGAATAAGCGCTGACGCAGGCCGTGTTCGCCTTGTCATAAACCAGCAACTGATAATTCGGATACTGGTTTGGCTTGGTCTGCGCTTCAATCCAGACGACGACCGTGTTGTTCGTGCTGTCAATCCGCGCGCCGGCGATGCTGCGGGCGCGTCCGTTGGCGGCCTTGATTTTCGGCGAGACGTGATGCTTGCCGTAGGTGACGCCAAGCAGCGTCAATTTCGTGCCGTCGTTCAAGGTGATGATTTGTGGTTTGCGCAGCCAAAGAAACGCGTCCACCGCGATGCCGGCAATGATGATCGAAACCAGAGTCCAGATGATGATTTTTTTCATAAGGTCATATTTCTATTTTGCCGCCGCTTTTTCCGGCTTGGCGGTGAATTCCACAAACCGGCTCTTGTGCACGGCGAGGGTGAGATTGAGATTGGTGACGCCGCTGATGTCCCGCAAACCGTAGCGATAGGTGGTGATGGTTGTGGCGCCAGTCGTGCTCGTCATCGTGCCGTTATTCCAGTATCCGACATCGTTGGTCTGATCATCCGTCAGGCTGACCAGCGTCATGCGCATTCCATCAGGCAGGGCCGGATCGGCCTGAATCGTCAGCCCGCCCTGCACCGGCATGTTCTGCGGCAAATCCGTGAATTGTTTCGCCGGGAAAATCTTCAAATGAACGCCGTTCAAATCGGTTTCGGCAACCACGGCGTTGGTTTTGTTGCGTGCGGAATTGTAAAAATCCTGCTGGCGTCCCGGTTGCAACGGAATGTTCTGCACCGTCCATTGCTCGTCGGAACTGAAACCGGACTGCTGCGACAATTCCAATCTGATTTTCCACGCCGGCTCGTCCGTCCACAAGCCCCATTGATAAATGAACGTGTCGTCGCCATTCTGCCAGGAACTGTTTGCCCATCCGTTTTGCCAGCCGTTCTGGCCGATCTGGATGGTCCTGGATTCATTGCCCGTCGCATCGGAAGTCTCCACCGACACCGGCTCCCAGTTCGCGACCGGCTTTCCGCCGCGCTCAATGTGAAGCACGGCCTGCACGCCCTTGTTCATCGCGTCGTCGGGGTTGTCCTGATTGCGGTTGATGGGCGCATCCGCGCCGGCCACCAGCTTCGTCAATGTCACCGACAAATCGTCGTCCGACTTCGTGGCGGGCAGCGGCTCCGCCGTCCAATTCGCGAACGAGCCGCGCACCGGGTTGGCAATGACAAATTTTTGATCCGACATTTCCTGGCCGCCGTTGCCTTGTTCTTGGACGCGCACGATAAATTTGCCCTGCCGCCGCGGGAAGGCGTCAATCTGGACGGCCACGATTTCGCTGCCCTGCCGTCCGTTGCCGTAATTGCGGCCGAAAGTTTGCATGCACGCCGTTTCCGCCTTGTCATACACGCAATACTGGAAGCTATGAAATTGATTTTGCGTGGCATCGTATTCCTGCCGCACCCAGAGCACAAGCGTGTCATTGGTCGTGGTGAACGAGTTGGCGCCGCGACGGACGGGCGTCCTGGCCTTGGTGGACGCCGCCGGCGCCTTGGCGGCCGGCACCGCGTGGCGTTTGCCGTATTCCACCGCCAGCAGAGTCACCTTGCTGTCGTCGCTGAACGTGATGACCTGTGGCCGCCGCAGCCACCAAAACGCGCCGGCGGCAAGGCCGATGACGAGAACGACGACAACGCCCGACAAGATTTTTGTTTTCATGGGATTTATGGTTTTTCGGTTTCCGGCTTGACGGTGAATTCGACGGAGCGGTTTTTGTGCAGCGCGACGGTGACGTTGATGTTGGTCAGGCCGCCGAGGTCGCGCAATTGATAGCCATAGACGGTGGACGCGCCGTTGCCGGACGTGCCCGAGCCGTTGCTCTGAATCTCCCCGCCTTGATTGTCGGTCACTTTGACGAGTGTCATCTGCATCCCGGCCGGGAGCGACGTGGCCTGAATGTGAACGCCGCCGTCAATCTCGCCATTTCCCATCCGCTGGTCCGTGAACATCTTCGCCGGGAAAATATTCAAGTGAACCCTGTTCAAATCCGTCTCGGCCACGGCCGCATTGGTGTTGCCGCGCCGGTTGTTGAAAAAACTGTTGGCGAAATTCCAATAATCCTGCTGGCTGCCCGGCTCCAGCGGAATGCTCGACACCGTCCACAATTCATTGCTGGCAAAATCCGACTGCTGCGAAAATTCCGCGCGCAATTTCCACGCCGGCTCGTCCGCCCACAATCCGGCCTGATAAGTCACCGAGTCCGTGTCGCCCTGCCACGCATTCTGCACGCCGCCGCTGGTGACGTGATTGCCGGTGGCGTCGGAAGATTCCACCGACACCAGTTGCCAGTTCGCAGCCGGACTGCCGTTCCGCTGGACGGTGAACGTCGCCGCCACGCCCTTGTTCATCGCGTCATCCGCGTCTTCCTGATTGCGCTGATAAGGCAGATCCGTGCCGGCCACCAGCTTCGTCAGCGTCACGGAAAAATCATCGTCGGTCTTTGTCACCGGCAGCTTCTCCGGCTGCCATTTTTCAAACGAGCCGTGCGCCGGATTGG
>CAYYWB010000092.1:0-9977 GCA_964475285.1 uncultured Bifidobacteriaceae bacterium | reverse complement strand
GTTGATCCGTGGGGCCACAAATATATTTACGAATATCCCGGCAAGCATAACACGAATGGCTATGACTTGTTTTCCGCCGGCCCGGATGGCAAGCCGGGAACTGGAGATGACATTGTAAATTGGGAGTGATGAATGAAATGCACAGGTCGAGAGTCGAGAGTCGAGAGTCGAGTGCCAGCAAATGGCGCGAACAGACTTTTCTGCCCTCGACCCTCGGCACTCGTCCCTCGACGCGCAGCCTTCACGCTCATCGAGCTGGTTCTGGTTCTGGCGCTGCTGGTGGTCATCACGTCGCTGGCCGCGCCGGCGATGGCGACTTTCATCCGCGGCCGCGCGCTGGATTCCGAGGCGCGGCGGCTGTTTGCGCTCACGCACGCCGCCCAGAGCCGCGCGGTTTCGGAGGGCGTGCCGATGCTGCTGTGGGTGGACGGAAAAAACGGCGCCTACGGACTCACGGCGGAAACGAGCGGCCAGAACGCCGATCCGAAGGCGGAAAGTTTGACGGTGGACGACACATTGCAAATCTCGGTGTTGGACACCACCGTGAGCGCGCCGACGACGTTCAACAACCTGCCGGCCATCCATTTTTTGCCGGACGGCACGGTGGACGAGGACAGTCCAAAGGCATTGCAGTTGAGCGATTCCGCCGGCGTCACGCGCTGGCTGGTTGAGACACCGAATCACGCGGGTTATGAAGTTAGCGACACGAAACCATAAAGGCAGGGTCGGCGTGCCGCGCCGACCGGACGCCGCAGCGCGGCGTCCCTACCTGTCCGGTTTCACGCTGGCCGAGGTGATGGCGGCGATGCTGTTTCTGGCCATCGTGGTTCCGGTGGCGGTCGAGGCGCTGCACGTTTCCAGCCTCGCGGGCGAGGTGGCCGCGCGGAAGGGCGCGGCGGCGCGCATTGCCGACCGGGTTTTGAATGAGAGCCTGATCATGACGAACTGGGGCAACGGCCCGCAGAACGGCGTGATTTCGGAAGGCCCGCTGGATTTCAACTGGACGGTGACCAGCGAGAACTGGCCGCCGGATTCGCTGAAAGGCACGGTGCAAAACCCGGTGCAAAACATGGCGCAAGGGTCGCTGGTGATGCTGACGGCGAAAGTGGATTTTCTGGCGCAGGGCAACGATTACTCGGTGACATTGAGCACGCTGGCGGGTTCGCCGACGCCGCAAACGCAACCGGCGACAACAACGGGTTTGCAATTTTGAAAATCAAGACACAAAACATGCACGCGTTCACGCTGATTGAAATGGTCCTGGCAATCGGAGTTGCCGCCATTGCGCTCATCGCCGTCAACGCGGTGCTGTTCGCCGCGCTGCGCCTGCGCGACACGACGGCGGACACCGTGGACGCCGCCCTGCCGCTGGATCAGACGGTGGCGACGATACGCCGCGATTTGCAGTGCGTTGTGATGCCGACAAACGTCACCAGCGGGGTATTGTCCGGCGATTTCCGGGTCGGCGAATTGAGCAGCGCCGGCGTGACGGAGCCGGTGGCGATTGAAATGTTCACCACGACCGGCGCGTTGAACGCCAACACGCCGTGGGCCGACATCCAGCGCGTGACCTACGAATTGAGGCTGCCAACCGACCGCAACGCCGTGGGCAAGGATTTGATCCGCAGCGTTGTCAGGAACCTGCTGAACATGACGACGCCGGACGTGGAGGATCAGTTCATGTTGAGCGGCGTTCAGGACATCAAGTTCAGTTGTTTCGACGGCGCGCAATGGCAGGACACTTGGGACACGACCAGCCTGAACTCGGTCAACACGAACCTGCCGGTCGCCATTCGCGTGGACATCCAATTGTCAGGCAACAATAACAACAACAACCCGCAGCCGATTGAAATGTTTGTGCCCATTGACGTGCAGGCGCGCACAAACATGGTGCCGGCCACGGCCACCGGAACCACGGCCACCGGAAATTGAAAATGAGATTTAGACATCCAACATCGAACAGCCAGCATCCAGCGCCCGGAGGTGTCCGGGTGGCGGGTGCGCTGGATGTTCGGCGTTCGATGTTGAATGTTGGATGTTACAAAAATGGCTCCGTCCTCATCATTGTGCTGTGGGTTTGCGTCGGGCTGGTGAGCATCGCGCTGTATTTCGCCAACTCGATGACGTATGAGCTGCGCGCGTCGGACAACCGCGTCAGCGGCCTCGCGGCGGACCAGGCCATCGAGGGTGCGACGCGCTATGTCAGCTATGTCCTTTACAATTACGCGACCAACGGCGCGGTGCCGGATTCCACGCAGTTCTCCTGCGAGGCCGTGCCCGTCGGCGACGCGAAATTCTGGCTCATTGGCCGCGACACGACCGGGCAGGGCGCGGCGCTCGGCCAGGCTGCCACCGAACCGACGTTCGGGCTGGTGGACGAAGCCTCGAAGCTGGATTTGAATTACGTCAACACGAACACGCTTTCTTATCTGCCATACATGACGGTGGATTTCGCGCAAGCCATCGAGGACTGGCGCTCCACCAACGGCTCCGGGGCGCTCGACTACTCGACGCTCGGCTACTATCCCAAATACGCGCCGTTCGAGACCGAGGACGAACTGCGGCTGGTCTATGGCGCGACGGTGGATTTGCTGACCGGCGACGACCTGAACCGGAACGGCGTGCTCGACGCGAACGAAAAGGATTCCACCGGCACGGGCCAGATGAATCCCGGCCTGTTTGAATACACAACGGTCTGGACGCGCGAGCCGAATTTCCATTCCGACGGCTCGTCGCTGACGAATGTGAGCAGGGCCAGCCACAACACGATGCTCGCCTTGTTCCAAAATTTCGGCCTTAACACGGCCAGTGTCAACCAGTTGACCAACCGGTCTTATGCGAGCCTTCTGGCCTTCGCCATCCGCTGCCAGCAGTATGCGGGCATGAGCGAGGCGGATTTTGAGAAGATTTACAACGACATCACCACGAGCACGAACACCTATTATTACGGACGGGTGAACGTCAACACCGCCGGCAGCGATGTGTTGACGGCGCTGTTCATGGGCTTGACCAACAACATCAGCCAGGAGATTGCCGCGGGTGCCGCGGACACGCTCATCACCTACCGCACGCAGAATCCGGGCAACCTCGACACCGTCTGGTGGCTCATTGACGCGCTGGGCAACAACAGCCCGATCATCACGGCGCTGGCGGCCGGCAATTACGTCACTACGAAAAGTTTTCAATTTACCGCCGACATCGCGGCGGTCGGGCCGTTCGGGCGCGGCTACCGGCGTGTGAAGTTTATTTTTGACACCAGCGAAGGCACGCCCATCATCCTTTACCGCCAGGACTTGAGCCGGCTCGGCTGGGCGCTGGGCGACAAGGCGCGGCAGACTTTGCTGGCAAACAACACAACGCAATGAACAACATCCTGAAAATCAACTTTCGGAAACTAAAAAAACTGCCGATCGTGCTCGGTCTGGCGCTCGACGGCAGCCGGCTCGAAGGCGTGGTGCTGCGGCGCTCGAACGACTCGCTGCATTTGCAGCAGAGCTTTTCCGCCGCGCTCACACTGGATCCGCTGACCGCTGCGCCGGAGCTGGTCGGCCGTGAAATCCGCAACCAGCTCGACGCCGCCGGCGTGCGCGTGCGCCATTGCATCTTCGGCGTGCCGCTGAAATGGGTGCTGACGGCCCACACGGAACTGCCGCCGCTGCCGGAGGCCGACGCCGCGAGCCTGCTGCAAATGGAGGCCGAGCGCGGTTTTCCCACCGACGTGGCGACGCTGCAACTGGCCAGTTCAAGCTGCCCGCTGGCGGCGGACAAAAAACACATTCTGTTCGCGGGCATTCCCGGCGCGCACATCGCGACGCTGGAGCAGGTGCTGGCGGCGGCGAAATTGAAGCCGGCCAGCTTCGCGCTCGGCATGGCGGCGTTGCAGCCGCCGGCGGCGGAAAATTCCAACGGCGTCCTCGCGCTGGCCATCGGCGAAAACACGGTGTCGCTGCAAATCACCTGCGGCGGCGGCGTGGCGGCGCTGCGCGCGCTCGAAGGCGCGATTGAAAGTCCCAACGGCCGGCCCGCGCTGATGCCCGATCTGGTCGCGCGCGAATCGCGCATCACGCTGGGCCAGTTGCCCGCCGAGCTGCGCGACGCGGTGAAGCGCATCCGCATTTTCGGCCCGCGCGAGCTGGCGCGGCAGTTGGCGGATGAAATGGAACTGCGCTTCGAGCCGATGGGCTTGAGCGTGGAGGTGGTCGCGGCCTACAAGCCGGATGAATTTGGCGCGCAGCTTCCGCCGGAGGCGTCGCTGTCGGCGGCGTTCAGCCTCGCGGCGCGCGCGCTGGTGGACGAGCCGCCGGCGTATGAATTTTTGCCGGTCAAGCCGACCTTGATCGAGCAGTTTGCCGCGAAGTATTCATCGGGCCGGCTGCGGACCACGGGCGCGGTGGCGGCGGGCGTCGTGCTGATTGTCGGCGGGATGTTTGCGTTCCAGCAAATCCAGCTCATGCGGCTGAACTCGCAGTGGAAGGGCATGGAGCAACAAGTCAATGACTTGCGGGGCGTGCAGAGCCGGATCCGGCAATTCCAGCCGTGGTATGACGGGACGTTCCGCGACCTGTCGGTTTTGCGGCTGCTCACCATCGCGTTTCCCGAAACCGGCGTCGTGACGGCCAAGACCATCCAAATTGACGGAGGCGGCGCGGTGAGCTGCTCCGGCATCACGCAGGACACCGCGTCGGTGCTGGACATGCAGACGAAATTGCGCAGCGCGCCCGGCGTGAGCGACTTGAAGGTGGACCTGATTCACGGAAAAAATCCCATGCAATTCACATTTCACTTCCAATACGAAAACGGAGGGCCACTATGAAAGTTGATAATCGCCAGCAATTATTGATCGTGGTGTTCGCCGCGGTTGTCGCGCTCTGGTTGTGCGACCTGATCATCTTTGAACCGCTCGGCAAAATGTGGACGGCGCGCTCGAAGAAAATCGCCGGATTGCGCCTGCAGGTGGCGGACGGGAAAAATTTGATCAAGGCCGAGGCCAATCTCCGCCGCCAGTGGGGCGACATGAACGCGAACGCCCTAACGAACAACACCTCGGTGGCCGAGAACCAGTTGATTTCGGCGCTCAACGGCTGGTCGCGCGGCAGCGGCGCGGAAATCTCCAGCATCATGCCGCAGTGGAAATACGACTCGACGAATTACTGGACGCTGAACTGCCGCCTGGAAGCGTCCGGCACGCTCCAAAACTTGAGCCAGTTCATTTACAACGTTGAAAGAGGCCAGATGGCGCTCAAGGTTGACTCGGTGGAGCTGGCCGCGCATGACACCGCCGGGCAGCAAATCACGCTCGGCCTGCAAATCAGCGGGCTGGCGCTGTTGCAACCAACGAAACCAACAACACAGGTGAAACGATGAAAATGATTCCAATGAAAAAACATTTCAATTTTCCCTTTTGCCTTGGAATTTTGCTGGCGTTGCTCGCCAGTGTGACAATTGTCTCCGCGCAAAGGAACAGGAACGGCGGCGGCTTCGGGAACAATGGCGGTGGGTTCGGAAACAATGGCGGCGGCTTTGGGAACAACGGTGGCGGGTTCGGGAACAACGGCGGGTTCAGAAACAACAGATTGGGGAACAGCAGCAACGTGCCCGGCCCGACGAATTATTCGGCGTTCAGCGGGTTCATCGCCGTGCGGAACATTTTCAACCCGAACCGGTTTGCGCTGTTTTCCGGGCCGGCACAGATAATCACCACGCGGGTGCGGCAATCCGGGCCGGAGTTCTCGCTGGTCGGCACGATGCGCTACGAGAAGGGGACGTTCGCGTTTTTTGACGGGAACAATTACAGCTACCGGAAAGTGCTCTACCAATCGGACACCAACAGCATCGCCGGCTACACGGTGGCGCAAATCACAGCCACAGGCGTCCAGTTGCAGACCGCCGACAAAAAACGGACGTTGCAGATGAAAATCGGCGATGTGATGAGGCAGAATAACGGCGTCTGGCAACTGTCCCAGGGGGAATTGTCCACCTTCATGGACACCGAGGCCGCCGACAACGCTCCGGCGGCGACGGGAAGCGCCTCCACCACCGAATCGAGTTCCACCCCCGGCGCGGCCATCGAAGGAAACGACATTTTGAAAAGACTAATGGAGCAACGACAAAAGCAATTAGGCAATGGCAATTAGACTACAGGAATTAAAATGAAAATCATAAACACAACCATACTCACGGCAATCTGCATTTCGGGGCTGCTGCTTACGGCAGCCGCCCAGCCCGCCGGCCCGCCGGCCAACGACAACGCGGCGGCAACGCAGGATCAACCGCCGCCCCCGCCGCCACCCGGCGGACCGGACATGGGACCCGGAGGCGGACCGGACGCCGCGCCGCCGGATCAGCCCGCTGCCGCGCAAGCGGACGCGACGGCGGCGGTTGAAACGCCGGCGGATGGACAGTCCGCAACCCCCGCGGTCATTTTGCCAAAGGGAAACGCGCCGGAGGAGGAGACCGTGTCGTCGGACTTCGCGGCGCCCGCCGGGATCATGGGCACGAATCAAAACGATTTGACCTTGAACTTCAGGAACGCCTCGCTGGACATGGTGCTGAATTATTTGAGCGACGCGGCGGGTTTCGTCATTGATCAGCAGACGACCGTCAACGGTCGTGTGACGGTCATGGGCAAGCACCTGACCAAGGATGAGGCGGTGGATTTGCTGAACGCCGAGTTGAACCGGAACAATTACGCGGCCATCCGCGAGGGGCGGACACTGACGATTATGACCAAAACTGACGCGAAGATGCGCCAAACCCCGGTCAAGACCGGCACTACATGGACCAACATTCCAAACAACGCCGAGATCGCGACGTGGATTCTTCCCATCCGGTTTGTGGATGCCAGCCAACTGGTCACGGAATTGGAGTCGTTCGTCTCGGAGCAGGCGACCATTGTCGCCGATCCGAACGGCAACTCGATCATCATCACCGACACCCAGGCCAACATCCGGCATCTGGCCCAAATCATCCGGATGGTGGATGACAGCGCCGAGATGGAAACGGTGGTCAAGGTGTTCACGTTGAGGTTCGCCAGCCCGTCCGATGTGGCGAGCGAACTGGCCAGCATTTTCCCGGGCGCCAACGGCGCCCAGACGCCGGTTCAGTTTGCCGGTCGTGGCGGTCGTGGTGGCGGCTTTGGCGGTCGTGGCGGCGGCAACAACGCCACCAGCCAGCGCCTTCAAAAGGCGCAGCAGGTCAACGTCGTGGCCGATACCCGCATCCAGGCGGTCATCGTGACCGCGCCGACGGATTTGATGGACCAAATCGTGGATGTGGTTGCGTCAATGGACGTGCCCTCGGATCGCGACCAGGACGTTTATGTTTTCCAGGTGAAAAACGCCGATCCAAACCAGGCGGTGCAGGTGCTGCAAAATATGTTTGGAAGCAGCAATGCGCGCAGCACCGGGCAAAACAGCGCGATCCAGAATCGCATTCAAAGCAGCGCGTCAAGCATGGGCAGCGCCAGCACCTCCCAGCAAATCGGCACCACCGGTGCAACGCCGTAATGGGTTCCAAATCACGAAAAAAATTAACGAAACGAAAAATATGAAAACAAATCATTTCAAAAAACAATTCGGCGGCATTCTGATGTTCCTGCTTTGCGCCGCAGTGCAAGTCTATGCCGGCGGCGGTGGTGGCGGTGGTGGCCGGGGCGGCGGCGGCTTCGGGGGCGGTGGTGGCCGGGGCGGCGGCGGCTTCGGGGGCGGCGGCGCTGCTATTGGCGGCGGCGGCTTCGGCGGTGGCGGCGGTGCTGCGGGAGGCCGCGGCACTAGCAGCACTGCTGGCAACAGCGCCTACAACAACAACGGCCAGGTGGGCACCGCCCCGGAAATTACCGTGGATCCGATGACGCACAACATCGTCGTCATCGCCGACAAGGAGACCATGGCGCAAATCCAGAAGGTTCTTGACAGCCTCGACGCGCCCGAACCGCAGGTGCTCATCAAGGCCGCTTTCATCGAAGTGGATGACAACAAGGCGCTTGATCTCGGCGTTCAGGGCAATTACAACGGCTTCAGCAAAAGCTTCGGGGTGGTCACGGGGTATATAACCAATTACAGTCTTAACACCCCTACAACAACTACTTACCCTACAACTGGTGGCTCAGTAGTAACGCTCGGGACTCCATCCATCGAGCCTAGCGGCCTTACCCCGTTGACGACGAGTTACAGTGTGAACAACGGTTTTAGCCTGCCCCAATCCCTGCAGGGATCGGCCGGGAATGGCGGGCTTTATCAGATCATGGGCAATGATTTCACGGGGACAATCCAGGCCATTGCCACCTCCGGCAAGGCGCAGGTGCTGTCGCGTCCGTCCATTCTCGCGCACGACGGCCAGTTGGCGGAGATTGTCGTTGGCCAGAGCGTCTATCTGCCCAGCAGTGTCAGCTTGACTGCCGTCGGCGGCACCGGCACCACCGTTCCGACTGTCAACGGTTCCTATCAGAACGTCGGCATTCAACTGGATGTCACGCCGTTCATCGGGATGAACAGTCTGGTGTCAATGATTCTCCAGCCGCAAATCACGCAGATTGACAGCTCGACGCCCGGCCAGGTGATTCAGGGCGGCAGCATACTTTCGTCCGCCGTGTATGCGCCCAATCTCCTCAAGCGTTCCGCCAACACCGTGGTCGTGACTCCCGACGGCCAGACCGTCGTCATCGGCGGCCTCATTTCCAACAACAAGGCTTTCAGTGAGAGCAAGGTGCCGCTGCTGGGCGACATTCCGGTGCTTGGCAACCTTTTCAAGTTCACCAACCGGGCGAATGCGAAGGATGAGCTGCTTATATTCATTACGCCGCATATCATCCAGATGCCGTCGGAGCTTGCCGCGATGTCCGTGCATGAAACAGGCCAGACACCATTGATCACCAATACCAATGCGATTTCGGAGCAGGAAATGGATCGTTTTCTCGACCGCCTGCCGGTCAAGAATAATTGACCGAATAGGATTGATATTTTCGCAAAATGGCGCATAACTAGACCCACGGATGCAACCTAGACGAAACAGCAACTTGATTTACGGCCTTCTGCTGGGAGTCTGGGTGCTGGTCGTCGCATGGCAAATCGAGGAGCACATTCGCGTCCGCGAAGCGGCCAGGGCTGACTGGCGGAAACGCTCCGAAGACTTCGCCATCAGCATCGGCGCCGTCGTGCGCGGGCAGCAATTCCGTGGCGCGGTGTTCCGCACCCAGTTGGAACCCATCCTGGACGAACTCGTCGCCAGCGAGACCAACGGCTTGGCCACTGGCGAGGTTATTTCCATCGCGATGCTGAACTCGACGAATGGCGTCATGGCTTCCGCCGGCAGGACAATTGATCTGGAGCAAACGGACATTCTTCAGGCTGGCGAGCATTGGGGGTTGCGAAGCATGACCCGGGTTTATCCGGTCGAAGGCGTGTTCTTGAATCCCGAGGGCAACACCAATTCCCAGGCGCCGCTTATCATTGACCAGCCTACCAACTCGATGCGCGGCGGCTTTCCGCGCCGCGGACCCCGTCCGGGCGATGTGGGAACGACGAACGATCTCGGCCTAGGCATGACCAACGTTTTTGGCACGAATGCCACCGGGCCATCCGGGCCTCCGCCGGGCCGTGGTTTCGGGCCGCCACCGGGCGGACCTCCCGGCCCGCCGCGCGCAGGTGGCCCGGGGCCGCGCCGTCCATTTTGGGCGCGTGGACTCGACGACAAGCAATTGCAGGAGATGACGGCCACACACGAATTGCATGGCTTGGCGCTCACGCTGTCCACGGAATCGTTGCAGGCCAGCATCAGCGATGACCTCTGGCTGCGCTTCATCATCATCTTTTTCGCCGGCATTTCCGCCGCCGGCGCCGGGCTGGCGTTGCGCAATGTTTCCAAGACGGCGGAACTGCAAATCCGCCTCGTCCGCGCCAGCGAATTGAATTTGCACCTCAAGGAAATGAACCTCGCCGCCGCCGGCCTCGCGCACGAAACCCGCAACCCGCTCAACATCA
>CAYYWB010000091.1:0-9986 GCA_964475285.1 uncultured Bifidobacteriaceae bacterium | reverse complement strand
AACAACATCGGAGGAACCAGATGAAGTTTAATAAATGGACAATGGGTCTGGCGGCAGTCGGAGTGGTCAGTCTTGCTTCGGCGGCACGCGCGGACGAGAAAATGAGCGTGGTGAATACCGCGCTCTCAAACACAACCTTGAGCGGCTACGTTGACACGTCCGCCCAGTGGAACCTCGGCTCCCAAAACGGCGGTGAGACTCCACAGTATGCCTTTGGCCCGGGCAAGGCCGACGGGTTCAACTTGGATTCGATTGACCTCGCCCTCGACAAGCCGTTGAGCGAAGGTTCGTGGGCTGCCGGTTATCACGTTGAATTGATGGCTGGACCGGATTCGGTGCCCGGCACACAAGTCACGTGGTCGCCGAATACCACTAGGGGACCAAACGTAATGGGCGCGGGAGTTTCCATTCGTCAGGCCTATATCGCCCTGAGCACGCCTGTGGGCGGCAGCGCAATTGACTGGAAAGTCGGCGTCTGGGATTCGATTCTAGGTTATGAATCCACCAGCGATCCGCTGAACCCGAACTTCACCCGCTCATACGGTTACACCATAGAGCCGACGACCTTCACCGGTATTTTGGCTACTTACAAGGTGAATGACATGATAACGTTGCAGGCAGGTGTGGCCGACGCTTCACAAGTGGCATTTACAGTGCCAATGATTAATAACTTCTATGCCATTGGCCCGACGCCCATTAACGGACGCAATGTTCAGGAGTCAAAGAAAGCCTACATGGGCGCGATCGCTCTCACCGCTCCGGACAACTGGGGCTGGATGAAAGGCGCGACGCTGAATGCGGGCATCATCAACAACGACGACGGTCCGACTTCCGGCAGTCCGGCAAACTGGGGAACAACCAGCTTGTATGCTGGTGTCACGGTGCCGACACCGCTGCAGGCTCTCAAGGTCGGAGCGGCCTTTGACTACCTCGACGTGCATGACGCTCACTATATCGGAAACAGCGATAGCAGCGTTTGGGTTGCCGGATTGTATGCCAACTTCCAGGCCAACGACAAGTTGAGCTTGAATGTCCGTGGCGAGCATTTGCAAGTGAATGCCTTCCCTCTCGCAATGGATGAATTCACGGCCACCGCTTCATACAAAATCTGGGACAATGTGCTGAGCCGCGTGGAATTCCGCTGGGATCATGTGGAGCATTACAAAGCCTGGGACAATTCGTATTATACGTATGAAGGTTCCACCTACACGAACTACGATGTTCATGACAACGCCTTCATGTTGGCGGCCAACCTCATTTACCAGTTCTAATTTAATTTAGAACACACGCCCCTTCCGGCAAAACCGGAAGGGGTTTTTGTTGTCAGAAATCAGTTGCGTTTTGGAGTGCGGTGGCAAGCGCAGCGTGACACCGCTCTTCTCCGAATGGGACACGTTGAGATTTGAAAACCCATCGCCCGCCCGAAAGCGCCGTCGCCGCTTCGCTCTGCCGGCGCAGTCCAAAATGCCCGCGCCATCCGCATCCGGCTGGAATTCGCAGCGGGCAAGAATTACAGGGAATCAATGATCTTCTTGACGTTGACGTGCCGGGCAACGATGTCGCGGATGAGCAAAATTTTTTCCGCGTCGTTTGGCTGCGTCTTGACGGTTAGGTTGTGGACTTTGGACGCGACCCGGTAGCTGTCGGCCTGCGCGAGCAGGACGGGAATCGGCATGGCGCGGATGAGTTTGAGGATGTTTTCGGCGGGGCGCAGGCCGCCGGTCAGGACGATGCCCGCCATTTTCGCCCCGCTTTGCGCGTCAATGGCGGCGCAGGCGGCCAGCACAATGTCCTCGCGGTCGCCGGGGGTGATGAGCAGCACGCCGGGCTTGAAAAATTGCATCGCGTTTTGCGCGCTCATCGCGCCCACCACCACGTCACCCACCAGCGTGTGCGAGGTCGGCGGCGCGTTCAGCAATTCGGCGCGCAATTCGGCGCGGATGAGGTCCACCGTCGGATTGCAGAGGATTTGCTCGTGCGGCAGGACGCCGAGCAGTTCCAGGTTTTTCCGCCGGAGGCCGCGGCTGACGAACTGGGTGATTTCCGGGATTTTTGCCTCCAGCACCTTGTTGATGATGACGCCGATGACCTCGACGCCCTCTTTTTCAAACAGCGCGCGGTTGAGGCAGACTTCGTCAATCGGTTTGCCGATGCCGCCCTGGGTGACAATGATGACCTTGCAGCCAAGGATTTTCGCGACCTGCGCGTTTGACAAATCGAACACCGAGCCAACGCCCGCGTGCCCGCTGCCTTCGCACAGCACAAAATCCTTTTCCCACGCGACGCGGTTGAAGGCATCCTGGATGCGCTTGACGAGCGCTTCGTTGTTGGCGGCTTCGAGATATTTCCGGGTGAAGGCCGGCTCCACGGCGATCGGGCTCATGTCCACGAGCGGGCAGTTCATGCGATACACCGCGTCCATCAGCACGGTGTCCTCGTCAATTTTCTGTTCCTCAATCTCGACGAACCGCTGGCCGACGGGCTTGATGTAGCCGATGCGCGGGAAATGCCGCTGCAACGCCGCGATGAGGCCGAGCGACGCGGTGGTCTTGCCGTCGTTCTGGCGCGTGGCGGCGATGAAAACTCTTGGAGTTGAATCGTTCATTGTTAAATGTGAACCGATTTAATGATTCAACGATGCAACGAAATTACTCGCCGGGCAAATGCGCGCCGGCGCCGGGATAAAGTTTTTGATAATTGGTCGCCTGCACGCCAACGATTGCGGCGACGCCGAGGATGTCGTGCGCGGTCGAACCGCGCGAAACGTCGGCGGCAGGGCGGTTCAGGCCGAGCAGTATCTGGCCGTAGGCGTTGGCGTGGCCGACGAGCTTGACGAGCTTGCTGGCGATGTTGCCGGAATTAAGGTCGGGGAAGATCAGCACGTTCGCGCACCCAGCCACCTTGCTCTCGTGCAATTTGCGTTCGGCGATTTCCGGCACCAGCGCGGCGTCCACCTGCAATTCGCCGTCGAAGTCGGCCTCCAGAAAAAGCTGTTCCGCCTTGCGCCGGGCCATGGCGGTCGCGGCCTGGACCTTGCCCACGGACGGATGCGACGCGCTGCCCTTGGTGGAAAACGACAGCAATGCCACGCGCGGTCGCGCGCCGAGCAGGTGCCGCGCGAGCTGCGCGGTGGACACCGCGATGTTGGCAAGCTGATCCACCGTCGGGTCGGGAATCACGCCGCAATCCGCCATGAACAGCACGCCATTTTCACCGACGCGTGTGTCCTCGACTTCCATGACCATGCAGCTCGATGCCGTTTGCATGTCCGGCGCCGCCTTGATGATCTGAAAAAGCGGCCGCAACAAACTGCTGATGATGTGCGACGCGCCGGAAACCACGCCGTCGGCCTGGTGCATCGCCAGCATCATTGTGCCGTAGTAATTGGGCTGCAACATCGCTTCGCGCGCTTCGTTGGCGCGCAGACCTTTTTCGCGGCGCAGCGCATGGAAGCGTCTGGAGAAATTCTCCAGGTCCTCGCTTTCGGCGGGATTGATGATGCGGATGCCATCAAGCGGAAGATTCAACTCCTGCGCGGCGGCCTTCACCCTGGCCGGGTCGCCGAGCAAAATGGGCGCTCCCAGCCGCAACGCGCAAAACTGCCGCGCGGCCTGCAAAATGCGCGGCTCGTCGCCTTCCGGAAAAACAATCCGTTTCGGATGCCGCTGTAATTTTTCGATGACACCGCCGATGAAACGCATGGGCGTAGTTTCGGGCTTCAAGTTTCAAGTATCAAGTTTCAAAATCGCGGTGGAATTTCGGGCGGTCGCACGCGCCGGTCCAAACTGGATTTGCAACAGCCATTGTCGGCTGAACATTGGATGCTTCCCCATAAGTCACCGAAGCCAATGTTCCTGTGAAAAAGGAAAGCAAGCTGCACCGGGCCGGAATCTTTTAATTTCCCTGTTTGTCCCCTTCTCCTCGCCGTCGGCCTCGTCCTCGCAATCGAACCCTTGAAATTCATTTCGAGGACGGGGAGGATTTCAGTTTGCAACTTTCCGGCTCCGGCGGTTTTAGATTGGGGACATAATGCCGCAGTTTTCCTACAAAGCTCGCCGCCGCAGCGGCGAGCTGGTTGAAGGCGTGTTGGAAGTGGCCGACCGCCCGGCGGCCGTGGCGCAAATCGAGCGCCTCGGCCTGTTTCCCATTGCCGTGGACACGGGCAGGACCGCGCCCGCCGGCGACGCCAGGCGCGCGGCCAGGGCGTTCGACATCCGGTCGTTCATGCCGCCGACGTTGCGCGCGTATTTCGAGCAGCAGCGCAAGCCGAAGTTGCAGGAGCTGGCGACGTTCACGCAACAGCTCGCCAATTTGCTCCAGGCAGGGATGCCGCTGTCTGTCGCGCTCAACAGCATGACGTATCTGGAGACCAAGGGCATCCCGTCGGATGTGAGCCGCCAGCTCAAGCAGGAGGTGAGCGAGGGCCGGAGTTTGTCCGACGCCATGGCCAAGCAACCACGCGTGTTTTCGGATTTGTATGTCAACATGGTGAAGGCGGGCGAGCAGAGTGGCGCGCTGGTGGAGGTGCTACGGCGCATGGCCGATCATTTCGAGAAATTCGCGCAGGTGCAGGCCAAGTTCACATCGGCGTTGATTTATCCGGCGCTGGTGTGCTGCGTGGGCGTGGGGCTGATTATTTTCTTCATGTCCTTCATTCTGCCGAAATTCATGTCGCTCTTCGCGGGCGTCGGCTTCACCCGGCTGCCGGTGATGACGGTGATGTTGATTCATGTCAGCGACGCCTTCAAGGGTTACTGGTGGCTGATGGCGCTGACGGCCATCGTCGCGGTGATCGTGTTCAAGCGGTTTCAGGCGACACCAACGGGGCGGCGCAGAATTGACGAATGGAAAATGAAGATGCCGCTCGTCGGGAAGGTCATCTGCCTGAATCTTTACGGCCAGTTCGCGCGCACGCTCTGCACTCTCCTCCAAAACGGCGTGCCCATGCTCACCGCGCTCAAAATCACCGAGCAGGTCATCCCCAACAGCATCATCAAGGAGGCCACCGCCCGGACGCGCGACGCGGTGACGGACGGCAAATCGCTCGCGCAACCGCTGGCGGCCAGCAAGGTCTTCCCGCGGCTGATGGTGGACCTGGTGAAAATCGGCGAGGAAACCGGCAACGTGGCCGACGCGTTGAACAACGTGGCGCAGACCTATGAAAACGAATTGAACATCGCGTTGCGCGTGATGACGAATTTGATCGAGCCGGCGCTGATCGTCACCATGGCCGCCGGCGTCGGCTTTTTGCTGGTGGCCGTGCTGGGCGCGATGTTCTCGATGATTTCCAGCATCGGCTCCGGGATGGGGGGACAATGAAATGCCGGATGCGGAGTGCGGAGTGCGGAATGCAGAGTGGACCGGCGGCCGCTCCGGTTCGGAAATCATTCCGCACTCCGCGTTCCGCACTCCGCAATTCACATGGTTTCACGCTCATCGAACTCATGATGGTCGTGGCCATCATCGGCCTGCTGATGGCCACGGGCGTGCCAGCCATCCTGTCGGTGACGCGCGAGGCGCCGATGCGCAAGGCGGTCAACGACGTGATGGAGATTTGCAGCCACGCGCGGGCGGTGGCGATTTTGCGCGGGCAGACGGCGACCGTGGTTTTTCATCCGCATTTGCAGGAAATTGAATTCGGCGGCGGCGCGGCGGCGTCCGGGCCGTCCACGCGCGTGGGCCGGGCGGCGGTGAGTTCGGCGCAATTCGACCCCAGCGTGGTGATCGAAGGGCTGGGCATCAATGACTTTGACTACACCGAATCGGACGAGGGGCGCGTGCGGTTTTTTGCGAACGGCACGAGCGATGAAATGACGTTGGTATTAAGCTCCGGCGGCGAATACCGGAAAATCACACTGGAAGTGACCACGGCGCTGGCTACTGTGAGCAACGTGAGATGAAAACTCGGGGAAAAATTCGGAGTGCGGAGTGCGGTGCGCGGAATGATTCCATGGGGAAATCCGCGCGCCGTCATTTATTTCGCAATCCGCAATCCGCAATCCGCAATTCCACGGCCTTCACGCTGATCGAGGTGATGTTCGCCGTGGTCGCGTTTTGCACGGCGACGTTTGCGATCCTGGCGCTGGTGTCGCAGTCGCTCGACATCGCGCGGCGGTTGCAGCGTCCGATGGTGGATGCCGGCCTGGTGGCGTCGGAGTTTTCACTGACCAACAAGCTGGTGGAGGGCGTGGAATCCGGCGACCTCGGCGAATTGCTCGGAGACAACTACAAGGGCTACACGTGGGATTACGCGGTGGACGAAGTGCAGACGAACAAGTTGTTCCAGATGGTCGTCGTCCTGCAAAGCAATGAACGCAACAAGCCTGTCGTCTCAAAAATGACCGTCTTGTTTTACCGGCCCGATTCGCCGCCAGGCAGCCTTGACGGAGGGAATTTCGTCAAATGAACTGGCGGAACAAAGTGCGAAACGCGGGGCGCGGAGCGCGGAGCGATTCCAACAGAGAATCCGCGCGCCGCCATTTATTCCGCATTCCGCACTCCGCGTTCCGCAATTCCACGGCCTTCACGCTGATTGAAGTGATGATCGCCATGACAATTTTCACCCTGGTGATGGCGGCCATCTACTCGTCCTGGGACCTCATCTGGCGCGCGGCGCGGGTGAGCCAGGCGGCGGCGGCGCAGGTGCAGCGCCAGCGCGTCGCCATCCACACCATCGAGGATGCGCTGACGTGCATCCAGTCGTTCCAGGCGTCCATGAAGTATTACAGCTTTGTTGTGAACGAGGATCCGCCGGAGCTGCAATTCACGTCGCGGCTGCCCGATGATTTTCCGCGCAACGGGAAATTCGGCGACCTCAACGTGCGGCAATTGATTTTCACCATCGAGCCGCCGCCCAATCCCGGAAATATTTTTCTCGTGGACAGTTCGGAAAGGGACCTGGTGCTGCGGCAGAGGCCGATCCTGCTGGATTTGGACACGGACGAACAACAGCAGCCGCTCGTACTCGCGCGCTACGTGCAGACCTTCAAGGTCGAATGCTGGGACACCAACCAGGCGGAATGGACGACGGAATGGGACGACACCAATTCCATCCCGCCGCTGATTCGCGTCAACCTCGTGCTCGGCGGCAACAACCGCGATTTTGGCGGTGCCGCGCCGACGCTGTCCGTCTCGCGTGTCATTGCGGTCCCGTCGCAAACGCTGCCGGCGGTCGTCCAGACGGGTGCCACGGGACCGGGCGCTCCCAATCCTCCGCCGGCTCCGCCTCCGGCCCCGATTCCGGTCAAACCATGAAAATCCGCCTCCGCTCCCAATCCGACGGCATCGCGCTGCTCATCGTGATGTGCGCGATATTTGTGCTGTCCATTTTGGCGGCTGGTCTGGCGTTTTCGATGAAGGTGGAGAATGCACTGGCGCAGAGCGCCGACACCAACCAGCGGCTGGTCTGGCTCGGTCGCTCCGGCGTGGAACTGTCGCGCTGGGTCCTGGCGCAGGAGGCGACGATTCCCGGCGAGCCCTACGACTCCTTGAATCAAATCTGGGCCGGCGGGGCGGGCAGCATCGGCGAGTCCAACAGCCCGCTGGTCGGAATTTCCCTAGACAATTACCAGATTGGCGAGGGCACGGTCTCGATCAAAATCACCGACCTCGAACGCTACGCGAACATCAACACCGCCCCGGCCCCGGTCATCCAGCAGGCGCTCACGCTCATGGGGGTGGACGCCGGTGAAATTTCCATCGTGAGCGATTCCGTCCAAGACTGGGTGCAAGCGGGCGACGCGCCGCGCATCGCCGGCGCGAAGAATGATTATTACCAGGGGCTGACTCCGCCTTACAATTGCAAGGAGGCGCCGATGGACGACCTGTCGGAACTGTTGCTTGTCAAGGGCATCCTGGATCATCCGGAAATCTACTGGGGCGGGGCGGCGACGAATCATCCGGGCGCGGCGTTCCAGCACCACCTGGGTTTTGGAAACTCGCCCGGCGAGGCGCCCAATTATCCGTTCGGGCTGACAAACTTTTTCACGCCCTTTTCCTCCGGGCGCATCAACATCAACACCGCCGACGCAAACGTCCTGCAATTGATCCCGGGCGTGGACGACACAGTCGCCGCCGACATCCTCAAATACCGCGCCGGCCCCGACGGCGACGAGAAGTCGGAAACCGCCACGCCGTTTCAGAACGTCAACCAGCTCGCCGCCACCGGCGTCAATCCCGCGGTGGTCGCGCAGCTTGGCCGCTATTGCGACGTGCGCAGCCACACGTTCAAAGTCACCGTCACCGCGCACATCGGCAATTACAAGCGCGACTTCAACGCCATCCTTTTCCGCAGCGGCTCCACCGTCCAGGTCGTGAGATTTTACTGGAATTATTGAACCGTTCGCTTCATTCCCGCGGTTCAGGGCTTCAAGGCGCGGACACCGCGCCGAGCTTTTTTTGAACTTGCGGGTTTGGATCGAGCGACAGCGATTTGCGCCACGCCTCCGCAGCCTTTTCGCGCTGGTTGAGCGCGGCATAAATGTCGCCGAGATGATCGTAAAGCAACGCGTCGGGCTGGCTTGAATTCTCAACGGCCTTGAGGAGGTAATCCAATCCCTCGCCCGGGCGGTTTAATTTCAACAGCACCCAGCCCATGCTGTCGAGGAACGCGGCGTTCTTCGGTTCGAGTTGGACGGCCTTTTCAACCAGCGCGCGGGCTTGATCGAGGTTCTCGCCGCGCCTGGCCCACAGGTATCCGAGGTTGTTGTTGGCATTGGCATAATCCGGTTTGAGGCGGATGGCGTCCTGAAACTGGCCGATGGCCTCGTTGGTCCGGCCTTCGTTGAGGAAGACACTGCCGAGATTGTTATGGGCCATGGCATCATCCGGTTTGAGGCGGATGGCTTCCTGAAATTGGCGGATCGCCTCGTCAACCCGGCCTTTCTCGTCGAAGGCGGCACCGAGGGCGTTGTGGGTGTCGGCGTCATCTGGTTTGAGGCGGACGGCTTCCTGAAACTCGCGAACGGCCTCGTCGGTGCGGCCCTTGTTGTCAAGCACGTTGCCCAGGTTGTAGTGGGCGATGGCGTAATCCGGCTTGAGGCGGAGGGCTTCGCTATATTGGCTGATGGCCTCGTCGGTCTGGCCTTTCTTGGCGAGTGCGTTGGCGAGATTGAAGCGGGCTTTGGCGTCATCCGGTTTGAGGCGGAGGGCTGTCTGGAACTGGCGGATGGCTTCGTCGGTCTGGCCTTTGTTGGCAAGTGCGACGCCCAGATCGTAGTAGTCCCACGCATCACCCGGCTTGAGACGGATGGCCGTCTGAAATTGGATGATGGCCTCGTCAAACTGGCCTTTTGCGCCGAGAGCGGCGCCGAGATTGTAGTGGGCGTTGGCGTCATCCGGCTTGAGGCGGAGGGCTTCCTGAAACTGGCAGATGGCCTCGTCAATCCGGCCCTGGTCAAACAGGGCGTTGCCGAAGTTGTCAAGCGCGGTGTAATTGTTCCGCGTGACATCGAGCGCATGACGGAAAAGCGTTTCGCTGTCCTGCCAATAACCAAGCTGTCGCTGGGTCAACACCGCGCACAGAACCACCGCCGCCGTTCCCGCCAGCGACAACACTGTCGCCTGATGCCGCCAGCGCCGTGCCAGTTCATGCGCGCCCCAGATGGTCAAAATCAAAATCCCCACCGACGGAATATAAGTGTAACGATCCGCCATCGCCTGTTGGCCCACTTGCATCAAACCGATTACCGGCGCCAGCGTCCCCACAAACCACAGCCAGCCCATCAACATGAACGGCTGTCGCCGCCGCATAAACACCAGCGCCGAAATGCCGGCCAGCAACACACCCGCCAGCAGCACCTCCGACACCGGCCAGTGTCCGGGATGCGGATAATAAACCGCCATGTCCGTTGGCCAGAAAGTCTTTCCCAGATAGCGGCAGTAGGAAATCATCGCGTTCCCCGCGCGCTCTCCAAGCGGGAGGTTTTCCATCGCCACCACCGC
The DNA here is from genome assembly GCA_964475285.1 of uncultured Bifidobacteriaceae bacterium. GTDB lineage: Bacteria > Verrucomicrobiota > Verrucomicrobiia > Limisphaerales > UBA11358 > UBA11358. Next base: position 44 of record CAYYWB010000091.1, on the reverse strand, counting down.
GCCGCCGTTCCTCTGCGCCACAAAGGTCACGACACTCGCCGCCG
>CAYYWB010000090.1:0-10008 GCA_964475285.1 uncultured Bifidobacteriaceae bacterium | reverse complement strand
TCGTCCCAGCGGACGCCGTAGCGGCTCATGCCGGTGTGGATCTTGACGTGAACCGCAACTCGTTTGCCGAAGTTCGCCGCGATTTTGGCGAGCTTGCGGACGGCGTGCGGCTCGTTCACGCAAACCGTCAGGTCATGGGCTACGCACCATTCGAGTTCGGCCTCCTGCCGTTCGCCGAGCAACAGCAGCGGCGCGGTGATGCCGGCGTCGCGCAGGGCCATCGCCTCTTCGAGCGTGCTCAAGCCGAAGCCCCACGCGCCTTCTTCCAGCGCGATGCGCGCCACGTCGAGCGCGCCGTGTCCGTAAGCCTCGTCCTTTACGACCGCAAGCAGTTTCACATGGCGCGGCAGATCGCGGCGAATCAGTTGCAGATTGCGGCGCAGCTTGCCGAGATCAATCTCGGTCCACGCCGGCCGCTGCGGAAAATTTTCAAAATTCAAATTCATCAAAATTCAAAAGAGTTAAACCACGAAACACACCAAATGACACGAAAAAACAGACGCGGATTGCACGGACTGACACGGATGAAAAACTCCGTGAAAATCCGCGCAATCCGTGTCAAACCGATCCCGGCGGCCACAGGCTTTGGCCGACGTCGGTGCGGAAATAACTGCCAACAACACGAATCTTGCGGATGTTCGCGTAAGCCTTCGCAATCGCCGCGTCCAGCGCCGGCGCGAGCGCAATCACGTCGGCGATGCGATGGCCGGTGGCAATCAGATTTCCATCCGCGCCGCGCGCGACTTCGTTCCACCACACGTCGCAATCAAAGTTGCCGTCCACTTCCAGCGGCAACTGCGGTCCGCGCACCTGCGTGAACGGATAACCATAACCCGCCAGCGTCAGCGAGCAGCCGAAGTTCAACTTGTCGTTGAATTGCAAATCCAGTTTTTGATTTCGCGCGGTTTGCAAAATGGATTCCGCCGGATTCTTCAGCATCCGCAAAATCATCGGGCCGGACGTGACGCCGATGCGGATGTTATATTCGATGACGTGCCAGCGTGGCTGCTGCGCCCCCGTTGCAGCAATCCGGCGACGAGGCGTCGCCGACACTTTTATCGCCGTGACTTGAATTGGGCCATGATAATTAACCTTCCGAAACCACGGCAGCAGAGGATGCAACAATTCGCGCGCCAGGCCGTATTTGTCATTCTCATCGCGCTCAACCAATCCGCCGAGCGGCGCGCCAGCGACGATGCCAAGATTGCCGTTGTGCGCGTATTTGTATTCCTGGTTGGTGACGAGCGAATAAATTTCGCCGCCGCTGACCAGCGCGATGTGCCCGGCCTCGGCGCGGCCAAGATATTCCTGCAGGAAAACGCCCTCGGCATAATTGACATGCCGCAACCAAGCCCGCGTGTCGGCGACCGTCTCGCACAAAATGGTGTGAACCGGGCTGGTCGGCGAGCAGAGCGGATTTTTGATGACGAACGGTTGCGGATTTTTTTGGAGAATCTTTTCCGCCTCGATGCGGTTTGATGCGACGAATGCCTTGGGAAATGGAATCTTGAACCGGGCGCACAATTCGCGGGCAAAATCCCGTTCGCGCTCAATCCGCATTGCCCCGCCGGTCGGGCTAAAAATGCCGACGCCGGATTTGATCAAATCCGCCGCCCACGGCGACTGCGCCCAGTCAATGGATTGCGGAATGACGACATCAATTTTCCGCTCGCGAATCAGCGGCACCGGACTCGGAAATGTTTCGCGCTGGTAAGTCTCCCCGACGAGCGCGGGTGAATAGTGTCCGTAATTGCGCGTCAGATACGTCGAGACATTCGCCCCGGCATCCGCCAGCGCGGTGCCGATGCTGTGCGCGAACGAGCCGACGCCGAGAATCATTGCGGACGGCGGCGGACTGTTTTGAATTGAATTTTTGCGCGGCATTAAATTTCCCCAATTGTTCCGCAAATTGGATTGCAGCGCAACGCCAAGCTCGCCTCGACTTTGCCTGCCGCTCTGGTAACTTGATTGCGTGAGTTTTGTCGCTGAATTCAATTCGTTGCCGCTGCCGGCGCTGACGCAGAAGTCGCTGGCGGCAAACGCCGGCGCCGTTCGTGAAAGCCTGTCGAAATCCAGATTGTCGCTCGCCGATTTCGCGAACCTGATCTCCCCAGCCGCTTCGGAGTTGCTGGAACACATGGGCCGGCGGTCGCACGCGATGACGAAGCAGCGCTTTGGCAAGGTCATCCGCCTGTTCGCACCACTTTACCTTTCCAACGAGTGCGTCAACAACTGCTCCTATTGCGGCTTTTCGCGCGACAATCCGATTTTGCGCGTGACGCTGTCGCTCGACGAAGTGCGGCAGGAGGCGCGGGAGCTGAAGAAGCAGGGCTTTCGCAACATCCTGCTCGTCGCGGGCGAGCATCCGAAATTTGTCTCGAACAATTACCTGCGCGACTGCATTGCCGCGCTGCACGCCGACTGGCCGGGCATTTCGCTCGAAGTCGGTCCGATGGAAACGGCGGATTATCTTCCGTTCGTCGCGGCGGGGGCGGACGGGCTGGTGGTTTACCAGGAGACCTACGACCGCAAGGTTTACGCGGACATGCACACTGCCGGGCCGAAGCGGAATTTCGACTGGCGGCTCGAAACGCCGGAGCGCGCCTACGCCGCCGGTTTCCGCCGGCTCGGCATCAGCCCGCTTTACGGCCTGGCCGACTGGCGTTACGAGGCGATTTGCGCGGCGGCGCACGCGGATTATCTGCTGCGGAATTGCTGGAAGGCGGCGCTGACCATTTCCACGGTGCGGCTGCGTCCGTGCGCCGGCGAATTCCAGCCGCTCACGCACATCACCGACCGCGAGCTGGCGCAACTCATTTGCGCGATTCGCCTGATGTTCCCGGACGTGGGCATCGTGCTCTCGACGCGCGAATCGCCGAAGCTGCGCGACGGACTGGTGCCGTTGGGCGTGACGCTGATGAGCGCGGGCAGCCACACCGAACCGGGCGGCTACACCGGCGCGGGCAAGGACAACCTGCATCAAACCGTGCGCGGCAAAATCGTGGAACTGGCGTCCGGTTCCAGCGAATGGGCGCCGCAGCCGAACCGGGCGACGAATGCAACGGGGCAATTCAACATTGCCGACGAACGTTCCGCCGGCGAAGTGGCGGAATTGATCCGCAAGCTCGGCTATGAACCGGTTTGGAAGGATTGGGACGCGGCGTTGACGGCGTGAAAGAAAATTTATGGACGAATCGCAATGGCACATCAGTGATAGATTTATTGTAATGTTGCTAACCGCATTTGGGATCGCTTTGGTGATTGCGCTTTTGCTGCCATCGCTGGCTTCGACAGGAAAACCCACGCCTCAACAACGCGCTTACCGTAGATGTTTGGATTATGCCGAGTTTGTCAGTTATGCCGCAACAAATAATCAATTTATATTGGACACCTCAAAGCTCCTTGATGAGAAAACTCCAAGCGCCTATCAATCAGGCGCATTTCACTTATTATTATCGGCGCAAGACTTGGTGAAACAGGGTGAAGAGTATTTGATCAAAACCAACTGCAATACGGCCAAGACAAATCGGGAAATAGTTATAGTTTGTGAAAAATCTTTCGATTACGACAAGGCAAACACATCATTATGGAATTTATTCAAACGTAATTACGCTTACGCAGTTGGCTATTCAGATGGAAGTGCCGGCATAATTTCACCAACCGAATTTACAAATCTTAATTCACGGGAATTCGCTAACCTTTCGCAAATAGCTACAAATGCTCTCGCGTTCTATTTTGGAAAATGAATCCATTTGTCACCGCCAACGGAAAGCCAATCGAGGCGCAACTGCCGTGCTCGATTGAGGAATTTCTGGTCGCGCAGAAGCTGCTGCCGCGCAGCGTCGTGGTGGAGCACAATGGCGAGGCGGTCGCGCCATCGGAGTTTTCCCGGCGGCAGTTGAACGCGGGCGACCGGCTGGAAATCGTAAAAATCGTCGCCGGCGGTTGAAAGGCTGGCGTTCACGCTTCAGCGTGCCGGCACGGGCGGAACATGAAAATCAGAAGCCGCAACTTCCGGGCCGCCGCCGGCTTGCGGCAGCAGGAGAAATGGGCGCAAAAAAGTTTGCTTGCAGGCCGGAAGGAATGGAGAATCACAGACATTTTATCACGACATGAATGCTACACGAACCATCAAATGGCTTTCCTTGCTTCTGGCCGTCGGCTTGAACGCAGGCGCGCTGCTGGCCGCCGCCGGGCCGGGCACGCAGATCAAATATCTTTCCGGCACCGGAAAGGATGACGGCGTGCTGTGGGATTTTTACTGCACCGCCGGAATGCACAGCGGCGTGTGGACGAACATCGCCGTGCCGTCCTGCTGGGAGTTGCAGGGCTTTGGCGTCTATAATTACGGGACGAGTTTCCGCGCCCGCAACAACACGGATGACGTGACGCAACGTCCGGGATTTGCGTCGGAACAGGGAAAATACAAGACTCAATTCCTGGCGCCGGCGGACTGGCAGGGCAGGGTGGTGCGGATTGTGTTCGAGGGCGTGATGGTCAAGACCGAGGTGTTTGTCAACGGCCAGCCGGCGGGGCCGGCGCATGACGGTTCGTTTTACGCATTCAAATACGACATCACGCCGCTGCTGAAATTCGGCGCGTCGAATTTGCTGGAGGTGACGGTGAGCAAGGTGGCGGACAATCCGAGCGTGATGCGTGCGGAACGGCAGGGCGATTTTTGGAATTTCGGCGGCATTTACCGGCCGGTGTATCTCGAAGTGCTGCCCAGCCATTACATTGATTGGACGGGAATTGACGCGAAGGCCAGCGGGGATTTCAAGGCGGATGTGCATCTTGGTCCAGGCGTCAAGGCAGAAACCACCGAAGTTACAGGGCAAATTCTGGATACGAACAACCGGCCGGTCGGCGCGCCATTTGTGGCAAATGTGGCAAAAAAGATGGATGGACCGCCAGACTCCGATGTGGAAAGCATTCAGTTTGGCTCCCATTTTGACGGCATGAAGCTGTGGACGGCGGAGACGCCAAATCTGTATCACGTCCAGTTCACGTTGCTCGAAAACGGCGTGCTGCAGCACACGATCACGAACCAGTTTGGTTTTCGCACCATCGAGCTGCGCACGAACGACGGGTTTTACCTGAACGGCACGAAGATCGTGATGAAGGGCGTGAACCGGCACAGCCTTTGGGCGGATTCGGGCCGCACGTTGAGCCGGGCGCTGTGCTACGAGGATGCGCGGCTGATCAAGGACATGAACATGAACGCCGTGCGGATGTCGCATTATCCGCCGGACCGCGATTTTCTGGACGCGTGCGACGAGCTGGGGATTTATGTGCTGGATGAATTGACCGGCTGGCAGAGCGCCTACGACACGCCGGCGGGCGTGCGGCTCGTCGGTGAAATGGTCCGGCACGACGTGAATCATCCGTCCATTCTCGTCTGGGACAACGGCAACGAAGGCGGCTGGAACAACGCCCTCAACGGCGAGTTCGCCAAGTGGGACATTCAACAGCGCAACGTCATGCATCCGCGCTCCTCGGATCGCGGCGTCAACGACCCGCATTATCCCGATTACAACGCCGTCGTCCGCGAAAGCGGCGGGCCGGCGGTTTATTTCCCGACCGAATTTTTGCACGGCATTTATGACGGCGGCGCGGGCAGCGGCTTCCATGATTTTTGGTCGGTGATGAGCAAAAGCCCGGTGCTGGGTGGCGCGTTTTTCTGGGTGATGATTGACGATGGCGTGGTGCGCACGGACAAGGGCGGGATCATTGACAACACGGGCGATCAGGGACCCGACGGCATCATGGGGCCGCGCCGCGAAAAGGAAGGCAGCTACTACACCATCAAGGAAATCTGGTCGCCGGTGCAGATTGATGCGCCGGCGGAAGGGCTGTTCCCCGGTTTTCAAGGCACGGTGAAAGTTCACAACAGCTATGACTTCACCGACCTGAACCAATGCACATTTTCGTGGGAGTATGTGAGTTTTCCGAAGTCAAACGATGGCCGGGCCGGGCACACGGTTCTGGCGAGCGGCGAGATGCTGGCTCCGTCCGCGCCGCCGCACGGCACGGGCGATTTGCAGATCAAGCTTCCCGCCATGCAAGGCGTCGAGGCGGTTTATTTCACGGCCAAAAATTCCCTAAGCCAGAATTTATGGACGTGGTCATGGCCGGTGGGAACCATTTCGGATCCCGCCGCGAAACTGGCGATGGAAACAGTCACGACGCAGGATTCCGACGGGCAACTGGTCGTCAAGGCCGGCGCGCTGGAGTTGCGGTTCGACAAAGCTTCCGGCTGCTTGACCGGGGTGAACCAGTCCGAAAAAACAATTCCGCTCGGCAACGGCCCGCGCTTCATTGCCTACACGCACAATGCTGCCGGCAGGTCACGCACGGTAACTTATCGCGACGTCGCCGGGACGAACACGCTCACCGGCTTGACGAGCCGCCCGGATGGAAATGATTTGCTGGTGGAGGCGAATTATGACGGCGCGCTCAAGCAGGCGATCTGGCGCATTTCCCCGGATGGCCGGGTGAAACTCAATTACACCTACGATTTCGACGGCGCGGTGGATTTGCTGGGCGTCAATTTTGATTTTCCGGAAACCGACATGAAGGGCATCACCTGGCTGGGCTACGGACCGTATCACGTCTGGCAAAATCGTCTGCAAGGGACGCGCCTCGATGTCTGGCAAAACGCCTACAACAACACCGTTCCCAGCGTGGTCTATTCGTTTGACCCCGAATTCAAAGGCTATTTCCGCGACTGGCGCTGGGCCACGTTTGACACGAGCGACGGCAAGTTCACCGTGTCCACACCGGCGACCGAATCCTATCTGGGCATCTACCATCCCAACGACGGGCCGGTGGGACCGTTGCTCGATCTTCCTCATACCGGGCTGACTTTCCTGGACGTCATCCCGGCGATGCGCACCAAGTTTCTGTCGCAAGAGCGGATGGGGCCGCAGTCGGCGGAGAAACAGGTTTCCGGCGAACACAAGGGAGAAGTCACCTTTGACTTCGGCGGAAAGTGAGCCGGGACGCCATCAGTTTTTCCAAGAAGACTTTCTGAATTTTTCAAATTCACTTCCGCCGCTGCGCCGCAAAATTTTTATTTGCTGGAATTGCTCTGATTATCAGGCAGTAATTGTCTCATGCAACCGCGCGCAATCATCACCTCCGTCCTATTCGCCAGTTTGAGCGGCTTGATTTTCACCATTCATGCGGCGGAGGCGGGCGCGCTGCAATTTGTGCAGCCGGATTTGCAGCTTGGCGCGCTCACCAACGGGCAGGTTGTTTCCATCACGTTCGAGCTGACAAATCGCTCGGACAGGGCCGTCAAAATCGCCAACGTGGACACCTCCTGCCACTGCACTTCGGTGCAAAAGTCGCCGGATGGAATTCCCGCGCACGGCAGCGGGGTGGTGGAGTTGAATTTCAATTCGTCGCGCTCGGACGGTCCGGTGACCCAGTCGGTCGTGATGGAAACCGCCTACGGCCAGATCCTCACCGCGCAGTTCTCCGCCACGGTTGGATCGGTGGCCATCGCGCCGTGGATTCCCGATCGCGGCGACGGCACTTATCAGAATCCCGTGCTGTTCGCCGATTATTCCGACCCTGATGCAATCCGCGTCGGCGATGATTTTTATCTGGTGTCGTCGAGCTTTGACACCGTGCCGGGCCTGCCGATCCTGCACTCGAAGGACCTCGTCAACTGGACAATCATCGGCCACGTCTTTGACGCGCAGCCGCCGGCGGATCATTTTGCCGTGGTGCGCCACGGCGAAGGCGTCTGGGCGCCGGCGATCCGCTGGCACGACGGCAGGTTCTGGATTTTTTATCCCGACCCCGATTTCGGAATTTATTTTTCCACCGCGACAAATCCCGCGGGCGCATGGACGCCGCCGCAGCTCGTCAAGGCGGGCCGGGGGCTGATTGATCCGTGCCCGTTCTGGGATGACGACGGCCAGCTTTATCTCGTCCACGGCTGGGCGAAAAGCCGCGCCGGCATCGCCAACCTTCTCACGCTCCACAAATTAAGCCCCGATGGAACAAAAGTTCTCGATGCCGGCGAGGTCATCATTGACGGGAACAAAATTCCGAACTGGAACACGCTCGAAGGCCCGAAACTTTACAAGCGCCACGGCTTTTATTATGTGTTCGCCCCGTCGGGCGGCGTCACCGGCGGCTACCAGGCCGTGTTTCGCGCGACAAACATTTTCGGTCCTTACGAGCATCGCATCGTGCTGGATCAGGGCGGGACGGCCATCAACGGCCCGCATCAGGGCGCGTGGGTGGACACGCCGACGGGTGAAAATTGGTTTCTGCATTTTCAGGATCGGGGAGCTTATGGGCGCGTGGTCCATCTCGAACCGATGATCTGGCGCGACGACGACTGGCCGGTCATTGGCGACGACCCGAATCATACCGGCAAAGGCCAGCCGGTGCTGGTTCACGCGAAGCCGGATGTCGGTCGCAGCCATCCAATCGCCGCGCCGCAGACTTCGGATGAATTCGACGGCCAAACGCCCGGCCTCCAGTGGCAATGGAACGCAAATCCGCGTGACGGCTGGGCGTCGTTCAGCGCGCGTCCCGGCTTCCTTCGTCTTGCCAGCGTGCCCGCGCCGAAAACACGCAATGACGGAACTTCCGCCGGCAAAAATCTCTACGACGCGCCGAATTTTCTCCTGCAAAAATTTCCCGCGCCGGAATTCACCGTCACGACCAAATTGGAATTCTCTCCAGCTGCCGGGGGCGAATTCGCCGGGCTGGCGGTTTTCGGCTACGACTACGCGTTGCTCGGTTTGCGCAGCACCGCCGGTGGCTTGCGCCTGGTTTATATCGTGAATCGCGGCGCGAACCTGCCGGGGGCGGAGGAGCGCGAAGTCGCGGGCATGGACACAACCGATTCACGGGTCTATTTGCGCGTCACGGTCGGCGGCGGCGCGGCGTGCCGGTTTGCTTACAGCTTCGACAACCAGACATTCACGCCCATTGGCGAACCGTTCAAGGCGTCCGGCGACCGCTGGATTGGCGCAAAGGTCGGCCTCATCGCCAGTGCTGACCCATCGGCAACCAAGACCGGATACGCCGATTTCGACTGGTTCCATATCGCGCGCGAATAAACACAAAATCCGACGGCACACCGGTTTTATCCGTGTGCGTCCGTGTTTAATTCCGTGGTCAGAAATCAGCTTGCCTTGACCGCCGCGACGAGCGCGTTCAGCGAGGCTTTCGCGTCGCCGAAGAGCATCCGGGTGTTGTCCTTGTAGAAAAGATGATTTTCGATCCCGGCGAAACCGGCGGCCATCGAGCGTTTCATCACGATGCAGGTCTTGCAACGGTCGGCGTCAATGATCGGCATTCCGTAAATCGGGCTGGACTTGTCCTCTCGCGCGGCGGGATTCACCACGTCGTTCGCTCCGATGACGAGGCAGACGTCCACGCGATCCATCGAGGGATTGATCTGCTCCATTTCGATGAGCTGGTCGTAGGGAACATTTGCCTCGGCGAGCAGGACGTTCATGTGGCCGGGCATGCGTCCGGCGACGGGATGAATCGCAAACTGCACCTCGACGCCGCGTTTGCCGAGTTCCTCGGTCAGTTCGCGGACGGAATGCTGCGCCTGCGCCACGGCCATGCCGTAGCCGGGCACCACCACGACGCGCTGCGCGTAGGCCAGCAGCAACGCCACTTCGTCGGCCTGAATCGGCTTGACCGTTCCGGCAACTCCGCCGGCAGCCGCCGAGCCGCCGCCGCTGGAGCCGAACGCGCCGAACAAGACATTTGTGACCGGCCGGTTCATCGCCTTGCACATGAGCAGTGTGAGCAGCGTGCCGGACGAGCCGACGAGCGTGCCCGCGACAATCATCGCGTTGTTGTTGATGGCAAAACCGTCCGCCGCGACCGCGAGGCCGGTGAAGGAATTCAATAGTGAAATCACGACCGGCATGTCCGCGCCGCCGATGGGCATGACCATCGCCACGCCGAAAAACAAGGCGAGGCAGAACATCACGACGAACGCGACGACGGCGTTGTGGCCGGTGG
>CAYYWB010000089.1:0-10018 GCA_964475285.1 uncultured Bifidobacteriaceae bacterium | reverse complement strand
CCAACGCCGATGGAAATCCCATCGGCACGTTCAAGACGCCTTCCACGACGATTGACGCGGACGATTTCACGGCGGAAAATCTCACGTTTGAAAATTCCGCCGGGCCGGTCGGCCAGGCGCTGGCCATCCGTGTGGACGGGGACCGCGCCGCGTTCCGCAACTGCCGCTTTCTCGGCTGGCAGGACACAATTTTGCTCAATCGCGGGCGGCAGTATTTTGAAAATTGTTACATCGCCGGCCAGACGGATTTCATTTTCGGCGCGGCGACGGCGTGGTTTGAAAAGTGCGAAATCCATTCTCTGCGCGACGGCTATCTCACAGCCGCCTCGACGCCGCAAGACCAGCCTTTCGGATTTGTCTTCGCGAATTGCAAAATCACCGGCGAGCCAGGCGTGAAAACTTATCTCGGCCGTCCGTGGCGGATTTACGCCAGCACGATTTTCCTGAACACGGAAATGTCGGACGTCGTCCGGCCCGAAGGTTGGAACGACTGGAAAAAACCGGAGACGCACCAGACGGCGCGCTACTCGGAATTCAACAGCACCGGCCCCGGCGCAAATCCCGCAGCGCGCGCGGCGTGGGCGAAGCAATTGACTGAAGCCGAAGCGAACGCCATCACACTGGAAAAAGTGCTTGGCGAATCGGACGGCTGGAATCCCAAAGCGAACAAATAAATTGCCCGCCATTTCTTAAAATAATTATGAAAACAAAACTGTTTCACTTCCCGCGCGCGTTCCCGATTTGGCCGGCGCTTTTTATTGCCGCTGCTTTTTCAAGCGTTTCTCCTTCATTCGCGGCGGGAACAACCACCCCGTCGGCTTGGTCGCAAGTGCCGGCGATTCTGGCCCGCATTGTGCCACCGACCTTCCCGAACAGGGATTTTGTCATCACCAATTATGGCGCCATTGGCGACGGCGTGGCGGATTGCACCAAGGCGTTTGCCGGTGCCATCGCCGCGTGCAACGAGGCCGGCGGCGGGCGCGTGGTGGTGCCCGCCGGAAAATTTTTGACCGGCCCGATTCATCTTTTGAGCAACGTGAATTTGCACGTCGTCAAGGACGCCACGATTCTGTTCACCACCAACACGGCGGCGTATTTGCCCGTGGTCTTCACGCGTTACGAAAGCACGGAGGTGATGAATTATTCGCCGCTTATTTACGCGTTCGAGCAGCAAAACATCGCCATCACCGGCGAGGGCACGCTGAATTCGCAGGCCACGAACGGCGTCTGGCACTCGTGGAAAAGCGGAACCGACAGCACCAAGCTCGTCCAAATGGGCAACAACGATGTGCCCGTCGCGGATCGCGTGTTTGGCGCGGGCCATTTCCTGCGGCCATATTTCATCCAGCCCACGCGCTGCCGGAATGTCCTGATCGAAGGCGTGAAAATTCTCGGCTCGCCCATGTGGGTAATCTCGCCGCTGTATTGCACGAATGTCACCGTGAGCGGTGTCACCGTGGAGGCCACCGGCCCGAACACTGACGGTTGCGATCCCGATTCCTGCACCGACGTGCTCATCAAGGATTGCAGCTTTAGCGACGGCGACGATTGCATCGCCATCAAATCCGGCCGCGACCGCGACGGCCACCGCGTCAACATTCCCAGCCGCAATCTCGTCATCCAGAACAGCCATTTCAAGGCCGGCCACGGCGGCGTCTCGGCGGGCAGCGAAACGGCGGGAGGCATTGAAAATGTTTTCGCCGAGAATTGCACATTCGACAGCCCCGATCTGGACTACGCTTTTCGTTTCAAGACCAATCCCGCGCGCGGCGGCTACGTCAAGAATGTTTTCATCCGCAACTGCCAGGTTCAGACCGCCCGGTTCGGCATCCACATGACGCTGCGCTACGCCAGCGCCGGCGCGCGTGACGGCCAATACACGCCGGAAATGGGAAACATTGACATCCGCGACTGCACCTTCGCCAAGCTCACCCGGCAGCCGATTTTCATCGAAGGCTACGACGAGAAAATACAAATCACCGGCGTGACCATTGCCAACTGCACTTTCCAGAGCGCCGCGGACCAGAACACCATCACCAACGCCAGCGACATTCATTTGCTCGACAATCATTGGGGCGTCGCAACGTCTCGTTGAGCGCGCCAGCCTCGAATTGTTCGGTCGCATTCCAACGGGCCGAAAAACGGCGGCTCCGGAAGCTGACTGGAAATGCGTTGGCTTATTTCTGCAATTTGAAAACCAAATTTCAAACTGCCCGCTTGACATTCAAGCCGGGAACAAGCCATTCTCGAATCACAATCCCAACAGAAAAATGTGAATGAATAAATCACGGGCAGCTTCTTTCTCATCCAGCCATGAAAACTCAATTCATTAAATCCAGCCTCCAATCCACCACCATCCGCATCGCCTTGCCGGGCGTCTTGCTGGCGATCGCGATTTTCCTTCTCCCGGCCATCGCCCAGCCGGTTGCACCCGTCCAGCTCAACTGGCTCGACGGCCAGCCGCCCGCCGTCCGGCAAAATGTCAGTTGGGGCGTGCCGTGGCCGAAGGGCAAGGTGCAAAAAAGCGATTCGTTTGCGCTCAAAACCGCAGACGGCAAGTCCATTCCGGTGCAAAGCTGGCCGACGGCGTATTGGCCGGACGGGTCAATCATGTGGAGCGGCCATTCCATCGCCGCCACGCCGGACATGGCCGGCCCGCTGCAAATCGCCGTCGGCGCGGCGACGGAATCCACCGTGAAAATTGCCAGCGCGGAGGACAGCCAGGCGATCACGATTGACACCGGCGCGATCCGCGTCCGCGTGCCGAAACAGGGCGCGAATCTCATTGAGTCCGTCTCCATCGGCGACCGCAAAATCGCCCTGGACGGCAAGCTCGTCTGCGAGCTTGAAGACCGCTCGAATTTCGAGACGAACCGGATAATTCGCGAAGAGGAGTTCGTCAGCCGGATCAAAACCGTCACTCTGGAGCAGCAAGGCCCGATCCGGGCGGTCGTGAAAATTGAAGGCGATCACAAATCCACCTCCTCCGACCGCGCCTGGCTGCCGTTCGTTGTCCGGCTCTATTTCAGCGCCGGCGAGGATTCGATCCGGATCGTCCACACATTCATTTACGACAGCGACGGCCAGAACGACTTCATCAAGGGCCTGGCGATTTCGTTCTCCGTGCCGCTGCGCGAGGAAGTCATCAACCGCCACGTCCGTTTCGGCGGCGATGAAGGAATGTGGGCGGAGCCGGTCGAGCCGCTCGTTGGCCGGCGCGTGATTACTGCCGGCAACTTGGGCGATGTGTTCCCCATCCAGCTTGCCGGCAAGCGGATTCCCAACACGGATCAATATGCCCCGGCGCAACAGCAATTCATCCACGACATCGCCGACTGGGACGATTACAAGCTCTCGCAGCCCGACGCGAAGGGTTTTGTGATCGAGAAACGCACGCAGTCCAAAAGTTCGTGGCTGCACGTCACCGAAGGCAAACGCGCGCTGGGCCTCGCTTTTCTCGGTGACGTCACCGGCGGAATCGCGGTGGATGTAAAAAAATTCTGGCAGAAAAATCCCTCGGAATTTGAAATTCACGGCGCGACTTCGCCGCTGGGCGAATTGCGTTTCTGGATATGGTCGCCCGACGTGCCGGCGATGGATATGCGCCATTACGACGTCAGGGGCCACGGGTTGGACATGGCCTACGAAGACTGGAAGGAAAACTGGGATTCGCCGCTCGGCGTGGCCAACACCACCGAACTGACGCTCCGCGCATTTACCAGCGTTCCCTCCAACGCGGATCTTGTGACGATGGCCAAAGCCGGCGCCGAGCCGTCCATGCTGGTTTGCACGCCCCAATACTACCACGACCAGCGGGCCTTCGGTTTTTGGAGCCTGCCCGACCGGACCGGCGCAGTCCGCCAGTCGCTCGAAGATCAAAATGAAACCGCCATTAATTTCTATCGCGACGAGGTTGATCAACGCTCTTGGTATGGCTTGTGGGATTACGGCGACATGGGGCGGATGTATGACGAGATTCGTCATGTGTGGCGCTACGACATCGGCGGGCAGGCATGGAACAACACCGAATTGCTGCCGGATTACTGGCTCTGGTATAATTTCCTGCGCACCGGTCGCGCAGACTATTTCCGGCTGGCCGAAGCCATGACTCGCAACACAAGCGAGGTGGACATTCATCACCTCGACCGGTTTGCGCCGCTCGGTTCCCGCCACAACGTCAATCACTGGGGCGACGGCGCCAAACAGCCGCGCATCAGCCTGGCCGGACTCAAGCGCTTTTACTATTTCCTGACCACGGACGAAAGGATCGGCGATTTGATGCGCGAGCAACTCACGGCGGACGCCACCTATGCCGAGGTCAAAAAAACCGACCCGCGAATGCCCGAACGCGGCGAATTCGCCAACATGAGTTTCGGCACCGATTGGGCGGCCTATTGTTCAAACTGGCTGACCGAATACGAACGAACGCTGGATACAAAGTGGCTGGACAAAATCAAGGCGGGCATGGACACGCAGCTCGCGCTGTCCGGCGCGCCCGGCCAACTGCTGGGCGGCGGACCTTACGATCCCGCGACCGGCAAATTCATGGGCGGCGGGCGTGGCGGCGGTGCTGGCCGTGGCGGCGCAGCCGGAGGACCGACAGGCTTCGATTTGCTCTTTGGAACGGTCGAGGTCATGGCCGAAATGGAACTGGTCGTTGATCATCCGAAATACTGGGAAGCCTGGCACAATTACGCCGTCCGCACGGCTGGCCAGCCCATGGCCTACGGCGCTTATATCACCAAGAACCCGGAACTCGGACGGCAAGTGGCGCAAAGCCTGGCCGCCGACGCCCAGCACCATGAAATCCGACCGGGCGCTTACGGAGTCAATTTCGACGTGAAGCCGCACCTCGTTTCCGGCCCGGATGTGCCCAGCCCCGTGTGGGAACTTCAGGGACGGCCCGAGGCGGGGCCTGATGCCCACCGTCTGCTCGTCATCATTGAATCGCTGGATTGGGCGAACGAGTATTTGCCCAAGCAGTAACCGCCGCGCGCGGGAAATTGAATTGAAAATTCTTGTTTGGCCGAAACCTGCAAGACCGTTTCTACGTCTGTGCTGTTACCAATGACCATTTACAATTGCGCCAAAAAATTGAAGCTTCATTTTCCCGCCATCCTGCTGCTGGCAATTGCGCCGGCCTTTGTTTCCCGCGTCCAAGCCGCCGCCGGGGATATGACGATGACGTTGAACGGCCAGCCAGCTGCCGTCGGCGATTACAGCCCGGCGGACATCAAGGATTTGGTTCTCGACAACGGCCTGCTCAAAATCACCTTCGGCCACGATGTCCGCAACGACATCAGCGCCACCTCCATCATCAAGAATGGACAGGAACTGGCGCACAATCTTCACGGCACCGTGCCGCGCGACACCGACGGCGGGCGCACGTTTTATCACGATTACAACGCCAGCCAGGGTTACATGCACACGCGCCTCGTAAAAATCATCAAGAACACGCCCGACCTCGTTCATTTCGCGCTCATTGACACCAACTCGCCGTATCTCGAAGACCATTACGTCATGCTCAAGGGCGAAAGCGGCATCCATCCCTACGTCATCATCAAGGGACAATTCGGCGGCGAAATGCGCACGATGTATCGCTTCGACATGTCCATCCTCGACTGGACGTGGACGCCGGAACGCGTCGGCCAGCAAAAATCCTATGAATTTCTCCAAGCCATTTCCACCATCGGCAACATGGGCGATGAAACCTGGCGTTTGCCGGACGGCTCGGTTTATTCCAAATACGATTGGTGCCTTTATTACTCCGAAGCGCCGATGTGGGGACATTTCGGTCATGGCTTCGGCGCGTTTTTCATGCCGGTCAGCACCGAGGCCTATGCCAGCGGGCCGTTGCGCCAGGAACTCGCGGTGCATCAGGACGCGCTCATTTTGAATTACATCGGCGGCGGCCATTTCAGCGGCGGCGGCTCCGCCGGCGGGCGCAACGGCGAAAAAATCTTCGGCCCGTGGTTTGTTTATATCAATGCCGGTCCGACCACAAATGCCATCCTCACCGACGCCTTGAAAGTCGCGGCGGACGAGCAAAAAAAATGGCCGTATCAATGGGTCGAGGAACCGCTCTTTCCGGTCAAGCGCACCGCTGTCACCGGCCAGTTGAAAATCTCCCATGACCGCTCGGCGGCGTATGCTTACATCATCCTCGGCCAGCCTGCGAATCCCGCCGGACGCGGCGGCGGCGGTGGTCGCGGAGGGCGCGGCGGCTTCGGGCGCGGCGCGACAACGAATTCCATTGCCGCCCTGACAAATGCCATCGCGTCAGATACCAACGGCTTTGCGCGCGGCGGTCGCGGTGGTGGCCGTGGCGGTTTCGGCGGCGGCGCCAACGACGGCGCGGCGACGGATCGCGCCAGCATCATTTACAACCAGGCGGGCGATTATATTTTTTATGTGAAAGCCGACGCCGACGGAAAATTCACGCTGCCCCATGTCCGCCCCGGCACTTACACGCTTTACGCCTGGCAAACCCAGGGGCCGATCACGCAATCTTTGGCCAAGGACGGAATCGTGGTGAGCGGCGACTCGCTTGATCTGGGCGTCATTGATTGGGATCCGCCCTACCATCCGAATTTGCTGTGGCAGATCGGCAAGGCCGACCGGCTGGCGGGTGAATTCAAGTTCGGCGACCAGCCTCGCGACAGCCTGTGGATCCAGCGGGTTCCCGCCGACCTCACCTTCACCATCGGCCAGAGCAAGGAAATCAACGACTGGTATTTCGCGCAGAAGACCGGCACCTGGACGGTCAAATTCAATCTCTACAAAACTGTTTCCGGCAACGGCTACCTGACCATCGCCGTCGCCGGCGGCGGTGGCAGCGTCACCGCTTCCATCAATGGCACGGATGTCGGCCGGCTGTCTTACAGCGATGACGGCAGCGTCCGCCGCTCGACCAATCGCAGCGGCCGCTATGGCCGCAACGAATATACATTCCCCGCCTCCATCCTGAAGCCGGGCGAAAACACGCTCACCCTGCGCGCCAATGGCAGCGGACTGATGTATGACACCATCGTGCTGGAATCGGATTAAGCCCGAATCCCAAAGCAAAGCACGACAACGGCATCCCATCCAACCGCCGGTTCGCTTCGGAGATTGAATTCCGAAGCGATAATTATTAAAACTCGTCTGGCGGATTAACCTGATTGCAGCATTATATTCACGGTTGCTCAATTTTATGAAAACAGGATTTTGGTTTGCAGGTCGTGGACTGGTTCTGGCTGCCGTCGCGCTGGCGGTGTTCCCCGCGCGCGGCGACACGAATCGTTATGCCGGCAGCGAGTTCGCGCCGGTGGACGCGAAGCCAGTGATGGCGGCGGCGGCGGAAATCACGCCGGAAAAATATCCGGATTCCGACGCCGTGACCGTGGATCAAAAATCGGTTCGCGTCTATCGCGCGGACGGCACGGGCGAGTGCCAGGATGAAACGTTCACGAAGGTGCTCACGGAAAAGGGCAAGCGGGACAATCGCACGCTGACGATGAATTTCATGCTGCCTTACACGACGGTCGCGGTGCCCACGCTGGAGGTGATCAAACCCGACGGCACGGTCGTTCCGGTGGACGTGGCGGCGAATTCCAAGGAGTCCATTGATGACAGCCAGATGGCGGAAAACATTTACGACCCGAACATGCGCTTGTTGCAGGTCAACATCCCGAGTCTGGAAATCGGCGACGTGGTTCATTCCGTGGAGCGCGAAAACATCGAGCGCCCGATCATCCCCGGTCAATATGCCGAGGAAAATGTTTTTGAAGGCACGGGTTTCATCCGGCACATCACTTACGAGGTTTATGCGCCGGAAGACCGGCCGCTGAAGCGCATTGTGCTGCGGGACGAAATTCCGGGAACCGTCATCTCTTCGATCAAACCGGGCGACAACAACACCATCGTCTATCGCTGGGAAGTCAACAACGTGCCGCGCATGTTCGACGAGACATCCATGCCGCCTTACGCGGAAGTGTTGCAGCGGCTTTTTGTGAGCACCATGCCGGACTGGGCCGCCGTCTCGAAATGGTATTGGGAATTGAGCCAGTCGCATCTGGCCGCGACGACGCCGGAAATGCAACAGACCAACGCGCTTTTAATTGCGAACCAGCCGACGGACTTGGACAAGGTGAAAGCGATTTTTTATTTCGTCTCCAACAAAGTTCGTTACATGGGCATCACGCCGGAAAAAGACCGTCCGGGCTTCGAGCCGCACGACGTGTCCATCACCTTCGGCAAAAAATACGGCGTTTGCCGCGACAAGGCCGCCCTGCTGGTTTCGATGCTGCGCCTGGCCGGGTTGAACGCGTATCCGGTGCTCGTGAGCGTCGGCACTCACAAGGACGCCGAGGTGCCCGATCCGTTTTTCAATCACGCCATCGCCGGCGTCGAGCTGGAGAAAGGCCAGGTCATTTTGATGGACCCGACGGACGAGAACACGCGCGAATTGCTGCCGGCTTCCGACCGCAATCAGAGCTTCCTCGTGTGCCGGGCCGACGGCGACACCGTCCGGTTAAGCCCGATTCAATCGCCGGATGAAAATCTGCTGCGGATAAAAACAACCGGAGTCTTGAATGCAGACGGCACGATTGAGGCAAAGTCGGAATTGTCGTTCCAAGGCGTGAACGATGACGCTTATCGGAACGCCTTTTCGCACATGAAACCGGACGACGAGCGGCGGTTTTTCGAGCAGCGCCTCCAGCAGGCGTTGCCGGGTCTGCGGCTCAAATCGCTCCAACTCGTGCCGGCAGACATGAGCGACGTGTCCACGGCCCTGCGGGCGGAGCTGGAATTTTCCGTGGCCGGCATGACGGCGAACGGCGGCGGCGAGTCGGTCGTGAGCGTGCCCTGGATTGGCAAACGCCTCGGCGTCGTCAACTTCATCCTCGACGGCACCGGCCTTGACAAAAGGAAATACCCGCTCAAAACCGAGGTGACCTGCGGCGTGCAGGAGGACATTTCGCTCAAACTCGCCGGCGGCTTCACGGGAACGGCGTCGCTGCCGCCGCCTTCTTCGGTGGACGACGATTGCGTCAGCTATCAGCAGCATTTTGACGCGAAAGATGGTTCGCTCGAATGTTCCCGCGCATTGAAATTGAAGGCGGTCGAGTTTTCGCCCGGACAATATCTGGCCCTGAAACAGACATTGAAGACGCTGGCCGACGACAGCCGCCTGACGCCAATTCTCGCCCTTGCCGGCGAAACCGACTCCGCAATCCGCAATCCGCAATCCGCAATCGAATTGCCGCCGGTGGAATCCAATGCGCAGATTATGGAGAGCCGGAAGGAACTCGACGTGACCGATCCGCACACGGCGATTTACCGTGTGAAATATTCAAAACGCATCCTGACTTACAACGGCAAAATCCGGGAATCCGAGGTGAAAATTCCCTACAATCCCGCCTGCGAACAAGCCCGGCTCGTCAGCGCCGCCGTGACTTCCCCGACCGGCGCGCGCCAGGAAATTTCCACCGAGGAAATCAACGTGATGGACGAGGGCTGGAACGCGTCGGCCAAGCGTTACACCGGCGGGAAAATATTGGTGGCGAGCCTGCCGGGCGTGGAAGTCGGCTCCACCATCGAATTTGAATTTGAAATCATTTACACCAACAAGCCATTCGTGTCGGGGTTTGAGTCGTTTCAATTGCCGGACGAGCTGGAGCAGAAATCATTTGCGCTGACCGCGCCGGCTGGCGTGAAAATTCAGCGGCTGGTCAGCGGCGCTCCGGGAATTGTTGGCGAGCAGGACAAAAAGGATGGCAACCGACAGGAATTCAAATGGCAGTCGGGAAAAGTCGCGGCTTTGCCCGCCGAAACCCAGCTTCCGCCGGATTGGGTTTATGCCGCAGGCGTGGGCTATTTTGTCGGCGATGCGGCGGATTACTTCAAGGAATTAGACAAAACGATGTTGGATCGTTCGCGCAAATCCGCGAAGGCGGCGGAACTGGCGCGGCAACTGGCAGCAAACGCGAAGGGCAAAATTGAGTCGGTGAAGGCCATCCGCGATTTTGTCGCCAAG
>CAYYWB010000088.1:0-10192 GCA_964475285.1 uncultured Bifidobacteriaceae bacterium | reverse complement strand
CGGAGATTTTCGCGCGCTGCCTGGACCTCGCCCGCGCCTCCGCGCCCAGCCTGTTTGAGAACAAGGCGGATGGCGCGAACTGAACTTCATTTGCGGTAACCACACCGCAAATTAATCGATATTGAGTGGTTCAAGCAGCGGTATTCCGCCGTGTTCGATCCATAATTCCAATTCGTATTGCCATTTATCGCTGTGAAGTATTCGCGAGACATCACGTCTGTAACTGTGCAAAAGCTCGGTTTTGCTCAATTGGCTGAGTTTTTTCCAATCAACAATTTTCATCAGGTAAATTGCATTCCCACTTTTGGGACATTCCAATACAGCCCGACCTTTGGCCTTGAAACAAAAACGACGTAACCCTCAAAAGCAGCTTTGCCTACATAAATTTCACTTGGATTAAAGTGGTAAACAAACTTCAAGCGTTCAATATCGTATTCTTCAATTCCGGTTTTTGACTGTTTGCTGTAATGTCGAATCAAATCTTCCAACTGGGTATGTTGGGGTTCTAACAATTCCCAAGAGACAGATTTAACTGGCAACTCAAAATCAACCTGAATTGTTTGTGGTTCAGGCTGTTGTCCTGACCCATTCTGCAAATTATCGGTCTGACATGAAATCAACGGCGGATATGAGCAGCGGCACGATAACGCGTTACGAAATGAAGTTAAATCCTCTTTTTGGAACCTAGAGGGATGATATTTCAACATATCGTCGAACATCTTTTGAATCTCAAGAGTGCGTTTTTGCTCTTCGCGTATCCGCTTCTCCAATTTATAAATTCTGCGTTCTATTTTTCGGCATTTTATCTCTGTCGGTGGATACAGCTCATTTGGCCTAATTCGCTCGGTTTTCTGACTAGCTTTTCGGGTTGGTTCAAGTTCTATCAGTTCTTTTTGTAACTCCATTTTCCGAGAACTACATCTGCTGATTACTTCCTTACTCGTCTCGTTCTCAATAACCAGGCTTTGAAATTGAGGCTCTTGAAACGGATCTTGAATTAGTGACTCAGCGAAATCCAAAAGCGATAAAATAGCATCTTTCGATATTGATATTTTATTAGGCAAAAATGCATTTGGATACTTCAATAGAATGCAGTCATCTATTATTTGCTTCAAATCTCCGAATTCGATCCCATCACTCGTCATCCATGTCCCGTCCTGCGCCTGAATTGGAGAAAACACGATTCTCTTTTCGCTTTTCGGAATCGCTTTTCCCGCTAAATCGGCTTGATACCGCCCATTTCTGAAACAATCATCACAGAACAAAAAGTTTCCGATCGCCCAAAACACAAGACTGCATTTTTGGCAAGTCGGACACGATTTTGTTATCACACTCATAACCGGTCACCGTGTTGCTGTTACTATTTTCGCCCAAGCTGGCCAAAAGAAACGTCGCATTGCAGTTGGAAAGCTAATCACTTTGCGGTAAGGACAAGATAATTCTTTTTGCCTTTGCGCAGAAGCAGGTGTTTGCCGAACAGCAAATCGTTCGTCGTCACGGCGCGCGTGGCACTGGCTTCGCGCACGTTGTTGATGTTCACGCCGCCGCCTTCGATGTCTTTTCGCGCCTGGCCTTTGGATGGACACAAGCCGGCGTGAACCAAAAGCTCCACCAGTGGAATACCAGCGCCGTCCAGCTTGGCTTTCTCAATTTCCTTCGTCGGCACTTCGCCGAGAATCAAATCAAAGGAATCTTCTTTTATTAAATCAATGCTGCCACCAAAAAGAACGTCGCTCGCGATCCAAGCTTTGCCAGCGGCATCTTTGCCGTGAATCAATTCCGTCATTTCTCCAGCCAAAGCTCGATGCGCTTCGCGGGCGTCAGGGTTCTTTTTATGCTTTTCTTCAAGTTCACTGATTCTTTCGCGAGCCGCCAGAATTTGCTTTGCGTCTTTTGGCATTGTAAAACATTTCAGGTAGCGAATGACATCGGCGTCCGCAGTGTTAATCCAAAATTGGTAAAATTTATAGACGCTGGTGCGTTTCGGGTCGAGCCAGATGGCACCGGCCTCGGTTTTGCCGAATTTCGTGCCGTCGGCGTTCGTGATGAGCGGCAGTGTGAGTCCAAATGGACCGGGTTCGTTAGGGCTAAACAATTTATAGAAAGGTCTCTTCTTTCGGCAAAGGTCAATACCGGCCGTGATATTGCCCCATTGATCGCTGCCGCCGATTTGCAACTCACACCCATATTCTTTACGCAAATGGAAGAAATCGAACGCCTGAAGCAGCATATAACTGAACTCGGTGTAGCTGATGCCAGTTTCGCGGTCTTCCATCCGCGCGCGGACGGATTCCTTGGCCACCATCTGGTTGACGGAAAAATGCTTGCCGATGTCGCGCAGGAAATCGAGAAACGAAATGCCCGCCGTCCAACCGGCATTGTCCACCAGCCGCGCCGGATTCTGTTTCGTTTCAAAATCGAGCAGCTTCGCCAATTGCACCTTCACGCTGGCGATGTTGCGGTCGAGGATTTCCTTGGTGAGCAACTGGCGTTCCTGTGTTTTGCCGCTGGGATCGCCGATGGAGCCGGTTGCGCCGCCGGCGACGGCAATGGGATGGTGGCCGAGCAATTGAAATCGCCGCAGCGCGAGCAGCGGCACGAGATTGCCGACGTGCAGCGAATCCGCCGTCGGGTCGAAGCCGCAGTAAAGCGTGACGGGCGCGGCGATTTTCTTTTCCAGTTCCGCCGCGTCGGTGCAATCGGCGACGAGGCCGCGCCATTTGAGTTCTTCCAGAATGCTCACGCGGGCAGGATAAATTGCCGATTGCCGGTTGCCAATTGCCAATTGGCCCAAATCCTCCTCGTCCTTGTCCTCGTTCTCGTCCTCAATTTTGGATTTTGAGAAAGAGGATGAGGATGACGATGAGGAGGATTGGTTCACTTTGGACTTTGGACTTTGGACTTTGGACTTTAATCTTCGCGCGTGTCACAGATGTTGAAATCGTCCGGCGCGATGGCCGGCGCCACGCTCGTCAGCCGCATCCTCGGCATGGTGCGCGAAATCGTCTATGCGTGGTTCATGGGCGACAGCAAGGTCGCCGGCGCGTTCATCTTCGCGTTCCAGATTCCAAACCTGTTCCGCCGGCTGCTCGGCGAAGGCGCGCTCACGGCGGCGTTCATCCCGATTTTCAAGGAGAAGGAAAAAACACACGGCGAAATCGAAATGTGGCGCGCGGCCAACGCCGTCATTTCCGGGCTCGTCATCGCCGCGAGCGCCGTCATCGCGGTCGTGATGATTGGAATTTCAATCGCGCTGGCCGCCCATCAGTTTTCTGAAAAGACGGAACTCATACTGCAACTGTTGCGCGTGATGTTTCCGTATATGCTGCTCGTGTGCCTCGCGGCGGCGTTCATGGGAATGCTCAACGCGCGCGGCCATTTTTTCATCCCGGCGATGGGCGCGACGATGCTCAACGTCGTGATGATCGCGTCCGTGCTCTGGCTCGCGCCGAGATTCGGCGCGGGACTTCCAGCAGGACAACGGCTGCCGGTGCAGATTTTTGCGCTCGCCTACGGCGTCCTCGCGGCGGGCGTCGCGCAGGCGGCGTTTCAACTGCCGACGCTCTGGCGCGACGGCTTTCGTTACCGCTGGGTTTCGCCCTGGAAAAACGAAACCGTCCGGCTCGTCGTCACGCGGATGATTCCGGGCACCATCGGCGTGGCCGCGTTTCAGCTCAACGTGACGCTCGTGCAGGTCATCGCGTATTGGATTGATCCGCAAATCAACGCCTCGTTCAACTACGCCGTGCGGCTCATGGAACTGCCGCAGGGAATGTTCGGCATTTCGCTCGCGACATATCTGTTGACGGCGTTGAGCAGCCTTGCGATTGAAAAAAAATATCCTGAATTTCGCGCGACGCTCCGGCAGGGCGTGGGTTCGCTGCTGTTTGTGAATCTGATCGCGGCGATTCTGCTCGTCATTCTGGCCGAGCCGATCGTTCGGCTGCTTTTCGAGCACGGCGACAAATTCACCTCCGCCTCGACGGCCCGCGCAGCGTTCGCGCTCGTCTGCCTCGCGCCGGGGCTGGTCGCGTTTTCCACCGTCAATGTCCTGGCGCGCGCCTTTTACGCGCTTGGCGACACGAAAACGCCGATGAAAATCAGCATAGCGTGCCTGGTGATGAATTGTCTCCTGGCCGCCGCGCTCGTCGTGCCGCTGCGGCAGGGCGGACTTGGAATCGCCAACACCGCAACTTCGGTTTGCAACGTCTGGCTGCTGTTTTACGCGCTGCGAAAAAAGCTGGGGAAACTGGAAATGGAACCGGTGCGGAAAACTTTTCTGCCGCTGGCGTTTGCCGGAATTGTTGCCGGAGCCATCGCGTGGTTTGGCTGGCAATTTTGGGAAAATTCAATCGGTCACGCGACAATCGTCTTGAAAATCGGCGCGGTCTTTGTTCCGGCAATTGCGGCTGGTTTGGTTTATGGAATCCTCGCGCTGGCGCTGAAAATTCCGGCGGCGAAGGAAATGACGGAGTTTGCGCTGGCGAAATTAAAACGGTAGGGACGCCGCGCTGCGGCGTCCGGTCGGCGCAGCGCGCCGACCCTACCACTCAAATTTTCACCACCGCAGTCCAGCAGTTTGCCCCAAACTGCGATTTGAATTTTTCCGCCAGCGATTCGCCGGAAGGAACATTTTCGACGATGGCGAAGGTCGTTGAGCCGCTGCCGGACATGAGCGCGGCCAGCGCGCCGTTTTCGCGCAAAAATTCCTGGTAAAGCGCCAGCACGGGAAACTTGTCGAGCGCGGGCGCTTCGAGCGAATTGTAAAAGCCGCCAGCGGCGGCAGGCCAACCACTGGATTGCAGTTTTGAAATCAATTCCCTGGCCCGGCCGTGTTTGCCGTTCAACGCCGCCGGAAACCGCGCCAGATTCTGGTAAGCCCACGGCGTAGAGATGCCGAAGCCGGGATGAATCAGGAGGAACGCTTTGCCGTCAAGCGCCGGAAAAGGCTCGATCGGCTGGATTTTCTCGCCGCGTCCGGTGGCCAGCGCGGGTTTGTTTTGCAGAAAAAACGGGATGTCGGAGCCGAGCGCGGCGGCAATCTCGAAAAGTTTTTCCGCAGCGAGCGGCTGGTCAAACAATTCGTTCAGGGCAAGCAGCGCCGTCGCGGCGTTGCCGCTGCCGCCGCCGAGTCCGGCAGCCAGCGGGATTTTTTTCTCCAGATGGATCTTGGTTCCGGCGGAAATTTGCGCCGCCGGGAAAAACGCGGCGGCCGCGCGGTGAACGAGGTTTTTGGAATCGGCCGGCAGGCTGTTTTCGCTGCAGGTCAGTTGAATCCCTTTTCCGCCGCGCTCAAAAATGAGTTCGTCAAACAAGTTCACCGGCTGCATGACGGTTTCGAGTTCGTGAAAGCCGTCGGCGCGCCTGCCGAGGATGTTCAGCAGCAGGTTGACCTTGCAGGGCGATTTTTTTTCAAGGGACATGGGCAATTCACGAAAGCAAAACGCGCCAGCGGAAAACCGCCGGCGCGCTGGGTGATTGAAATGGCGTCACGTTCAATTGCTGAACACGCTGAACCGGCTGCCGGGAATGAACGGCGCGACATCGCCGCCGCTGAAGCCCATGAACGTGTCGGTGTCGAACACGCCTTCCGACACGCGGCCCGGTTTGTAGCTTTCGGGATACGCGGGGCCGGGACCCGGTATCATCTGCCGGTTGTTGACGTAGCGGGTGAACATGGGCTGGTAAGGCGGCAGCGGGAAGGTGGCGACCTCGACCAGGCCGAGCGTCGTGCGCTCCACCGTGCGGTCAAAACCGTGAATGAAGCCCGCAGTATAACCGACATTTGGCGAATCGAACACGGTGGTTTGCTCGACGCTGCGGCGCAGCTCACCCATGCGGGCAGGCTCAAACATGTTGTTGATGCCGCGGCCGAGTTTTTGTTCCGGCCCGGCGCAGCCGGAGGTGAACACCGCGGCAAGAGCGACGGCAACGAGGAAAGGCATGGCGTTTCGCATACGATTTTTAATTTAGTTGACGAGCCAAAACTACGCCAAATCCGGCGGTTGTAAAGCGCGTTTTACAGGTTGATTTATAGACGGATCAAATGGCGTCATCAATGAAAATGTTGTTGCGCCGCCGACAGGCCGTATTTCCAGCCGAGCCAGGCTAGGCGCGCGGCCAGCAACAAAACGATGAGCGCAAGCAAAAGCAGGCGTCGCGCCCTCGCCCGGTCCGGCTGGTCCCAATACCACGCAATCCAGACGGTCAATTCGTAGAGCGATTGCAGCGGCACAAACATGACGAGCTGGGTGATCGGCTCCGGCGTCGTCAGCACCGCACCGAGAATCAGGTTGATGACAATCATGTAGCGGCGCGCCTTGGACAGCATCCCGTAATCCAGCACGCCGATTTTCACGAGCGTCAGAATCACCACCGGCAGCTCGAACCCCAGCCCCATGCCGAGCAGGAATTTGCAGACGAAGCTGATGTAATCCTCCGCGCGCCACTGCATCGCGCCGAGGCCGAGCCAGTTGGAATACATCTGCGCCGCCGCCAGCGCCACCGGCATCAACACAAAATAACAGAACGCCACGCCGATGAGAAAAAGCCCGCCGCCGATGGCCAGCCCACGATAAACGTATTTCCGCTCGCGGATTTTCAGCGCCGGAAAAATGAACGACGCCAGGAAGTAGAATATGAACGGCGACGCCAGCACCGCGCCGCCGTAAAGCCCGACCTGGAACGCCACAATGAATCCGCCCGCCGGACTCAAGTTGATCAGCTCGATGCTCATCCGCTGTGCGGCGGCGATGGCGGCGGGGTTGTCGCTGACGCGCCAGCCGAGTACCCGGTTGGTGCCGAGCGTGAGCGGCTCGATGGTGACGGCGACGAAACGGTTCGTGCCGAGGTTGAGCGACTCCTGCTGTTCCGGCGTGAGCTTGAAATTGCCGAGGTGGTTCGTGCCGAAGCTGACGACGGCAATCTGGTTCGTGCCGGAAAAATGGATGGGCGCGTGCGTCAGCGGCCACTTGATGATTTGCACGACGACGTTTGCCGCGAACAGGCAGATGAGCATCCCCAGAAACAGCGCGACGATGCTCTTGATGAGCATCCAGCGGAAATCTTCGAGATGTTCGAGGAAGGTTTTGACCGGGCCG
The DNA here is from genome assembly GCA_964475285.1 of uncultured Bifidobacteriaceae bacterium. Classification (GTDB taxonomy): domain Bacteria; phylum Verrucomicrobiota; class Verrucomicrobiia; order Limisphaerales; family UBA11358; genus UBA11358. The sequence continues at coordinate 3,092 of CAYYWB010000088.1, read as the reverse complement.
CCTTCGGCCTCGTCAGGACGCTCCGCTTCTGGGTCGCCGGCCATGCGAAAAAAGCCGCGCCTCAAGTCTTGGGCGGAGGATTGGATTGCGAAACAGGCATATCGGCCTGCGAGGGCGCGGGTGCCGGGGGCAACGCGGTCTTGGCCGGCGTCTCCGTCTGCGCGTTGTGAATTTCATCCGTCACTTCGCGCGTCGCCTTCTTGAATTCCTTGATGCCGGTGCCCAAGCCCTTCGCCAGCTCGGGAATCTTCTTGGCGCCGAACAAAAGCAGAACCGCGAGAATGACAATGACCCATTCCCAGCCGCCCATAAAACCAGCTATCACGACTTTCATAAATATGATTGAACAACCGAAGCCTACGCCCTTTTGGGGGGATAGTAAAGCCCCAAAAAGAAAGGCCGCGCGAACGCGGCCTTTGCGGTTCAAAAAATGCTCAAGCCCCGGGCTTGGGATGCAGCAGCACGAAATCGTCGCGGCGGTTTTTCTGCCACGCGGCCTCGTCGTGGCCGGTATCAGCCGGCTTGTCCTTGCCGTAGGAGCGGACGAAGACGCGCGTCGAATCCACGCCCAGTTTGGCCAGCGCCTCGCGCGCCGCCAGCGCGCGGCGTTCGCCGAGCGAGCGGTTGTATTCCTCCGTGCCGCGCTCGTCGCAATTGCCCTCGACCAGCACTTTCGTCTTGGGATCGGCGCTCAACGCCTTCGCCACCTCCTGCAAATTCACCTGCTCGCTCTTGCGGATGGCGGCGCTGTCGTAGGCGAAATGAACTGTGAACGCCGCCAGCGCGGCGGGATCGGGATTCATGCCATACATATCCTCCGACGGCGGCAGCGCAATGCCGGTTGTATCCGGCCCGTTGGGAGGAGTATAAGTCGTTGCTCTTTCCGGTCCCGAATTCCTTGTCGTTGGCACCTGGTCAACCGCCGGCGGCGGCGTTGGCGCGGCAGGCAACGCCGTGACCTTGCCGGTGGTGTGTTTGCATCCCGTGGCGGCCAGTGTGGCGGCCAGCGTGAACGCGAGTGAATAAACCAATGTTGTTTTCATATTTTTCCTTGAGGTTAAATGTTTGTCAAAAATTCAAATCTTAATTCATGTCTTTCCGCCAAGCGGGTTCGGAATCGCTTCCGGCTATCCGTCCCACATCCTTGACTTGTTTCGTGAAAACGTCAAGCACGGACAGCGTTTGCTGGTAGCGGACCGAATGGCTGAAAATCAGCGTCCGCGAGTTCGGCGACCACGACGGAGCCTCGCCCGGCACCAGCACCACCGGATCCTTGCTGCCGTCTGCCGGCATCACGCAAATGTCAAACTCGCTGGTCTGCGACGTGAACGCAATCCATTTTCCATCCGGCGACCAGTCCGGCTCGGTCGGATTTGGCGCGCCGCGAGTGGGAATTGTCTGAACCTCCCCGCCGTCCGCCGACACCTTGGCCAGCAGCCGCCGCCCGTCAATTTTCGTCGCGAAACAAATCCATTTGCCGTCCGGCGACCAGCACGGCGACGATTCATCCTCCGGCGATTTCGTCAGCCGCTTCAAATTGCCTCCGTCCGCGTCGGCCACATACAAATCCACCCAGCCGTCCTTGTCCGAAATCAGCGCCAGCTTCGTGCCGTCCGGCGAAACCGCCGGGCTGATGTTCAAGTTGCCGTAATGCGCGACGAGGCTGCGCTGGCCGGCGGAAAGGTCGTGGAAATAAATGTCGGGATTTCCGAGCTTGTAGGAATTATAAAAAAGCGCCAGCCGCCCCGGCGCCCATGACGGATGGGAAACAATCACATCGTCATGCGTCACGGGCTGCGCGTCGTGGCCGTCAAAATCGGACACGTAAATCTCGCCGGCGCCATTGCCCGTCGGCTGCGCCTTGAACGCGATTTGCGTCAGCCCGATGCCTTTTTTGCCGGTGATGGTGAAAACGATGTCGTTGGCGAAGGCGTGCGCCTGCCGCCGCAAATTCGTGCCGGTGTAGCGGTTCGACAAAATCACCTTTTTCGCCAGCTTGTCGGTTACACTGCCGGTCACGCTGTCTCCGGCGCTGCCGCTGATTAGATATTGCGCGGCGTCCGGCGCGACGAACGAGAAGCCCTGGACATAAAGATCGAATTTCAAAACGTCCGCAACCTCGCCGCTGAAACCGTCCAGCGAAACGGGGATGGGCTTGGTGAGGCCGGGAATATCGGCCCGTTTGTTAATCTGAATGGCACCCGAATCCTGCCCCGGGCAAAAATTGACCGCCGCGCCGGTCAGAAAAATTGAAAAACAGATTTTCAGAAAGTTTGGGAAGTTTTTTTTCATTCGAGCATCCGTTTGGCTTTGAGGTTAAAACTGATTTCAAAATCCCGTTCCGATTTTGATTTGTCAGGCAGTGGCGGAACCGAAGAAACCCGGTCCAGGGCGCGCCGAACTGAATCATCGGCTTTGGCGTCGCCTGATGGCGTGATGATCCGCGCGTTGATGACCGTTCCGTCGCTGGCGACAGTTATTTTTACGGTCGTAATGGCTTCGTCGTTGGCCATGTCGTTGGGCGTTATCCATGCGTTGTAATAAATTGTGGCCAGCGCGTCCCGGTAACTGGCGTAAGCCACGCTGCTCTCACCCGGCATATCAACCGTCATGCCCGGAGATAAATTCTTCTTCAAATTTTGGAGCGCCGTGCTGATGGCTCGCGTGTCCCGCTGCGGAGTGGTGGCCTGCGTGGAAATCTTCGGCGCGACGCGCGCGACGAGCTGTGTGTTGACCTGGATTTGGTGCGGCTTGGGTGCGGGCGTTTCCGGCGCCGGCTTCACCGGTTTCGGTTCCGGTGTGAACAGTTTTTCAAACCGCTCGGTGAGCGTTGGCGGCGGCGTGACGACCGGTTTTGGCTCCGGCGGTTGCGGCGCGGGCTGAACCGCCGGCGTTGGCGGGACTGGTTGCGGCGGCGGAGTGACAATCGGCGCAGGCGCGGGTGGCGTGGCGTTGCGAACACCGCTGTTGAACGCCGCGTAAACTAGGTTGGCTGGAATCACATCGAGCAACTGCGTGTCGTCCGGTTTGGGTTGTGGGTTGAAAAACGCCGAGCCGAAAACCAATACCAGCAGCAGCAGCAGGTGAATTCC
>CAYYWB010000087.1:0-10315 GCA_964475285.1 uncultured Bifidobacteriaceae bacterium | reverse complement strand
CAGATTCTGGAGGAAGGCATCACCGAGGCCGGTTCGATGGCGTCGTTCATCGCGGCGGGCACGAGTTACGCCACGCACGGCGTGCCGATGATTCCGTTTTACATTTACTACTCGATGTTCGGCCTGCAACGCGTCGGCGATTTGTTCTGGCTGGCGGGCGACATCCGGGCGAAGGGCTTTTTGCTGGGCGCAACCTCCGGCCGCACCACGCTCAACGGCGAGGGCCTGCAACATCAGGACGGCCACAGCCTGCTGCTCGCGAGCACGATTCCGACCTGCCTGCCTTACGACCCGGCGTTCGGCTACGAACTCGCCGTCATCATTGCCGACGGCCTGCGCCGGATGTTTGTCGAAAACGAGGACATTTTTTATTACCTCTCGCTCTACAACGAAAATTATTCCATGCCGCCGATGCCCGCAGGCGTCGAGGAAGGCATCCTGAAGGGCTTGTATAAATTCAAAGCCGGTGGCGCGGGCGTCTCGCCTGCGAATTCCTCAACGCACGGGCAAGATGCCTGTGCCACTATCAAAGCCCACATTTTCGGCAGCGGGCCGATCATCAACTCCGCGTTAAAGGCGCAGGAAGTTCTCGCAGAAAAATACGGCGTTTCCGCCGATGTCTGGAGCGCGACCAGCTACAAACTTCTGCGCGCCGACGCCATCCGCTGCCAGCGCTGGAACATGCTGCACCCGACCGAGCCGACGAAGAAGTCCTACGTCGAGACGCTGCTGTCGAAAGAGCAGGGGGCGTTCGTGGCCGTCTCGGACAACATCCGCACCGTGCCCGACCAGATTGCGCCTTGGGTTCCGGGTGGATTATTCACGCTGGGGACGGACGGCTTTGGCCGCAGCGACACCCGCGCGCGGCTCCGGCGCTTCTTTGAAGTGGACGCCGAGTCCACCGTCATCGCCACGCTCTACGCCCTGGCGGCAAAAAAACTTGTCCAGCCGCAACTCGTCGAAAAGGCCATCAGGGATTTGGGTGTCAACCCCGACAAAATCCAGCCGCAGATTGTTTAAGCTTTAACTTGGATTTGGATTCTGACCCGCAGTTGGCCGCGCCGCCTCGTCGTGTGTCAATTACGTTTCGCCCGTCCGGCCGGTTTCTTGGAACTGGCGGCGACGCCGATGGCCTTGCGCGCCCAATCGGCCAGTTCCTGTGGCTGTTCCAGCACGTCCGGCGGCACTTCGTGGTAGCTCATCGTCAGCAACTTGCCCTTGGACTCGTAGGTGAACGGTCTCATGCCGCGCGCCGTGTAATCCGCCTGCGATGCCGCGTCAGTTTTGAAGAACAGCCGGCCCTCGTCCAGAATCCCGAAGAAATTCTCGCCGGAATAAAGTCCATGCGCGCCAAACATCGCCCGCGCCCGCACCTCTGGCAGTGCGCTCAACTGGTCGAGCACAAATTCCTTGAATGAATCGTCCGCCATGCGGTGGAAATTATATGCAATGACCAAGATGCGCAATTGCGCCGTCCGGTTTCGGCGGTCAACTGTGCCGATGAAAATCGCCTGCCGCCAGATCCAATCTGACCGCTGCCCGACCGCATCTGTCTGTCAAAAGATCGCATCTGCCGGTTGGAAAATGGCTTCTGTCGGTCAACTTATTGCATCTGTCTGTCAAAAGATCGCATCTGCCGGTTGCCGGATTCAATCTGCCGGTCGCAAAATCGCATCTGCCAACTGCCGGACGGCCTCTGCCAGTTGCTTTATCGCGTCTGACAACGGCCATTTCCGCCAGAAAACCCGCTTTCCCCATTATTTGCCGAAATTTGCCCGGAAAGCCTGTTTCACCAACTGAAGTCTGACGTGTTGGCCGCAGAGCGGCGATGGAATTTAGCCGGTGAAAACGTCACCGGTTTCCTTGAACGAGCCGTCAGCTACAAGTGAAGATTACGGCCGGATGACAGGCAGGCCAACATACAATCCCGCCGGACATTCAGTGGGTTAGTTTCCCTGATTTTCGCCCAGGCCCAAAACTGACGAATGACTGGCTTCGGCTCCGTTTCCCGGATGATCCCGATCGTTGGCAGTATTCCGGCTTGAGGAGAACGTGGAGCATCCGTTGAGGGCGAGCAACGGAATGACGGCCAGAATCAGCAGCAAATATCTCATGGGGAGGTCCGGGTCCGGGGTCTTGCGTTTAATGATTGTCACCGTGATCCGAATCTCCCGGATGGTCGCCATGATCCCCGCCTGACGGATGGTCGTCATGATTTTGATTGTCCGGATGGCCCCGATCATCGCCATGACCCCCGCCACCGGGGAAAAACAAACACCCGCCAGTGGCGAGCAGGGAGGCGAATGCCAGCACAAGGAATAAATATCTCATGTATGGAACGATTCCACAGATCGGGAATGCCCGCCATGGGGTGTTACCCGCAGAAGATTTTGCAGCGGCGCTCCGTGAGTGCCGGAAGATGGAGGCAGCCATTGTCCACCACGATTTCATAAGGCTGGCCCATGACGCGAGCGGCGTCATGGATGGCCTGCAACGTCCGGGGAAGGCACGATTCCTCATTGTGCGCCGGAACGATGAAGGAAATCATGATGAGGTCGGAATAATCTCCAGCCGGCCCGGCAGCAACTCCGGCAACGCTGCAACGGAGCGCGGAATGTCTCATTCCGCAGCGGGTGGAGGGAAGAGAACCGGTTCAGGATGATTTCAACGCTGATTTGTCTGCCAACGTGCTGCGGTTTGGGACAAACCGCACTCCGTTTAAGCCACGCGTAACTCCACAACGCATCAACGGGCCGGCACGAATCCCTTGAACGAGGCGTCAGGCGTTTCGCGGAACGGCAAAGGCGTAGAGGTTGCTGCCTTTGTCGTCAATCAACCGCACGTCCAGCTTGTCCGCCTGCAGGCCTGCGGCGATGAAGCCGGAACAGCCCCTGGCAAATTTGGTTTGAGGGAGGTCTTTGATGGCCGCGCGCGGCTTGGAGCCGCCGCCCGTGCAAAAGAGGTTTATCCCGCCGGCCTGCAAATGCTGCAAATCGTGGTCATGGCCGTTGAAATACGCCTGCACCTTGTATTTCTCCATCAGTGGCAGGATGTTTTCGATGATGTAAGGCGTGTCTCCGTGCTCGCCGCCGGAATAAACCGGATGATGCCCGATGACAATCTTCCACGGGGCGGTTGAGGCCTTGAGCGCGGACTCAAACCACGCTACCTGTTTGGGCACGTCCTGCGTCAGGAGGTTGCCGTGATACTTCACTTCATCCGCGTCGGGCGTTGCCATCGGCGTCGTGTCGAGAAAAAAGAAATCCACGGCGGTCGCGGCATCAATGTTTTCGGTGCGGAGGAAATAACGCGCCGGCATGTTCCAGCGCTTGCTCGTCCGGGCGTATTCAATCTGCGCGTCGCAATTGCCGTGGTAATCATGGTTGCCCAATGCCACGTGCCAGGGCACCTGCAACGACGGCGCGGCGTAAACCCGTTCAAACGAGCTTTGCCACTGCGGATCCGCCGCCGAAGCCACGCCGTCCTCGTAAAAATTGTCGCCCACGGAAATGACAAAGTTCGCGTTCAGCCTGCTGGCGGCGATGCCCATTTGCGTGGCGACCGCCGTCTGGTCCGGCTCGCCGTTGCGGCCCCAGTCGCCGAGGAGGAGAAAATTCAAACCACCGCGCGTTACATCGGCGGCGAACAGCGGGCGCGGCAGGAGGGAGCCGACCGCCGCCACCTGCGTGGCGACGAACAGCGTGCGGACAAATTGACGGCGTGTTTGCTTCACAAGCGCGGTGTCAAACTATCGCGTCGCCATTTGATTACAAACAAATGTATGTGACAAGATGGTTACGGCGTGTTCAATCTCCGTCGGACGAGTCGTCAAGCAACCGCGGAGCGGCGACGGAAATTGGCCAGGGACAACGTCCCCGGTGAACGTCCCCCATGAATTATTCGTCCAAGAGGGACGATGGAAAGATTCCACCGTCCCTTCAGGACGGATGGTGGCCGTGTGCAAGCACCCCTCATTATTTCATCGGGAGGAGTTTGAGCCGGCTCACGCCGGCTGCTACGCGAAAACGATGGATGGGAGCGGGTGAATCCCGCAAAGCGGGAGGATGTGATTGAAAATTTGTGGTTCTGCAAATAGGCTGCGACGGCGAAGGCGCTAGTTTTGCGAATGAGCGTCCGACAAATGTTTAGGGAGGACTCCCTTCGATGGATTCATGATAAGCCTTGTGCGCTTGATACAAGGTAAGCAGTTCCTGATTCCGCTTTAACAAATCACTTTCCCCATGTTCAGACGCCAGCGCGCAGGCTTTTTGCCCAGTCAAGACAGCTTCGTCAAACCGGCCTGCCTCCGCGTAGGCCGCTGCCAATGTGCCGACCATGATAGTTGTTTGGAAGCCCGTGATTTCACACGACCGCGTCGCCAGACGGATTGCATATTTTCCATTCCGAAGTTTGGGGTCGGGATTGGTTGCAAAAGCCCAAGCCAAGTTATTGATAAGGTCTACGCGATTGGTATCAAACTGCACGGCCTCAAGAAAACTATCGAAGCCGGTGGGATCTGGTCTCGCAGTGGCAAGGAAATTACTGATGGCGTATGTCCCATGTTCACTGGAAAACAGGGCTTGGCTTAGATCATCTTTAAAGCTGGCATTCTGCGGGTCAACTTCTACAGCTTTTAAAAGAGATGGGACAGCATCGCTTACCCGACCCATTTTCGAAAGTGCCATGCCCAAACCGTGCAGCGCCCAACTGTTTTGCGGATCAAGTTGTATAGCCTTTTCAAAATGAACAATGGCTTCGGAAAAGTGACCGGCGTTTTGCAATAGAAACGCCAAGTCGCGTTGGGATTCGGCGTAATAGGGGTAAATCATCACAGATGCTTGGAATTCGGCCAATGCTTTGTCGGGATTTGTTTGGATCAGCACATTTCCAAGACATAAATGGGCCATGAAATTATTCTTAGTGACACCGACAGCCCGGCTCCAGAGAGTCTCGCCGTTCTTCCAATAGACAATTTCAGCACGCGTTCTCAATATGCATACGCTTGTCGTCAATGCGACAACCATTGCCGTTAGGACGGTTCGCTTTTGCCACAGTCTCGATAGATCATTCACCCCCCACACAACCAGCAATGCTATTCCGATCATTGGCATGTAAGTGTAACGATTGCTCATGGATTGTGCCCCCAGCGGTATCAGGCCAATCACCGGCACTAGCGTTCCCAGATACCACAACCACCCGACCAGCAAATACGGTCGCTGCCGCCGCAAAACGAAGACAAGAACCGATATTCCAAAAATCAAGACCGCGGCACATAGCAACTGGCGCACCTGCCAGAAATCCGGGTAGGGATACAGGACGCTGAAATTCGACGGCCAGAACATCTTCAATAGATAACGCGCATATCCCATGAGGGCTGTCTCCAACCGGAAAACCAATGGAAAGTGAAGCAGAAATTGACCTCCTGCATTCTGGGCAATACAGACGGCAATGCTTACCGGCACCACCAGCACGAAGAACGGCACTTTTTCCATTACCAAGCTCCATTTGCTCTTTTGCCGCCATCGTTCCAAGGGCCAGAAATCCAGTAGCAGCAAAAGGCAGGGCAGTGTTACCAACATGCTTTTGCTCATCAATGCGAGGGCGAAGAACAGTAACGACAATCCATAGATGTAGAAGCATTTCGGCCTGCTCCCGGTTATTTTGGATTCTTCGGCAAAACGGGCATACATCCACATCGTCAGCAATCCAAAGAATGCGCTCAAAACATCTTTGCGTTCCGAAATCCATGCCACCGATTCCACGCGAAGCGGGTGCAGGGCAAATAGTGCGGCCACAATCAGACTGCGCCACAAGGCGCCAGTCATTCTTTTCAGGACGAGAAACACCAGGACGCCATTGGCGGCGTGAAAAAGCACGTTGGTTAAATGATGTCCCCAAGCATTTTCGTCGAACAAATCGTAGTCTAACATGTGCGAAATCCAATTCAGTGGACACCAGTTGGAATATTCCAAACTGAATAAAGCCCAACGCAGGTTTTGCCAACTAACGCCACCGCTTACATGGACGTTGTTGTGTAACTCTCCAGATTCATCGAAATATTGGAAATTACATTGCAGGGCTGGGAGGAAGATCCAAACCGTCAATGTGAACAATAAGAGACAAACCAAAAATATGCCGTCCGGTCTGTGGAAAAACAAATCCGCTGATTTGAAGAAATGCTTTCCGATATCGCTCGACCGGCCGTCGGAGGAGGCTTGATTGGAAATGTCATCGGTCATCTGGCATGAATGGCATTGGACACGTTGTATTTTAATACGAATGGATCAGATGAGTCCATAGCAGAAAGCGGATGGCAAATTGAATTGCCCCAAGCGCATTTCCGATTATTCTCCCATTCCGACACAATTTGACATGAGACATTCATCCGCCAACGACATCGCCGCCCTGCCGCCCGGCGTCAAACTCACCACGCTGGACAACGGCCTCGTCATCATCGTGCGCGAGGACCACAGCGCGCCGGTGGTGAGCGCGCAGGCGTGGGCGATGGCCGGCAGCATCCACGAGGGCCGCTGGCTCGGCGCGGGATTGTCGCACGTGCTGGAGCACATGCTGTTCAAGGGCACCACGACGCGGCCCGGCAGCCGGATTGACCAGGAGGTGCAGGAGGCCGGCGGTTACATGAACGCCTACACGAGCTTCGACCGCACGGTGTTTCACATTGACGTGCCGAACACGGGCGCGCGCACGGCGATTGACATCCTGTGCGACATCATGCAGCACGCGTCGTTGCCGCCGGATGAACTGGCCAAGGAGATGGACGTGATCCGCCGCGAGATGGACATGAACGTGGATGACCCCGGCCGCCGCGCGAGCCGCCGGTTATTTGAAACGGCCTACACCAAAAGCCCGTATCGCTTCACGGTCATCGGTTATCCGGACATTTTCAACGAGCTGAAGCCGGACGACATCCACGGTTATTACCGCGAGAAATACGCGCCGAACAACGTCTTCTATGTCGTCACCGGCGACGTGAAGAATGATGAAGTTGTAGCGCAAATCAAAACGGCCTACGAGAAATCCAAGGCACGAGCGTTGCCGCCGATGGTTTTGCCCGAGGAACCGAAGCAGACGGCGGCGCGCGAGATCGTGGAGGAAGCGCCCATCGAGCTGGGGCATCTGCATTTCGCGTGGCACATCCCGGAGCTGCGCCATGCCGACGTGCCGGCGCTGGACGTGCTGGCGGTGCTGCTCGGCAACGGTCACAGCTCGCGGCTGTTCCAGCAGGTGCGCGAGAAGCAGGGCCTCGTGCATCACGTGGACGCGTGGACTTACAGCCCCGGCAATCCCGGCCTATTCGGCATCAGCGCGATTGTGGACGCGGACAAGTTCTCCGCCGCGCGCGACGCGATTCTCGCCGAAATTGAAAAGGTGAAATCCATTTCAGTTTCTTCCGACGAGGTGAGCAAGGCGGCCAAGCAATTTACCTCCGCCACGCTGTCCACGCGCAAGACGATGGAAGGCCAGGCGAACGATCTCGGCAGAAGCTGGCTCGTGGCAAACAATCTGACGTTCTCGGAGCGCTACCTTGCCGCCGTCAAGCGCGTCACGCATGGCGACGTGCAGCGCGTCGCCCGCCAATATGTCACGGCGGAGAACCGGACGCTCTACGCGCTGTTGCCGAACGGCACGTCGCCGAAGATTTCCGCAACGGTGGAAACGAACAGCGACCAGCCCATCAAGAAGTTTGAACTGCCGAATGGCCTGCGCCTGCTGGTGAAGGAGAATCACCGGCTGCCGTTCGTGGAATTCCGCGCGGCGTTCAAGGGCGGCGTGCTGGCGGAAACGACCGCGAACAACGGCATCACGCAGTTGCTCGCCAAGACGCTGCTCAAGGGCACGCCGACGCGCAGCGCGGAAAAAATCGCCACGGAAATTGAATCCGTCGGCGGCAGCATTGATAGCTACGGCGGCAACAACAGCTTTGGCGTGAACGCGGAGGTGATGAGCGGCGATTTCGCGACCGGGCTGGATTTGCTTGCCGATGTCCTGCTGAATCCCATTTTTCCCGCCAACGAACTGGACCGCGAGCGCGAGGTGCAAATCGCGAGCATTTCCGCGCGGAAGGATGATTTGCTCAAGAGCGCGAGCGTCGCGATGCGGCGAGGCTTGTTCGGCGACACCGGCTACGGTTTGGACACGCTCGGCACCGAGGAATCCGTCGGCAAGATTTCCAGTGCTGACCTGAAAGCGTTCCACCAGAAGCTGGCGGTGCCGAACAATTGCGTGCTGGCGATTTACGGAGACGTGAAGGTCGGCGATGTCAGGAAGGCTGTTGAAAAGGCCTTTGGCAGATGGCAGATGGCAGATGGCAGACCGGCCAAACCCATTTTCCAACTCCCAACTCCCAACTCCCATCCCCTGTCCCGCCGTGTCGAAGAGACGCGCGACAAGAAGCAGGCGGTGCTGGTCATCGGGTTCACCGGCACGACGATGGACAGCGAGGATCGTTACGCGCTGGACGTTTTGCAGGAATGTTGCAGCGACCTCGGCTCGCGGCTGTTCCTGCGCATCCGCGAACAGCTTGGGCTCGCCTACTACGTCGGCGCGCAAAACCTGGCCGGGCTTGCGCCGGGTTACTTTGCGTTTTACACCGGCACCGAGCCGAGCAAGGCCGCGCAGGTGGAAACAGAATTGCTTGCGGAAGCCAAATTGTTGCGCACGGAAGGTTTGACCGCCGAGGAACTCAAGCGCGCCAAGGCCAAAATCATCGGCCAGAAGAAAATCGCGCGGCAGGACCTCGGCAGCCTCGCGCAACTCACGGCGCTGGACGAGCTTTACGGCCTCGGCTTCCAGCGCACGGAACTGGACGACGCGAAATACCAGGCCGTCACGCTGGAGCAAGTCAAAGCCGCCGCGCAAAAATATCTCAAGCCGGATGCGGTTGTGGTTTCCATCGTGAAGCCGGAATGATTTTTTGACAGAATCAACAGAAATCAAAGAATTGCCTCGGAAATAATTCTGAACATTTTGTTAATTCTGTCTAAAATGTCTTCGATGCGAAAAGCTCTCATATCCTGTCTCGCTTTTCTTGTGTTCGCATTGCGCGCGTTTTGTGCCGATGCGGATTACAAACAGGTGCTCGTTTTTGCGAACAGCGATTCAGTCCGCGTTGGTGATTTAATTGGAGCACCGGCCTCCGGCACTGCGTTTTGGAAGTTTAATCATCATTGCGCCGTGCTGGAAGCCGGCGTTCCTGTCGGAACAATCAACCGCTGGAATTTATCGCGGAATCTCGCGCTGCTGAACAGCCATTGTTCCGCCGCACGGCACAACTTTGACTTCAACGGATTACTTTCGATGTAGCGGACTGCTGTTTTCTCCCGTGCCTCATCGCGCATGAACGTGTCCCAGTATTCGCGCTGCCATTGGAACGCCGGCCTCCGACACGGCTCGTTGCTGTTCGTTTCACCGTCGCGCCGTGCCGGAGGCCGGCGTTCCGATGGCAGATGATTCGCCTGCGTTTGGACGAACTGCTTCCAACTTCGCGCCATCTTCCAAAGCGGTTTCTGCCAGACATGAACGAGCACATGGACGTGATTTGGCATCACACACCATGCAAGCAATTCGTAAGATTCCTTGTGTCCGAACAGCAATGCATCTTCCGCCAGCTTCGCGATCTGCGGGGCGCGCAAATGACATTCACCAATTCCGCGATCAAGATACTCCTCCAGCTTCGTGCGTTTCTCGCGGCCGTCCTCGATTTTCAACAAATGTTCCCACTCACCGCGACGCGATTCCGGCATGGAATCGGCAAGGCGGAACGTGACGAATTGGACGAGACCGGGAAAATCACAATGCGGCAGGTAACCGCGCTCGTGCCAGCCAGGAAAACCTAGTGTTCTCTCCTCATCGGTGAGTGGACGATGCCAGCGGTTCTCGTCCGCAACCAGATCGCGCAGATATTCGCGTTTGGTCTGCGGTTTCATTTTTGGAACGCCGGCCTCTGGCACAGCAAGTTTATATCTTTGGTGTTATCGGTTCACGCCGTGCCGGAGGCCGGCGTTCCGCTATGCCTTCGCCACCAACTGGCGCAACACAAATGGCAAAATGCCGCCGTGCTGGTAGTAATCAATCTCGATGGGCGTATCAATGCGGCAGCGGACGGAAACATTTTCGACCGCGCTGTCTTTGCGGGTGATTTTCAGCGTCAAATCCTGCTGCGGCTTGATGTTCGCATCGAGGCCGACGATGTCGTAGGTCTCGGAGCCGTCGAGTTTCAGGGATTGCGCGGTGGTGCCGTCCTTGAATTGCAGCGGCAGCACGCCCATGCCGACGAGGTTGCTGCGGTGGATGC
>CAYYWB010000086.1:0-10494 GCA_964475285.1 uncultured Bifidobacteriaceae bacterium | reverse complement strand
GCGCGGACGACGTGTTCGCCGCCTACGTCAAAAAGAACGAGGTGAATTTCAAGCGTCAGGAAACCGGCTACACGGTCAAGGACGAGAGCGACAACAAACACATTTGAAAATTGGCCGGCTGGTTGGTTCCAAAAATCGGGCGTAATTGTAATTGCATTGTTCACCGCCGCTGGAAATATTTCCTAACCTATGCCAACCCAACCACCGCCAGATCGGAAAACACGGGTTATCCTTGCGCTTGTCGTGGTGGCGATTGTCCTCGCGATGATGGGAAATTTTTTCTGGCCGATTCTTAAAGACATCTACCACGCCCGCCAGAATGGAGGCAACGCTTCCAATGTTCCGCTGTTCGTCTTCGGCGGTTTTTTTCTGGTGATGATTTTGGCGGTTGTGTTCAGTGTGGCACGCGGGCTTCGCCGTCGGCGGAATCCAGGTCCCGCCGCCGGAGATTCGCCTGCGATTGCCAAACCTTGGCTGGCCCGCGCCGATTGGGCGGCGGGTAAAATTAAGTCCACATCCACCGCGCCGGTCGGCTTCTTCCTGCTCTGGTCCTTTCTCGCGTTGGCCATGTCCGCGCCCGCTGTCCACGCCATCCCGGTTGAATGGCGGAAGGGCAACCATGCCATTCTGGTCGCGCTCCTGTTTCCCGCCGTCGCGTTTTATTTGCTCGGCTATTCGTTCGTGAAATGGCGCTCGCGCCGCCGCTTTGGTGATTGTTTTTTCGAGCCGGCGCAAATTCCCGTGCCGCTCGGCGGCACGCTTGAGGGCATGATTGTGACCGGCGCGACGCTGAAACTGGAACAGGGATTGCACCTGAAAATATCCTGCATCCGTCGCACGGTTTCCGTATCTGGCGCTGGCAAAAATCGGAGTGAAAACGCGCAGGAAACCGTCCTCTGGCAGGACGAAAAGATTTTCAAACCAGATGCCCGTCTGCCCGACCCCGAACCCGGCCACAGCGGCATCCCCGTTTTTTTCAAGCTGCCCGCCGACCAGCCGGAGTGTTTTGCGATCGGAAACGATTCGGTCTTCTGGCGGCTCGAGGCAAAATCGAAGATGCGCGGGCCGGATTTTTCGGTGGCATTCGACGTGCCGGTTTTCAAGGTTGCCGGTGCCGTCGTCGCCGAGGAAGCAAGCGAACCTGACCCGACCGCCGCGCTGCAAATGCCCGTCGAGGAAATCCGCCGCGACGAACATTCCAAAATCAAAATCAGCGACGGCCCGGACGGCCGCGAATTTTATTTTCCGGCGGCGAGGAACTTGGGCACGGCTTTCGGCCTGACACTGTTTTTTCTGGCCTGGACCGGTTTTACCCTCGCCACCTATTTTCTGTTCAAGTCACTATTTTTTGAAATCGTTTTCACGGTGGTGGACGTTTTAATTTTCTTCATTTGCTTCAACCTCTGGTTCAAATCCAGCCGGGTGACGATTGATTCCACCGGCGTGCGCGCGGTGAACTGCTATTTGTTCTTCAGCCGGACGCGCCGGTTTGACGCCGGCGATATCGCGCAATTTGCGACCAAGGCCGGCATGCAAAGCGGCTCGCGGGTGTTTCAGGACCTCAAACTCATCACCAGGGATTCCGAGAACAGTTTTGCCGGCAGCCGGGACAAGTTCCGGCAAACCGGGCAGAGTCCGCCTTTGAAATTCCAAGTGAGCAGTCCCGGCGGTTTCACCCTTGCCAGCGGCATCGCCAGCCAACCGGAGGCCGACTGGCTCGTCCGGGAAATGACCAAGGCGCTCGGCCGCAAATTGTGACGGTTGTAGAATGGCGGTTGAAAATGGCGCTGAAAATTTCTCGGCAATTTTCGCGAATCGGCTACGCTTCGACCAATCCATGAACTTGTGACCGCCAAACTCAAAACTTCCGCGCCAACGCGCTGGCGCAGGGAAGTCGAGCGCATTTTGATTTCCGAGGAACAAATAGCGCGTCAAGATTCTCGCGCGCGAAATCGAGCGCGATTTTCGCGGGCGCGAAATGGTCGTCGTCTCGCTGCTCAACGGCACGGTGATGTTTCTCGCTGATCTGATCCGGCATTTGAACCTGCCGTTGCGACTGGATTTCTTGGGTGTTTCCAGCTACGGCGCGGGCACGGAATCCGGTGGCCTGGTTTTCACCAAGGAACTGCGTCTCGACGTTCGGGGGCGCGACGTGCTGCTGATTGACGACATTCTCGACACCGGCAGGACAATGAGCCGCGTGTTGCCCAAAATCCGCGCGCTCAAGCCGCGCCGGATCAAAATCTGCGTCCTGTTGGACAAACCGAGTCGCCGCGTTGAAAAAGTGAAGGCGGATTATATCGGCTTCGAGATTCCCGACCTTTTTGTCGTCGGCTACGGGCTTGATTTTGCCGAGCGTTACCGCAACCTGCCGTTCGTCGGCGTGCTGCATCCGCACATTTACAAGGAAGTCTGCAAACAAGTTTGCCGGAAATGACGGAACTCAAATTCATCAGTCTGCTCGGCTGGTTCACGATGATCGCGGTTGCGTGGGCAATTTCCTACAACCGCAGATTGTTTCCCTGGCGCACGGTTGTCTGGGGCGTCGGCCTGCAATTCACGCTCGCGCTTTTGATTTTGAAAACCCCGTGGGGCGCGGAATTTTTTGTGTTCGCGGGCAAGGTGGTTCAGAAGCTCATCCAGTTTTCCAACGAAGGCTGCAAATTCGTTTTCGGGCCGCTGGCGGATTCGGATTTGCTCACGGAAAAATTCGGCCCCGGCAACTCGGTCATTTTCGCCATCCTCGTCACGGGCACCATCATCATTGTCGCGAGCATTTCGTCGCTGCTCTATCACTGGGGCATTTTGCAGAAAGTCGTCCAGGCCGCCGCGTGGGTGATGCGCAAAATCATGCGCACGAGCGGCAGCGAAACGCTTTCCGCCTGCGCCAACATTTTCATGGGCCAGACAGAGGTGCCGCTAATGATCCGGCCCTGCGTCCCGCGCCTGACGCACAGCGAATTCATGACCATCATGGTCTGCGGTATGGCGCAAATTGCCGGCGGCGTCGCGGCGGTTTATGCCGCGCTCGGCGCCCAGGCCGGTTATCCAAACACCGCCGGGCATCTGCTCACCGCGTCGGTGTTGAATTGTCCCGCCGCGCTGATGATTGCGAAAATTCTCCTGCCAGAAACCCAGCAAAGCGAAACCGCCGCCAGCGCGCCCGCCACCGTGCCGCGCACCACGGCCAATTCCGTGGACGCCATCTGCCGCGGCGCGGGCGACGGCTTCCAGCTTTCGCTGAACGTCATCGCCATGCTCATTGCGTTCATCGCCATGATTGCGCTGGCGAATTACCTCGTCACCTGGCCGCAATCGCATTTCGGCGTCAGCCATCCGGTCACGTTGCAAACGATTTTCGGCTGGATCAACGCGCCGTTCGCCTGGCTCATGGGCGTGCCGGCGCAGGACTGTTTGAGCATCGGGCAAATTCTCGGCGAACGCGTCGTGTTGAATGAATTTGTCGCTTACCTCGACCTCACGACCAACGCGAAGCAGCTCGCGCTCGACCCGCGCAGCTTCACGATTGTCACCTACGCGCTGTGCGGTTTTGCGAATTTCGCGAGCATTGCGATTCAGGTGGGCGGCATCGGCTCGCTCGCGCCGGAACGCCGCAGCGAAATGGCCAAAATCGGTTTCCGCGCGATGCTCGGCGGACTGTTTGCCGCCTACATGACCGCGTCGCTCGCGGGATTTTTGCTGTGACTTGAAGAACCGGATGGACAAGTTCCACGAGTCACCAAAACATGGATGAAAGAATACCCAAGACTGTATCACGACATAACTCCGGGTTGAAAGCTTGTGGTAAAATGTTGACCTTGTAGCGTGGCGTTGACTTGATTTGTTGCTTATGCGTGTCTTGAGGCAGGACTATACCGTTGAGCCAGCTCATTATGTCAACCCAATGAATAATTCCTACATTAGTTGTTGACTTAACTCCTTCCGTAGTCAATCATTACCCGTATGAGTATATTAAATCTCTCATCAAAAGAACTAAGGCGGGCAGCCCAACTTCAAGATCAGGTTGAGGAACTGCAAAACGAACTGGCCAAACTCATCAGCGGAGGAAACGCAAAGCCGGCCAAAACTGCCAAACCCAAACGGACAATGAGCAGGGCGGCACGGGCGAAAATTGCCGCAGCACAGAGGGCGAGATGGGCCAAGCAGAAGGGGTCGAAGCCGTCAGCAAAGCCGTCTCCGAAGAAGAAGCGAAAGATGAGCGCCGCCGCCAGGGCTAGAATCAGCGCGGCAGCCAAGGCTCGCTGGGTCAAGGCCAAGGCCGCAGGCAAGACCAGACTGTAGTAGCTGGATTCACGGTTCGATTTTCAAAGCCGCTTTCTTGGGAAAGCGGCCATTTTTCACTTTGGGTTATGTCATGGTAAAACCAGCGCGCCCGATGACAAATGTCGCCCGCGCGCTTGCCTTGCGCGCAACCACGAACTATTTTCTGCGGCATGGAATATCGCCGATTTGGCCGGACGGAGTTGAACATGCCCGTCATTTCGTGTGGCGGCATGCGTTACCAGTTCAAGTGGCAGGACGTGCCGCCGCGGGAAATTCCCCGCGACAACCAGGAAACCCTTGAAGCGTGCATCCATCGCGCGCTGGAGCTGGGCATCAATCACATCGAGACCGCGCGGGCCTATGGCACGTCGGAAATGCAGCTTGGCGCGGTGCTGCCGAAATTGCCGCGCGACAAGATGATCGTGCAAACCAAGGTCTCGCCGCGCGCCACGGCGGAGGAATTTCTCAAGACCTTTGACGCCTCGATGGATTATCTGAAGCTGGATCACGTGGATTTGCTCGCGCTTCACGGCATCAATAACCGCCAGACGCTCGACTGGTCGCTGCAAAAAAACGGCTGCCTCGCCGCAGCGCGGAAATTGCAGAAGGCGGGCCGCTGCCGGTTCATCGGCTTTTCCACGCACGCCACCACGGACATCATCCTTGAAGCGGTCAACACCGGGGAATTCGATTACGTCAATCTTCATTGGTATTTTGTCAACGACCTGAACTGGCCCGCCGTCGTTGCCGCAAACAAATTGGACATGGGCGTTTTCATCATCAGCCCGAACGACAAGGGCGGCAAACTTCAGGAGCCAGGGCCAAAAATCAAATCGCTTTGCGCGCCGCTCACGCCGATGCAGTTCAACGGTCTCTATTGCCTCAACCGCAAGGAGGTTGACACCTTGAGCTGCGGCGTGGTCAAGCCGTCGGATTTCGACGAGCACGTTGCCGCACTGGAATTTTACCGCAAAATCCCGGAAACCATCGCGCCCATCGAAAAACGGCTGCACGCGGAAATGGAACAATCGCTTGGCGCGGACTGGTGCGGTCGCTGGTTTGAGGGATTGCCAAATTACGTGGATGTTCCCGGCCAGATCAATGTCACGGAGATATTGCGTCTCTGGACCTATGCCAGGCCGCTGGAACTGACCGCGTGGGCCAGGATGCGCTACAATCTTCTGGGCCAGGCCGACCACTGGTTTCCCGGCGAAAACGCCGCGAAGGCGCGCGAAGTTGACTTGAGCGCCGCGCTGAAGAACAGTCCCTTCGCCGGTCGCATCCCGGCCATCCTCGAAGAATCGCACCGGATGTTTTACGAGAAACCGGTGCAGCGGTTGAGCCAGAGTTGATCAACCGGTCGCATTCTTCAAGAAAAATGTAACAACCCGGACGGTTTTGTTGTCTCATAAAGAGATGAATTCAAGACGCGGCTTCACGCTCATCGAGCTGCTGGTGGTCATCGCCCTCATCGCCATCCTGGCGGCGCTGCTGTTGCCCGCGTTGAGCGCGGCCAAGCAGCGGGCATGTACCAGCAATTGCAATTCCAATCTGCATCAAATAGGTCTGGGCATGAGGATGTTCGCGGATGAAAACGGAGAATTTTTTCCCGAATCGGGTGGCGACATTTATTGGGATGCCACCGATCCGGGGACACAGAAGCAAAGCTGGATGCAGCAGATTGCTTCTTACGTTGGCGATATAAATACAAATGGCGCGAACGTGTATAATTGCCCGGGCAACGTGCAATTGCCGCTGGATGTGCAGGGGCCTTTCAATTATTTCAACGGCTGCAATGTTGCCTATGTGACCACCGGCGGTTTTGCCGCCGTCAAAAGCACCGCTATTTTATTCACCTCGGCTTTTGTCCTGGGCGGTGACACGGCGGGAACCAAAAGCAATGGCACGGGATTGCAGTTTGACCCGCTGGACGCGGACAAGGATGATTATTCACAGAATTGCGTGGGCGGCGCGGCTGACGACGCTATCACCGAATTCTGGAGGATTCACAGCAACGGCCAGAACATCCTTTTCGCCGATGGCCACTCAAAATGGTATAAAGGCTTCAGCGCGGGTGAAATGACCTTCGCTTACACGACCATGACCAACTGGATGACCCGGTGATGGAATATCGGAAATCTTGTGGCCGTAATGAGGCTCAAAAATCGCAAAGGAATCTTTTGAGCCTTTTGTGCCTTTTTGTGGCAATGGTTATATTTATCTGAAAAACGTCTTTGGTAGGGCGGCGCTGCTGCGCCGCCGGAATATTTGTGGCTGCGGAGCACCGCAGCCCTACCTTGCCATTTTCGGGAAAAACTCGTGCGCGGTTTTGCACGTCGCCGCGCTCAATTCTTCCAGCGGACAATTCTTCACCTGCGCGACGGTCTCGGAAATTTCCTTCACGTAAGCCGGTTCGCAGCGTTTGCCGCGATACGGCACGGGCGCGAGATACGGGCAGTCGGTTTCCAGCATGAATTTGTCCAGCGGCGTGGCGGCCACGGTGTCGCGGACGTTCTGGCCGTTCTTGAACGTGACGATGCCGGTGAAGCTGACGAGCGAGCCGATTTCCAGCACGCGCCGCATCCGGTCGGCGTTCTCGCCGAAGCAATGGAACACGCCGCGCACCTTTCCGGCGAACGGCTTGAGCTGGGCGAGCGTGTCGTCGAAGGCGTCGCGCTGGTGGATGACGCAATTCAGCCCGGTCTCGGCGGCGACTTCGAGTTGTTGCTGGAAAATGTCGGCCTGCTTTTGTTTGTAACGGGTGTCTTCTTCCAACGGCGCGCACGGAATGACGCGCCCCACCATGCCTGTTGCGGTAGGGCGCGGCACTCCGTGCGCGCCGCTCATGCTGGGCAGGCGGTGATAATCCAGACCAATTTCGCCGATGGCGACGACTTTGGGATGCCGGCAAAATTCGCGCATGGCAGGGCGGAGGTCGGACGGCGCTTTCAGGGCGTCGGACGGATGCCAGCCGACGGCGGCGTAAATGGCCGGAAATTTTTCAGCGAGGCGGATGGCCCGTTCGCTGCTGTCGAGGCTGGTGCCGATGGAAATTATCTTGCTGATGCCGGCGGCCTGGGCGCGGGCGCTGACGGCGGCAAAGTCGCCCGCGTAATCGGGATAATCCAAATGGGCGTGCGTGTCGAAGAAAATGGGCATGGAATTGGCGATTCTTAATCGAGGAGGGCATCAATCGAACTACAGTTCGTTTGTGCGCTGCCGGTGCAAAAAGTCGCCAGAAACAAGATCGGGATGAGGTGTTGTGTTTTCATAAATGTTTCAATTCAGGCCCAGCCGCCGGCGCTCTGTTGCTACGGCGAATTCGAGAAGCTAGGAAAGCACTTTCCTGTTCATGTCGCTACAATTTAGTGATTACTTGGATATTTGGAAGCGTCTTTATTGCCGCCTGTAGCCGGGCTTTTCTGGTTGCATCTTCTTGAGCATCCAAAGCCTTTTGCAGCCGGAATTGCACAACATCTTTGTCGCCTTCGATTTGATAGAGAATCATCAAAGATAATTCCCTGACGTTGGAATCATCACTTTCTTGCAGATTCTTTATCAAAGCAGCAATGGCAGGCGTGCCGATTTGAATCAAGGCATTGGGTATCGAAGCGATAGGTCCGCCGTATGACATCTGGGGAGTCAATTGCAATGTAATATTGCTTACTAAGTCATCAACTGCCATCGATGCGTGCATTTCACCCAAATAGTATGCTGCCGATACTTTTTGGTCGTTGGATGCGCTGCCATCTTCAAAAATATTCAAAAGCGTGCCAATTAAACGCTCGCGCTGTTTCCACATTCTTCCAGCCACGGATACCATAAAATGATTCGTATCTGTGCGAATCGAAGTAATGATTTCATCGGGGGTGACGGGTCTCTTTTCTTCAGCAAGAAACGCAGCAAAAATCGGAGCTAAAGCCGCTGTAGAACCATTATCGGGCCCGTTAGTGTTGGAATTTAAGGTCGTGTCCTGTGCCTGAAGTGACGTGCAGCATCCAGCCAAAAACAAAGTGCCGGCCGCGAACATGAGGGCGATGGGTCTCTTCATCATTCAGTCTTTAACACCAAAAAAGGTGATTGGTTGCCAACTTGGGTAGCAAGAAAAGAGCTTTCCTGTTCATGTCGCTACAATTGGCCGTTCAAGGCAAATAATCAAGCCAAATGTTTTGTGGCGCAAAGCGCAGTTCAACCACGGATTCACACGGATGGACACGGATGGCAAACAAGTGGATCCGCGAATTACGCGAATTTCCGCGAATTGAAACTCATCGGAAACAATTGGCGAAAATTGGCGAAATTCGTGGATAAAATCCGTCTTTATCCGTGTCCATCCGTGGCAAATGATTTCTTTGTCCAACTCCCGGCGAAGCCGGCGGTTTGCTCGCGCTGCCGCGCTCGTTGGGCAGGCGGGATGCCCGCCCTACTTTGTCGAATAGTCAGGGTCTGGCCGGGGCATTTGTGCCGGAGATTTTTCGCCAAGCAATTTTATTTTTTCCTCGATGGCTGTTTTGCCGGGATAGTCCGGCGCTTCTTCGAGCAGTTTCTGATAATCGCGCCGGGCGGCGGCAACGAAGTCCTGCGCCTGCAATTTTTCGCCGAGCGCGAGCCGGATGCGGATGCGCTGTTCGGGCGTGGGATTCAGGGTGAGGGCGCGCTCGTAAGCGTCAACGGCGTTGGACGGTATTGCGTAAAGGCCGGCGAGTTTCTCGGTGAGCACGGCGCTGTTGGTGGTGGCGGGAAGGCTTTCGAGAAAGCCGGCGATTTGGGGAAGCGGCACGCCGCGCAATTGTTCAACATTCGCAATCCGGAGATAATACCATTCGATGAGCGGGCTGTGGCGCTGGGTCAATTCGGACAGCAACACCTGCGGCTCCCTGCCGAACGGCCGGTAAAGCGGGTCGCCGACGACGGTGGTCTGCCAGGAGAGCGCCGGTTGCGCGGCCCACGCGGCCTCGCCAAAGGTGAACTGGCCGAAGGTGAACCGTTCCAGAAACAGCGCGACGTTTGGCGTGAGCGAAAGATACGGTTCGAACACGCAGCCCATGGTGCAGGTCGCGCCCTTGGCGAGCAGCGGGCCGACCCAGCATCGGTTGGCGTCGCGAATGGTCGTGGCGCTGCCGGAATGCAAATGATACGCAAACGCGCCGGGCATGAATTCGACCTTCGGCTGCGCGAACGGGCCGCAGGCGTCGCCCGCATACCAGCCGCAATAAATCGCAATCTGGCTCATGGGAAAATCCGCCGGAAACACATCCGGCTTGTCGTCCACGACGGTTTCAAATCCCAATGCGCGGGAAATTTGCGCCGCGCCAAGAATCCATTCGTCGCCCAGATAATAGCTGTTCGTCTTTTCAAGTCCGCGCGCGTCAAAATAGGCGCGGCCCCAGAGTCCGTCGCGTTCCGCCTGAAACGCCTTGTCCACGAGTCCGCGCGCGATGTCCGCAGTCGGGCCGTCGAGCCGCGCGACGAGCAGGATGCCGTTGGTCGGGTTGAGCCAGGCCGTGTTGGTGGTGCCATAGGCCCAGTTTTGCATCGGGCCGGTGAGGAGCGGGTTCATCTCAATCATCGGCAGCCATGCGAGTTCGGAATCCACGGCGGCCTCGTTGCGCTGGAATTGCGGCGGCTGGTTTGTGTTGGCCGGTTCGCGCAACGCCGGGTCGGAGGCGATTTTCAGCGGAACGCCCCAGCACAGGACGGCGTAGCGGATTTTGGACTCGGCCACGTGGCGGATGACGCGCTCCGGCTGGCCGTTAGTTGCGGCATTGGTGAAGGAACCGAATTGCCAGAGTTTGTCCGCCTCCAGTTTTTTTGCGAGCGGCAGTTGAAGCGTGTCGTGGAATTCGGCGCGCGACATTTCCTCGTTTGTCGTCAGAGCGAAACCGAAGACTTGAGTTTCGGGAACTTGCCGGAGTTGGGCGTAATGCTCCGCAACGGCTTTGGATTCCGGCAGGCGCGAGTTGTAAATCACGACAACCTCGCCGCCGCCCGCCCGCGCCAGAAACGGCGCGACCGCGAAAATTAAAACCGCGAATTGAATTGTTAAGAATCTCATGGCAGATGCTTTGACCGTGGATTCGTCATCGCGTTGCAAAATTCACAAGCGGCACGCCACCTTCAATCCATCCCACGCGAAGGTGACGCCGGGCGGCAATTCCGCCTGCGCCTTGTCGTGGTCGTAATCGTGCGTCAGGTGCGTGAAGTAGGTTT
>CAYYWB010000085.1:0-10633 GCA_964475285.1 uncultured Bifidobacteriaceae bacterium | reverse complement strand
CGATGTCCACGTTGTCCACGCCCACGCCGGCGCGGCCCACGACGCGCAATTTCGGCGCGGCCTTGATGACTTTGCGGGTGACTTTGGTTTCCGAGCGGACGACCAGCGCGACGGCATCCGCCACGAGCGGCAGCAGTTCCGCCTCCGGCAGCCGCTTGGGCAGCACGACGACTTGAAATTCGGGCCGCTGCTGGAGCAGCGCGATGCCCTTTGGCGAAATCGGATCACAAACGACAATTTTCATGCAAAAAGGAGCGCGAGTATAGAGTGGGAAGCGGGAAAGGTCAAACAATGAAAAATCCCTTTATTTCAATGCACCCGCCGGAGTGCGTTGTGCAAATCCAGTCCCACAACGCTGTAACCTTTCTCCATTCCGATGATTATCAATAGGACTCCAAAATTACAGGATGCCAATGGCCAATGTTTGTTTGTATTTCCATGGAGGATATTGCTCTCGATTTGGCATCAAACGAAATTGGAACAAGAAAATACTGTTTTTGGGGCTTACTTAACGCCTGAAATTGGTATTCCCCTTCCAAAGAAAAGCGCAATTCATTGGTGTCTGCAATTGTGCTTGGATTTGGTGGGCTTGCCCAAAGCGGTGTCTCGGCAAATTTAGTAAAATTTGTCATGGCATCAGAGTCCGAAGTGAAAAATAGGACGGAAGCGTATCCAGAAGGCGGTAGCTTATCTATCGTCAGTTCCCAAATACCAGTAAACTCGCCCGATCCTGAAAACACGACTTGTTGACCGCGATGGTCTTTACCATTTGGAATCTGAATGTAAGGATTAAAAGCCAATTCAGGATACAAGAAATAATTTGTTGAAGCTGGGCCAATCCACATTCCTCCGGGGCTGCGACCTGCCGTTCCTGTTGTCAATATCTCAATTTTCAGTGGCCTCCAGCCAACCAATGTCCCGATGCTTTGATTAATCGCCTTCGTGAAAATTATCGGTTCAGGAATTTGGAATCTGCTTCGGAAATTATCAATCTCCACTTCGCCTGAATTGCGAATTTCCAAGCGATGCAACTTGAGATGCTGTTTATTAGTTTCAACGCTCGGAAGTTCATTGATAGGTAGTCCGTTGAATGACTCAACTTTTATGTAAGGAAGACTCGGAATCGCATAATTAAGTGCGTTGCTAATTGACAACAGGTCACGCCTCAACAATTCAAGCTGTTTTTCGGGAGGTTGATTGGGGAAAATTCCTGCCGCCATGGCCTGCCACGGTTGGAGAGCCTCAAAGTATTTATCTCGATCACGGGATATTGATTCTATTTGAGAGCCCATGAAATGATAAAGCAATCCATAGCCTGTTAAAAGAAGCAGAAAAAATGCAATATACCATCCTCGTTTTAGAGGATGAGTATTAAGCCAAATGCGAATTGCTTGAAAGGGTCCGATTTCGCCGCTTGCAAGTTTTTGAGCGGTAGATTCCGGTTCTTCGCTTTCTGGTTTTTTCGCCACGCGACGAGTGTGCGCCGGAAATTCGGCAGCGTCAACTTTTTGAAAAAGTTGAAGACAGCTTCTCCATTTCCGCGTCCGGCCTAAATTTTTTTCAACAAGCCGAGCCAGCGCTGAAACGCCGCGTCGCGGGCCTTTTTGTTGGCGTCGTTCGCGTCCGGCGCTTCGCCCGCGCGCATGAAGCCGTGTCCGGCGCCGTCGTAAGTCACCGGCTCGTAGGTTTTGCCGGCGGATTTCATTTGCGCGGTTGCCGCCGGAACGGTCGCCGTCACGCGCGCGTCGTTGCCGCCGTAAAAGCCATAGACCGGGCAGTCGATTTTCGCCATTTCCTTTTCGTCGGGCGGCGTGCCGTAAAAGACAAACGCGGCCTTCACATCCTTGTTGGTCGTCGCGAAGCGGAACGATTCCCCGCCGCCCCAGCAAAATCCGGTGATGACGACCTTGCCGTTGGCCGCGGGAATTTTGGCCGCGTAATCCACCGCCGCGTTCAAGTCGGCGGTGATTTGATCGGGCGGCAGTGCCATGATGGCCTTGCCGACATTGCCGCCGCTCTTGATCAATTCCTCCGTGCCGCCGCCGTTGGTCGCGGAGCCGGTAATCAAATCCGGCGCGATGACGATGTAGCCCTCGGCGGCAAGCTCGTCCGCCATTTCGCACGCCCAATCCGTCAGCCCGTAAATTTCGTGGATCATCACGATGGTCGTCGCCTTGTCCTTCACTTCGGGATAAACGACAAAGCATTGCACCTCGCGCGAGTCGTGCTTGATTTTCACCCATTCCTGGTGGCGCGGGGATTTTTCGAGTTTGGTTTTGGCCCAGTCCTGCGCGGGCGCGGCGGGCGCGGCGCAAAAAAGCAGGGCGGCCAGCAAAAATAATCGCTTCATAAATTTAATTTAGCTTCGGCATAAGGATGGACAATGTATCGCCGGTTTCAACTCAAAAATCACGGCGGAAAAATCCTGTTTTCTTTTGCGCCCATCGGCTACCCTGCGCGCCAGAATGAGCAAGCTACTGCTGATTGATGACGAAGAGGACGTGCGGTATTCGATCCAGCGGATTTTTGATTCGCCGGAAATCGAGCTGGCCACCGCCGCGAGCGGCGAGGAAGGGTTGAAGGTCATTCCCAAGTTCAAGCCCGACCTCGTGCTGATGGACGTGCGCATGACCGGCATGACCGGCCTCGAAACCTTGCGCCGCATCCGCCAGAGCGATCCCAAGCTGCTCGTGATTTTGATGACCGCCTACGGCACCACGCAAACCGCCATCGAGGCGATGAAGCTCGGCGCCTACGATTATTTGCTCAAGCCGTTCGACATTCCCAAGCTCAAGGAAATCGTCGGCAACGCGCTCAAGGCCGCGCGCGACATGAAGCAGGTCGTTTCCTACGAGCCGCTGCTCGATTCGGAGGATTACGAACAGGGCATCATCGGGCGCAGCGAACCGATGCAGCAGGTGTTCAAGCTCATCGGCCAGGTCGCCGTGAGCGACGCCACCGCGCTCGTCACCGGCGAGAGCGGCACCGGCAAGGAACTCGTCGCCCGCGCGATTTATCATCACAGCAACCGGAGCGAACAGCCGTTCCTCGCCGTGAATTGCGCCGCGATTCCCGAACAGCTTTTGGAAAGCGAATTGTTCGGCCACGAAAAAGGCTCGTTCACCGGCGCAACCGTCCAGCGCATCGGCAAATTCGAGCAATGCAACCACGGCACGATTTTCCTCGACGAAATCGGCGACATGACGCCCGCGACGCAGACGAAAATCCTCCGCGTCCTCCAAAACGGCACCTGCGAGCGCGTCGGCGGCAACTCGCCGATTCAAGTGGACGTGCGCATCATCGCCGCGACGAACAAGCCGCTCGAAGCCGCCGTCGCCGCGAAACAGTTCCGCGAGGATTTGTTTTACCGGCTGAACGTGGTGCGCATCCAGATTCCGCCGCTGCGCGACCGGCGCGAGGACATTCCGCTGCTGGTGAATTATTTCCTGAAAAAATTCGCGCGCGAGCAGCAGCGCGCGCCGAAATCCGTCGCCGCCAGCGTCATCAAGACGCTTGAAAAATATCACTGGCCCGGCAACGTGCGCGAATTGGAGAACGCCATCCGCCGCGCGCACGTCATGGCCAAGAGCGACGCGATTTTGCTGGCGGACCTGCCGCCGGAAATTTCCGGCGCGGGTAGTGGGACAGGCATCTTGCCTGTCAGCAGTGAACAGGCTGGAAGCCTGTCCCACACCGATGTCGCCGCGCTCGCGCGGCAATTGTTCCAGTGGGCCAGGCGCGATCCGAAATTGAAAATCATTCCCGCCGTGGAGCGCGAACTGGTGGTGCAGGCGCTCAAGGAGACGAACGACAACCAGATTCAGGCGGCGAAGCTGCTGGGCATCACGCGCGCCACGCTCCGCAAACGCATCGAGAAATTCGGCATCCGGCGCGAGTTGAATGTGAAGTGAACGGGAATTTTCAGGAGAAAGCGGCCCCGCAACGGCTGACACATCTGATGCCGGCCGCCTGCTTCATTTTTGCGGCGTGGATTGCGGCGGCCATTTGTTCCAGCCGCTGCCTTTACGCGGACGGCGCGCATGAATTCGTCCGTGTTTTGCAGGCGCGGGATTTTGTAGCCTTGATGTGGTCGCGCCATTTCGCCTTTTACATCTACGAATTTCCGCTGGTGCTGGCCATCAAGCTGGGCGTCACAAACCTGGCGTGGCTGCGGCTGGCGTTCGGCCTCGGCTGTTTTCTGCCTTGGCCGCTGGCGATGATTTGTTGCCGCTGGATTTCGCCGGAAAACTTCTGGCTGGTCGCGCTCGGCTGTGCAGCGGGCTATCTGAATGCGGCGTTCATGGCGGTGGGCGAGCATATTCTGGCTCACGCGCTGTTCTGGCCGGCGCTATTTGTCCTTCTCTTTGCCCGGCCGCTGAAGCCGCTGGCGGCGGTGATCCTGCTGGCTTCAGCCGTCGGAATGCTGTTCAGCTACGAGTCGCAAATATTTCTCTGCGCGCCGCTGGCGTTGCTGGCTCTTTGGCGTTTCTCGCGGGAAAAAACTGAACGCGGCGGCGGGACTTGGGTGGTGTTTCTCTCGGCAGCCACACTGTTTTTTGCCGGAATTGCCATTGGATCATGTGCCGTGTTGATGCCGGAAATTCCGCGGAACTTCATTGGTTTCAAGGCCGGCACGCTGGGAATCCTGACGCATCCCGGCTGGACGCTGACATGGACAATTGTCTGGGCCGGCCTGACGCTGGTTGCGTGTTTCTCGGAAAGAGTTTGGCGAAACATCTCTTCCAAGGCCGGATTTTATCTCCTGTTCACTGCCGTGGCGGTTTGGGGAACCGGGCCGTTGCTGGCGCCGGACCGGGTGGACAATGGCACGCAATATGACAACCGGGTTTTGGACCTGCTCGCGCCGCTGGCACTGTTGCCGGTGGCATTGATTTTGCGGTTTCGTCCGCGATGGATTGAATCCCGGCGCGGGCGAATCGTGCCGCTGGTGGCCGCAATGTTCATCGCGCAATCGCTCTGGCAAATTTCGGCCACGGTGAACTGGCATCGGGATGTCGTCTGGATGCGGGAAATACTGGCTGCAAAATCCGGCATCGTCAAAGTGCGCTCGACGGCGCTGGCGGTGGATGGAATGGAAGGCCGCGAGCAATACCGGGACGCGATGGGCGGACGTTTTGACTGGGTTTGGCCCTGCTTGAGCATCGCCATCGCCCCCGACCAGAAAATCAACTGCCTCGTTTGTTCCGAAGTGTATCTCGATCCGGAGATTCGCAAATATCTCTGGCAGCCTTTCGATCCGCTCAAGCCCGAAACCCTGCCCAACCTCGACCACTATGGCCTGGATTTCTCAGGTTACACCGCCGCCATGCGCAAACGCACCGAATAATCCGGCATCCGGCGCGAATCGGATGCGGACTGAACACCGCGCGTTTATTTTCTGGCTGGCATCATGGCGCAATGGTCTCTAAACTTCGTCATGCTCCGAATTGCCACAGTCGCCCTGGTTTTTCTGGGCGGGTTCGTGATCATGGTTCTGGAAATGATCGGCGTGCTTTATCTGGCCAAGGATTTCGGCAGCTCGTTTTATGTCTGGACGAGCCAGATTGGGGTCATTCTGATGGCGCTGTCGCTGGGCTACGCCATCGGCGGCTCGCTGGCCGACAAGTTTCAACGGACGGCTTTTCTGGCCGCGCCGCTGGCCGTCGCCGGCATTTTTATTTTCTTCATTCCAAAAATCTCGCCGCCGCTGATCAACGCGATCGTGAACCGGCATCCGGCGGGCCAAGACATTTCCATGCTGTGGATGAAAGTGGACCCGGCGTTCGGCAGCGCGGTGATTTTCTTCCTGCCCTGCTTCGTGCTGGCAATTTTGTCGCCTTATATGATCCGCATCACGGCGCGGCAACTGGAAAAGGTGGGCGCGGTGAGCGGTTTGATTTACGCGGCCAGCACGGTGGGCAGCATCGGCGGGGTGTTTGTCTCCGGCTACATTTTGATTGATTACCTGACGGTCACGGCCATTTTCCGGGCGATGGGCGTTTTGGTTTTAATTCTGGCCGGGCTTGCCCTAGCGATGGATTTCTGGCTCGGCGGCAATTGCAAAACCGTCCAACAACAAAAATAAACATGAAAACAATCATTCGCAGCCGCGCAATCGGCCTTCTGATTCTGCTCGCGCCTTTTGTATCCGGCGCGCAGCGGGTTGTGCAGTTTGACCGCATTTCCGCCTACCACCACATCCAGGTTTACGATGAAAACGGGACGCGGACGTTGAGCTTCAACGGCTCGTGGGAGACGACGATGTCGCTGGCCAATCCACTGACGGGGCATTTTGAATACACCGAGTATTTCCAGATGCCGTGGCTGTGGAACCACGACATCAAGCGCGTGCTGATGGAGGGATTGGGCGGCGGCAGCACCCCGCGCGCCTACCAGCATTACTACACCAACGTGATGGTGGACGTGGTGGAGATTGATCCCGTCGTCGTCGAGGTCGCCAAAAAATACTTCACCGTTGCGGAAACGCCCAAGCTCGTCATCCACACCAACGACGGGCGCGTTTTTCTGCGCCAGACCACCAACGTCTATGACGTCATCCTGATGGACGCCTATTCCACGACGCGCTACGGCTCGTCACTGCCGCGCCAGTTGGTGACAAAGGAATTTTTTGAACTGGCCAGCCAGCATTTGAGCACCAACGGCGTCCTCGCCTACAACGTCATCGGCCAGATTCAGGGCTTCCGCGCCACGCTCATCGGCGCGATGTATCGCACGTTGAGCGAAGTTTTCCCGCGCGTTTATATGTTCCCCGCCGTGGAAAGCCAGAACATCGTCTTCGTGGCGACCAAATCGGCGGAGCCGTTCACCTACATGCGCGCTGCGCAGGAGGCGCAGCAACTGATCCACTCCAGAACGGTCACGCTGCCGACATTTACAATGCGGGTGAAGTCTTTCACGGATGAACGACCGCCAACCGCCGCCACTTCGCCCTTGCTGACCGACGACTACGCGCCCATTGACAGCCTGCTGCAAGGAACTCAATAAATTTGCCGGGCGTTTTGACTGTCAAACTGGAACACCGAGAAATCGGGATTGAGTTTGCGCCGCCGGCAGCTATTGTTTCCCCATGCGCCGATTTTTGATGATCGTGGGCTTGCTCGGCTCGCTGGCAGCGGCGGGCTTGCCGCGCCAAAGCGAAGCGGCGGCGGGCGCGTCCGATGCCGTCGCGGGCGCAAACCGCGCCACAGCGACTCCCGCTCCAAAGACGGGGCGCGTCGTCAAGGTTTTGCCGCTGTTCCTCGACCTCAAGGGACATGACGCGATTTCGCCGAGCCTGTTCGACCGCGACGCCTACCAGGCCTTCCTGCGCCAGCATACCAATGAAATTTCCGCCATCCGTTTCGACGTCTTGTGGAAGGCGTCCGGTGTGAAAGGCGCAAAGTTGCAGTTGCGCGCCGAACTGCGCGGCGTTGGCGAGCGCGGCCTGCCGCGCCAGACCGTCCTCGAAAAGGAAGTCACACCCGCGTTTTTCCGCAGTTGGACTCCGCTGAAGCTGGAAGGCGATGACTTGAAAAATTTCGGCTCGCTGGTCGCCTGGCGCGTCACGCTCTGGGACGGCGGCCAGTTGCTCGGCGAACAGAAATCATTTCTCTGGTGACGGCGCATGAGCGGCATGGTTCCAATAAAAATCGTCTGCCATTGCGGCCAGAAATACGCCTTCGAGGTGCGGCCGGAAAACGGACAAATGCCGGTGCCGGTGAATTGCCCCGCCTGCGGGCGCGACGGCACCATCGCCGCCAACGAGTCCATCCGCAAAATGCTCCACGGCAAAACGCAGCCCCTGCCGCCGCGCAGCGTCGCCGCGGTTTTGAAAGTTGCGCAATCCAGCCTCGAATCGCACCTGGTCGAGGCGCTCAAGGACGCCGTCGTGCAGGAACTGGCCAGCCAGCGCCGCGAACTCCTTGCCGGCCAGCAGCAGGCGGCGGCGGAACTCACCGAACTCGCCCGCCGCCTCGAAGCCGTCCAGACGCCCATGCTCGAACGGCTGCGAGCCTACGAGCAGCGCATCGCGGAATTGGAAAAGGAACTCGGCGAACAATCGAAGGAAAACCGCGAACTGCTCCAGTTGAAAATCGAAATGACCCGCCGCCAGCTCGAATCCGAGCGCAGCAGAATCCATTTCAATTGAATCTACGATTTACGATTTGCGATTTATGATTTGAAAACCCAGTCGGGCGGCTTGCCGACAAATCATCCATCATAAATCGTAAATCATAAATTTTTCTTGTCCCTCGCCTGCATCGCCTGCTCGTAGCATTTCAGCGCCTCGTCGTAGCGCTGCAGCCGGTTGAGCAGGCCGCCCTTGAACAAATACGCCGTGACCAGCGCGCCATCCGCCGCAATGGCGCGGTCGCAACACGCCAGCGCCTCGTCCACGCGATCCAGCTTTTCCAGCGCCGAGGCCTTTTTGACCAGCGCCTCCGGATGCTGCGGCTGGGCGGACAGAAAATTTTCAAAACACTCCAGCGCCTTCCGGGCTTCGTTCGCGTCCAGAAATGCCTGTCCCTCGGCGAGCGGGTCGGCGGATTTCGCCGCCGGTTCCGCCAGCAGCCGACCGCTGTTTTCGAGTTCGAGGATTTTTTTCTCCAGTTGCCCGACGATGTCGAGCAGGCGCGCGTTGGAAATTTCCACCGTCGCGCGGCCCGGAGCGGCAAGCTGCTGGACGGCCCCGGCGGACGCCAGCGCGGCACCCGGGCGCGACGCGATTTCCACCAGCCGCGCCACCGAGCGCCATTGCAAATAAGCCATGAACAGCACCGCCGCCAGCACCGTCAGCCCGAACGCGCCCGCCAACATGAACATGGACTGCTGGTTTTTTTGCGCCACTTCGAGGTCGGCGGCGTGGCGCGCGGCGATGGTTTGTTCGAGCGCCTGGATGCGCGCGGCGGTGTCCGCGGCGTTTTGCCGGGCTTCCTCGCGGCTTTTTTCCAATTCGATCTGCGTGTCGTGAAGCTGCGCCTGGATTTGCAGATAACCGTTCGCCATCGCGTCGGAGTTCGTGGGCGAGGAAATGGAATTGGTGTCCGCCGCGAGGCATCGCGCCGCGAGAAATGCGGCAAGGCAGGCCGCCACGAAAATTTTTGAAAAGCCGGATTTCATAACCAGCCGCGCAGCGTGGACATTCGGCAAAACGATGTCAACTCCATCCTAATCTTTTAATCGTAATCCTGCTCGTAATCCAAATTGTAGAACCGATTAAGATGACGATTATGATTACGGTCAAAACTCACTTCGTCTTCAAATCAAATTCAATCCGCGTGCGCGAGCCGGTCTGGACATTGTCAATTTCCATGTCCTGAAGCTCCCACTGGCCGTTGACCTTTTTGAACGACTTCGGCGCGAATTCCTTGAGCAGCTTGTTTTTGAAATCGTAGGCCTCGGCCTGCACGATGCCGCCGCTCTCCTCGTCAATCCACGAAACCACGCGCGAATAGCTGTTTGTGGACGGCTCCGGATTCGTGCTTTCCAAAACCATGCAGCCGCGACTGCGTTTGTTTTCCTTCTTCAAAATCTTCTGCCCCGGCCAGTGGAAAAATTCCAATGATAAATCAACAATCCAGAAATCTGAATTGGCAAAAGGAGTCATCAATTCCGAGCCTGACAATTGATGGTTGCTTAACAGTTTTCCCAAAAAGGATGAACCATCCATAAACAAAGGAACCTGTTTGTGGGAATTGGTCCAGTAAGAGGTGGAGTGAGACTCTGTATTCAGATTGTCCACGGCATGAATATTGCAAAGTGTCACAAATTGATTTGTCGCCCCAGCTTCATAAATGCTGTAAAAGCTGAACCAATTTGTTGCCTTGAAAATAATGACCCAGCAATCCAAGGGGATTTCCGAACGCTTGCCTTTCCCATCGCGGATTTGCAAAACGCCGGTGTTCGTGAAATCTTCCGCCGGTCGCGCATCGCAAAGCTGCTGTGCCAGCTTGCGCCCCTGAATTTCCGCGTCGGACAAGCCATTTGTCGTTTGCGCCGTCGCGCCAAGGGAAAAAAACAAAACCATCACCGCCATTGTCGCCCACCGGAAAAGCGGCGGAGGGCCGCCGCACTCCAAGACGCTGGCGCGCTGAACCGTGCTCCCGCTGCTCGCGAAGCGTCCTGGACTGCGCCAGCCCTCTGGCGCTTTTGAATTTTGAATACACGCCCGGATTCCCGGCGCACCTTCGGAACTGAAATTGGAGAAATTCATTTCGCCTCAAGCGCGAGTTTCAGCACTTCCGAAATCTGCCGGACAAAATGCGCCTTCAATTTGCTCCGCACCTCCGCCGGCGCTTCCAGCCAGTCCGATTTGTTGCCCTCCGGCAAAATGACCTGCTTCAGGCCGAAGCGCTGCGCCGCGAGAACCTTTTCCTTGATGCCGCCCACGCGCAGCACGCGCCCGCGCAGGCTGATTTCGCCCGTCATCGCCACGTCGGATTTCACGCGCCGCTTGGAGAGCAGCGACGCCAGCGCAGCCACGATGGCCACGCCCGCGCTCGGCCCGTCCTTGGGCGTCGCGCCGGCGGGAACGTGGATGTGCAAATCGTGCTTGCCGTAATCGTCGAAATCCAGATTGAGCTTCTTGGCCTGGCTGCGGAGATAACTCACCGCCGTCTGCGCGCTTTCCTTC
>CAYYWB010000084.1:0-10781 GCA_964475285.1 uncultured Bifidobacteriaceae bacterium | reverse complement strand
GTTTATTTGTCGAGCGCATTTTTGACGCCGACGCAAATGAAGTCAGCCCGTTTCCTAGCGACGAAACGCTCACGCACGACGCCGTCCGGCACGGGGCGAAGATTGGGTCGAACAGTTGGGGCAACGACGTGCAGGGCGAATATGACACCGACTGCGCGCAATTCGACGAACTGGTGCGCGACGCGGACGCTGGCACGGCGGGCGACCAGCCTTACATTCTGGAATTCTCCGCTGGCAACGCCGGGCCGGACTCGCAAACCATCGGCAGTCCGGCCTGCGCCAAAAATGTGATCGCCACCGGTGCGTCGGAAAATATCGCAGGCACACTGGCGATGACTTATGGACTTTATGCCGACGGCCCGGACACGATGTGCGATTTCTCCAGCCGCGGGCCGTGCGCGGATGGCCGCATCAAGCCGGATTTGGTCGCGCCGGGAAGCTGGATTGCTTCCGCCGCATCTTCAGCCGCGCCGGACGAGAGCGCGATTGCGTGGTCGGCGATTGACAATTATTACGTCTTCATGGGCGGCACGAGCATGTCCGGTCCTCACGCGGCGGGCGCGGCGGCGGTGTTTGTGCAGTATTACCAAAGCACGCACACCAACGCGGTGCCGACGCCGGCGCTGGTCAAGGCGGCGCTGATCAATTCGGCGGATGAACTGGACGAATCCAACGGTGGCCCCGGCCCGATTCCGAACAACGACGAAGGCTGGGGGCGCATCAATCTGGAGAACATCGTCGTTACCAACGTCAATACCGCGCCGCGCTTTTACCAGTATCTTGACCAAACGGTGCTGCTGACGAACAGCCAGGTTTATTCGCAGCACATTTTTGTTCAGGGCGCGGATCAACCGTTGAAGGTCACAATGGCCTACACCGACGTGCCGGGATTTCCGGGCGCGCTGCCGGCGCTGGTGAATGATCTGGATCTGGAAGTCGTCGGCCCGGACGGAACGCTCTATCGCGGCAACCAGTTTGGCGCGGGCGAGTCGGTGCCGAACGCGCCCACGCCGGACAAGCTCAACAATGTGGAGGGCGTTTATCTTTCGCAACCGGCGCCCGGCGATTATCTCGTGCGGGTGCGCGCCAGCAAGGTCGCGCAGGATGCGCGGCTCGACACCGCCGCGATTGACCAGGATTTTGCGCTGGTCACTTCCGGCGATCTCGCGCGGCCGGGCGCGGGAATTATTTTGCTGGACCGGCCCAGCTACACCGCGCCGGGCGTGATGCAGATTGAAGTGCTGGACGCCGCCCGCGCCTCCAGCAACACCGTCAGCGTGCTGGTGACGAACCTCACCGGGCACGGGGGATTGACCAGCTTGTTGCGCACCCTGGGCAATTACGGCGCGTTCACCGGCGCGGTCGCCACGGTCTCCGGCGCGGCGGGCGCGGGGCAAATCCAGATTGCCAACGGCGACATTTTGGAGGCGGATTATTTTGATTCGACTGGAAAAGAGCGAACCGCGACAGCGGTGGCGGATCTTGTGCCGCCCGCGATCAGTGCCGTGACAATCACCACCGATCTCGGCGTCCTCACCATCACCTGGCAGACGAGCGAGCCGGCGACTTCCATCGTCCATTACGGCACGAACAGTTCCAATTTGAACCTCGGAGTCACCAATGCCGCGCTCGTGACGAGCCATGTCGTGAAGCTGACCAGGCTTATTCCCGGCGAGACATATTATTTTTCAGTCAGCTCCGCCGACGCCGCCGGCAACACGGGCACGAACAACAACTCCGGCGCGTTTTACACTTTTGTCGGCGTGGCCACGCCGACGGTGCTGCTGGTGGACGCTTATGACACCGCGGCGGAAGAGGCGGATGGTTCGACGGTGATTCCCGACGGCGCCTACACCAACGTGCTGGCGGCGGCGGGCGTCAGTTACGGCTTTTGGAAAGTGAACGCGCGCGGCTATCCGCAGCTCTCCGACCTGACGCCGTTCCCGGTCGTCATCTGGCGGATAACCGACGACGAGGTGAATTACGGGGTGGACGAAGATGGTCTTCCCGATCCGACCGCCACCAACAACACGCTGAATGCCCAGCAGCAATTCATGATTCAGAGCTACCTGAACGGCGGCGGCTCGTTCTTCATGGCGTCCATGGGAATCCTCTCGCAATTGGGCGGCGCGCCGTTCGCGCGGAACGTGCTGCAAGTGGCCGGGTTCATCCAGAATCCCGACCCGCCGGCGCCTGATCCGGCGGGCGACGAGGATTTTGGCGTGCCGGCAATTCTCGGCGCGCCCGCGTCCGTCGCCAGTGGCATGAGCATGACGCTGGATTATGGCAGTTATCCAAGTTTCGACGATGGTTTTGGCGATGTCTATGGGCCGGATTTCTCGGACACGTTCACGCCATCGTCCGACTCCACGGCCATCACCTTTGAATCGGTGTCCGGCAAGCCGTGCGGCATGAGCTATCCGAACATCGGCGTGGACAGTCCGGGCCGGGTCGTGTTCATGTCGTTCCCGTTCGACGCGTTGCCGACGAACGGCGCGGCTCCGAATAATGCGGTGGTGTTGCTGCAAAACATCATCAGGTTTCTCGCGCCCGGCGCGAATGGAGCCGGAGTCATCATGCTCGATAATACGATTTACACGACCAATGCCATGGCGACGGTGGAGGTTGGGGATTCGGACCTCGCGGGCGCGGGCCAGACGACGGCCAGCTTCGTGGCCAGTTCCCGGACCAACACGACGACGGTGACGCTCTACGAAACCACGCATCCCGGATTGTTCAAGGGCTTCATCACGCTGGTGGGCGGAAATGCGGCGGCCAATCAACTGCTGGTTCACAATGGCGACACCATCACGGCGAGCTATTTTGATTCGTCGAACAACAGCAACGAGACCGCCACCGCGGCCATTGATACCGTGCCGCCGGTCATTTCGCAGGTGGCGGCGACCACGGATTATTACAACGCCAACGTGACGTGGCTGACCTCGAAGCCGGCGGATTCGTCGGTGCAATACAGCGAATCGCCGCTGCCCGACCGCGCGGCCTATGTCAGCACCCTCGTGACCAATCACGCCGTCACGGTCAGCGGACTCTCCGCGAACCGGACGTATTATTACCAGGTGGTCAGCACCGATCAGGCCGGCAACACGACAGTGGATGACAACAATGGAAATCTGTTCGTGTTCCAGACGCTCAAGGCGGCGGCACCGCCGTGGTTCGACAATCTGGAAGGCGGCGCGCCCGGCTGGTCGGTCGTTCCCGATCCGTCGTTTGGCTCCGACATCAACTGGACGCTGGGCACGCCCAACAATCCTCTGGTGACCAGGGCTTATTCCGGCACCAACGCCTGGGGCAGCGACCTCAATGGCAGCCAGGATTTTTTCCTCGCCAGCAGTTATTTGTATAGTCCGGTCATAGATCTCTCCGGCCTCACCTCGGCGACGCTTACGTTTTATGATGCCTGCAATTTCAGCGAGATTTATGAGGACGGCGTGGTGTATGTCAGCACCAGCAGCAGCACGCCACCCGGCAACCTGCCGATGGCGGCGGATTTAACCGGCGCCGTGGACATCTGGGATCAGGAAACCGTGGACCTGACGCCATGGGTCGGCAAGACCATTCAGGTCGTTTTTTATTACGAGGGCATTGAGTTCGGCCAGGAAGTTTATGGCTGGACGTTGGACGACATCAGCATCACCGGAGTCGCGGCGGGCGGGAACATCACCATCACAAAAAATCTGGGGCAGGGGACATGGTCGCTCTCCTCGCTTTCGCCCATCGGCCTGGTGCCGGTGCAATCCGACGTCACGCCTTCCGCCACGGTCAGCAATCTGCCCGCGGGACAATACGTCGCGCAGTTCGGTGACGTTCAATACTACATCACGCCGCCCGGCCAGACGAACACCCTGGCCGTCGGCGGCGCGCTGAACTTCACCGGCAACTACACTTTCCTCGATGTGAACCACAACGGCATCTCCGACGCGTGGGAAATGGACTACTTCGGTTCCGTCGCCACCAACCGCACCCAATTCACGGACACCGATGGAAACGGGATGTCCGACTACGCCAAATTCATCGCCGGCCTTGATCCCACCAACGCCGCCTCGCGGTTGTATTTGACGGGCGAAACCATGCAGGCCAGCGGCCTCGTTCAGTTGCAGTGGTCGGCTGTCGCCAGCCGGCTGTATCAAGTCAGCGTCTCCACCAACCTGTTGAGCTGGCTGCCGGTCACGGACTGGCTGCAAGGCTCCAGCAACCCGGCCATGAGTTGCACCGTCACCAACTCCGGCGGCGGCTCGCATTTCTACCGGGTTCAAGTGCGGCCTTGACGGGCTTGGGCAGCCGCCCGTCGCAACCTTCTGGAAAACTTCAAGGCCAGTCCCGCTTGAACAAAACGAGACCTCTGCAAAACGTGTAGCGTCGAGGCTGTGCCTCGACCTTGCAGCCTCGAAATCCTGCGTTTCCGGCCGCAGGCCGGACGCTACAGCTTTCGCCATGGTGGTTTTGAAGAGGTCTCAAAACAAAAGTCATTTTGTCTCTCCGGTTCAGTTTCAATATCGCAACTCGCTTTGAAACAATCAGGTCTGACACCTTCATGGTTTATGGAGCAAAGAATCCACCGTAAACTGCTGGACAGACATATAGGAGTCAGTCTGCCCTGATACCGCAACATATCGTCCGTCTGCCTCGACGCGCAAAAATAGCAGGTATGTCTTTTCGTCTTTTGGATCAAAAGAAGCCAATTTTGGGTAAAATGCCACGTTGCTGTGTGATAGTGCTTCCGCATCCGCATCAGCCAACCGGTAGTGGTGGAAAACAAAAGTCTTAATGTTGCGGTCACCTTTCAGGACGGTGAAGACATCAAATGTGGTTTCGATACCGATGCCAACTATGTTATTGGTAGAAATTTCAATGTCCCGCAACACCGCACGCTCCGAGGTCGTCGTGACTTTCGTGGGCGTCGCAATAGCAACGAACGTAGCCGCATCGTTGAGCTTGTCATAAGTCCAAGACGTCCCAAGGCGAGCCCCTAAAGTTTCAGACGTCGTGAGGCTAGACTCCCTCACAAGCTGAGGCTTCACGTCTTGGGCGGCAACTGATAATGCGGCAACTGCCAATATTACGCCGACTGCTCCGATTCGTGTGGATGTGTTCATATTATTGCTGCATAACTATTTATTAGGCTGATGTCTTCGCGTCATATATCCGATTCCACCAACCGATGGCTTGCCCGTCATACCTGATAAGAACAATCTTATCGCCAGAATCCGTCCGAACAAGTGCCGCCGTGTATAACTCCGAACCAACTCCGGAAGGGATGCGGACTTGGCGAATCTTCAAAATCTTGTAGCTGGCAAAATGCTTATCTAGCACTTTGTGCTTATCTAGCACTTTGGAAACAACATCTTCGGCTGAAGCAGTGGCAGGCAGTCCGACGAGCTGAACTGCGCCATTCGTCCAAAGAACATGTGACTGTGAAAGGCTGGCAACGAGCTCGTCAATCGGGTCATGCGTTGTGGCGCATCCGACTAACAGTGCTGCAATAATAGCGAATAAGAACGAACGCATAATCATCCTAACGATCCAAAGAAGGCATGTTGCAGAAGTTGGCGCAACGGGCGACAACTATGATGTCGGTAAACAATCATATCTCAAACATGCCAATGAAAACGAATACGCCTCCCAATTCTGAAACGCAAGCGCGAATCCAGCAACTCAAACTGGGCGTGGACTGGCACGCCGATCATTTCCGGGTGGTCCGGATGCGCGACGGCCAATCGCCCCAGCCGGCGCAACGCTTCACCCCGGCCAGTTTCCTGCCTTACGTGCAGAAACAACTCACTCTGGCCGACCAGGTGTGCGTCGTTTACGAAGCCGGGCCGGGCGGCTTCCACCTCCACCGCCAGCTCACCGCGCTGGGTGTCAGGACCTTTCTCGTGCATCCGCAAAAACTCGATCCCCGGCATAAAGGAGTTGTGACCGACAAAACCGATGCCCGTGAACTGACCTTGAATCTGGATCGTTATCTCCGCGGCAACCTGCGGGCCATGAGTGTGGTCCGCGTGCCCACCCCCGCCGAAGAGCAGCGGCGCGCCCTTTCCCGCCAGCGCGAACAACTCCGGCGTGAACGCCAGCGTCTCGCCGCCCAAGGCCGCAGCTTGTGTCTGACCCAGGGCATCCGGCTGCGGGGCGAATGGTGGTCGCAAACGTTATCACTTCCGGAGTGGCTGGAACCCCGTTTGAGTGTCTGGCGCAAACTCATCATGGCCGTTGAGGAGCAGCTCGAAGCCCTGACCCAACAAGTCGAGGCGCTGGCGCCCAAGGCACGGCCCAAGGGTCTGGGGCCGCTCACGCTGGGCCTGCTCATCGCCGAACTCTGCGACTGGTCGCGCTTCAAGAATCGCAAACAGATTGGCAGCTACACCGGCTTGTGCGGCGGGGTCAGCAGTTCGGGCCAAAGTCATTGCGATCTGTCCATCACCAAGGCCGGGAATGCCCGCGTGCGCTGGGCCTTGATCGAACTGGCCTGGCGCATGGTGCTCTATCAACCCCAAAGCAAAGCCGTTCAACGCTGGAAGCATGTGCTGCTCAATCCCAGGGCCGCCGCCCGGCAAAAGAAACGCGCACTCGTGGCGCTGGCCCGGCAACTGGCCGTCGATCTCTGGCGCTGGCAAACCGGCAAGATCACCCCCGAACAACTCGGCTGGGTCATGGTGTAACCCTTGTAACCGGACTTTCCTTGAACCTCAAAACCAGCAATGCGATTTCGGAAACGGAGCCTGCCCGATTGGCTCAGGGGTTCCATCGGGAACCGTTAAAAAGAATGGGCGGCTTGGTTTCCCTGCCTCCGGCCAACGGACTTGGCCTTTTTGTAACCCTGTCACTCAGGGAACGGATAGCAGACTGTGCGGAGCTAACACTCCTGCATGCGGCGGGAAACACGCGGACGAAATCACACCCAGGGGAATTGATGTTAAAGGAAACGCTCTGGTCAGTGACCCGGCACTGCCGCGAGCCATATGGCTCGCTATCGGCAGTGCCTGCTTTAGCCGACGCTCCACGCGCCGGCGTCGCCAGCCAAAACAACCTTGCTCAAATCTAACCCACTCATGAATACCTGAACGATTCACCGCTGGCACCCTTCAACTTGACTTTACTCATAGCAGCTGAGCCACCGCCGACTCGCGACGGGAACCGCGATAGCGGAACGGCCAGCGCCAACGGCGGTTGGCTCCGGCGAAGTCCCAACTGTTAATTTAGTCCAGCCTGAATTCATTTCGTTCCGCCGGTTCAGTTTTCAAGTTCGTAAGTCACTTCGGCGGGAGGATTTTTTGGAATTCCGGCAGGCTGCGCAATGCGTCAAAGCGCGGGTCGGAGCGGTTGGTGGCGGCGAGGTCGCCGGATTTGGGGTCGCTCTGGAGGCGTTTGGCGTTCAAATCCATGGCCACGCGCAAATTTTCGAGCGCGTTGCTGTTTTTGCCGGTCATGGCCTGGAACGCGGCGAGGTCGTAATACGCCTCCGGACGGATCGCTTCGGGAGCGAGCGTGATGAGTCTTTGGAGCACGGCGTCAAGCTTGGTAAAATAATCGCCGCCCATTTTGCTGTAAAACTGGGCGAGCGCGGAGGCTTCGTTATACGAAATGGCCGGATTCGTGAGCGCCCGGTCGAACAGGGCGATGGCGCTGTTGGTCTGGCGCATCTGGAAGTAGGCGCCGCCGAGC
This sequence comes from uncultured Bifidobacteriaceae bacterium, assembly GCA_964475285.1. Classification (GTDB taxonomy): domain Bacteria; phylum Verrucomicrobiota; class Verrucomicrobiia; order Limisphaerales; family UBA11358; genus UBA11358. The sequence continues at coordinate 3,101 of CAYYWB010000084.1, read as the reverse complement.
ACCAGCAGGTTTCGGATGTCGTCGGGATGGTCACGCGCCTCAGTTTCCATTTGTTGCAACTGGGTGGTTGCCTGGGCGTTGCCGGAGATCTGCTTTTTGATGTCTTCAATTCGATCCACGAGGCCGCTGATCTGGCCGTTGTAGGGATCGAGCTTCTGGCAGGTTTTGGCAACGATGAGCGCGTCGTCGAAACGCTGGAATTGAAAGAGGAAGTTGGCGTAGCGGACGACGGCCTCGGGGCTGTAGGGGCAGAACGCAAACGATTGTTTGAAGGCGAAGTCGCACTCCTTATACAACTGCTGGGTTTCCCGGCCTGCCACGCCTTGTTCGATCACCTTGCCGGTGTCGGGTCCATACCTTTGCTCCAACTGCTGAAAATCCACGTCGGATTTTGGGCGGTAGGCCAGGTATTGCGGATCAATGGGTGTGTTGGGGATCAGCAATTGCAGGCGCCAGGCATACATGCCGGCCTGCGAACTGCGCAGCTTGGAAAACGCCTTCTGCGCGTCGTCGTCGCGGATGAATTTCAGGTCGCCCTTGAACCCGCTGTAATCGTTTCGCAGATAAATTTTTTCCACCCAGTCGGCGATTTGCTGGACGCTGGTGTCGTAGGTGATCCAGTTGCCGATGAAGCGTTCGGAGTATTTGCTCCAGAATTCGTGGTCGCGTTTATAGACGTCGTCGGGCAGCGCCACGTTGGGGCTGCGGTTGATTTTCATGATGATGCCGAACGGCGTTTCGTAGGGATACATCCATTCGAGCGGGAAGCTCTCCTCGACGTAGAATGAGTTGGTCGGGTTGTGGTCGAAAATCACCCGGCACAGCAGACCGTTGATCATCATCACGGCGGTCTGTCCGGAGACCTGCACCCGGCCGGTGACGGGGTCCACCTGCACGTCCTCGCCCGGTTGCAGCCGGCCCGCCTTGGAGCGATTGGCAACATCCTCGGTGTAGGCGCGGAAGCTGGTTTCCGAATCCTGGGGCGACGGTATGTAAATTTCCTTGGGCGGATAAACGCCTTCCGCGCGGCGGCGGTCCTCGACTTTTTTGCCAAAACTGGTGAACGGCACGTCGAGCAGGTTGTAGGCGAGTCTGGAGGACAGGCGGACAATCGAGTTGTCTTCAACATGAGCCAGCCCCGCCACGTATTTCAGCAACTCGCTGAAAAACGGCGGGTCATGCTGCTGGCTGCGGAAGTATTGAGAACGGAGGTAATCCAGATAAGTGGTGTCCGCCAGCGCGTTTTGCGTGATGAGATAAACGTCGCGGCGGTCGTAATCCGGGTCCATCGGCTTGTCTTTTGCCGGGACGAAGCTTTCGCAGAAAATCATGTAGGTCGGGCAAAACCGGCCGGGGTCGGTGCCGCCGAAGAGGATGGTGTTGCGGTCCATTTCGGGATAAACCAGATTTCCCTTCACCGGGTCTTTCATCATCTGCACGCGCAGCTTGGAGTCGTAGCTGAACTTGCCGTCCGGTCCTTCAAACGGCGGCGTGAACATGTCATGTCCGAACCAGTAGCCGAACCAGTGGTTGCGCTCCTCGCCCTTGGCCCAATGCGACAAGCCCGAATACACCGGCGCGGCCGCGAACAGGCACAGGGTAATCAGCATCGGGGCGCGGTTGCGATAAATCGCCAGGCCGCCCATGAAGGCGACGACAGTGCCCGCAACCAGCAGGGCCCCCCAGACCGGAAGACTGTATTGGTTCGGCGCAAAGATGCGCGGCAACGCCCCATAAACCTGATTGAACCCCAGCCGGTCGTCGCCGGAAAAAGCGACATACGTCGCAATTGCCAGAAAAAGCAGCGCCGTGCCGCCGAACATCCAGACCAGAAAATCGTCATCCCCCGGGGCGCCGGATTTTCTTGTTTTTATGAACCAGTGCGCGGCCAGCGCCGCCAGGACAAACGCCGCGACCGTGCTCAAAAACAGGAGAAGGGTTTTTTGATAGGTCATCGCGCCCACGCCGCCATAAAAGGTGGTGCCGACTCCGTCGAAAAGCACGACGAGGGCGGGCAGCAGCGTGATGGCGCCCAGCATGAGGCCGACGCTGCGGAAGCTGCGGTAATGCGTGGCCATGTAGGACGAAAGCAGCGCCAGCCCGTAACCGATCATAACTGCCACCACCGCGTGCGACGCCGTGAAGAACACCTTGTTTTCCTCCGCCGACTGCCGGTCGGGAGTCGTGTTCATCAAAACGGTCAGGATGATGCCGACGCAGAAATACAACGCCGCCAGGCAGATGATCCACGCCCGCTCGCGCTTCTGCATTTTCAGCAGGAAGAAGAACGGCACCAGCGCGACAAACAGGAACACCCAGCTGAACGAGCCGGCCAGGCCGCTGATGACCAGCCCCAGTTGCTGGAGGAAGTGCGCCGGGTCGTTGATGACATCCGTTGGGTTGGCCCTTTCATACTGGCCGCGGGACAATGCGTGGAAGAATCCCTCCACCGTGCGCGGATAGCCCCATTGCATCGGCGGAACGGTCATGCCCGAAATCGGCTCGTAAAAATAAAACGAAACGCCAAGTATCCAGAGCACGCCGCAAACAATCACCACCAGCCAGCCACGGTCCTCCTTCCATGTGTTCCACGCGAGCACCGCGAAGCCGATGCCCGCCATCAGGCCGAGCGCCACGCAGGCGGAACCCTGGCCGGGAACGGCGCAAAAAAACAACATCGCCGCCGCCACCGCGGCGTCGCGGCACAAGTCGTTGAATGCAATTTTTGTGATGATGTCGAGCCAGACGTATGCCGCGATGGAGGCAAAACCGACGAAATAGAAGATGCCCAGCAGCGACGGACTCAAGCCGTTCAGCGCGGGGATGGTTTGGGACTGCATCAAAATCAGCCCGCCGAGGAACACAATGCTGTTGCCCAGGAAAAAGCTGCGGCCCAGCTTGGGCTGGGTCACCGCCACGGCCACTTCAATGCCCATCGCGGCGCAGAGCATCGTCTGGTGGATTGTTGCGCACACGCCAAAGAAGAACATGGCGATGTAGAGGTAGCGTTTCTGGTGCGGCGCGTAAATCCACCGCAACAAACACACCGCCACCACCATCAGCCACGGCACGTCGAACACCGAAATGCGGTTGATGACGAC
>CAYYWB010000083.1:9943-10959 GCA_964475285.1 uncultured Bifidobacteriaceae bacterium | reverse complement strand
TTGCCAGCGTCGTCGCGTCGCCGCCGCCGATGTCCTCGGCGAGCGCGGCTTGGACGGCCTGGCGGATTTCTTTGGCGGATAATTCCACGCCGCAAAGATGGCGTCGAATTGAAGCAGGGGAAAGCAAAAATCCGGGTCGCGCATTCCAAAAATCATTTGAAATTGTAATGGCCTGAAACGCGGCTTTAAGTTACAAAACGGTGCATGAACGAATCCTCCGTCTGGCTCATCGCCGTGCTGATGATTGGCGGAATCATCACGGTCGCGGTCTTTGGCACCATAGCGGCAAAGAAACGGCGCGAGGCGCTTGCCATGCTGTCGGCCCGGCTCGGCCTCGCCTTTGATCCCGGTCCCGACCGCTCGATTCCCGGCCGGTTCAACTTCCTGAAACAACTGGCGCAAGGCTCAAACCGCTACGCCCTCAACATTCTCTCCGGTGAATTCCGTAAAAATGACGTTCTGGTTTTCGATTACCACTATGAAACCACTTCCACCGACTCGAAGGGCAACACCCAAACCGAAGATCACTGGTTTTCATTCTTCATCCTGACGTTGCCGGCGGTTTTTCCCGACCTGACCATCCGGCGGGAAAACTTTTTCACGAAGGTTGCCGAGGTGTTCGGCTACCAGGACATCAAGTTTGAGTCCGCCGAGTTTTCCAAGGCGTTTTGCGTGCGGTCGCCGGACAAGAAATTCGCCTACGACGTCTGCAACACGAAGATGATGGAATACCTGCTGGCCAACCGCGATTTGAGCATTGAAATCGAAAATGAGGTGATCGCGCTCGCGTTCAGCACCCGCCTCTCGGTCGAACAAATCGAGTTCAACCTGCAACGACTGGTTGAAATCCGCTCGCGTTTGCCGGATTATCTCTTCACCAAAACATGATTTTTCTGCTCATCGCCATTTTCATCGTCGTCGGGTTGCCGCTGATTTACCTGCTGGGGCAATACAACGCGCTTGTCGCGCTGAAAAATTACATCCGCGAATCGTGGAGCGACGTGGACGTGGAATTG
>CAYYWB010000083.1:0-9933 GCA_964475285.1 uncultured Bifidobacteriaceae bacterium | reverse complement strand
CCGGTTTTACAACGGCAACGTCCGCGACTACCGGAACAAGTGCGAGACCTTTCCCAGCAACCTCGTGGCAAATATGTTCGGCTTCAAATCGGAAGGTGACTTCTTCAGCGTGCCACCATCGGTGCGGGACGTGCCGAACGTGGATTTTGCGACGCAGTAGCCACGGAATCAAATCAGCGATTCCTCAAACTGCGGACCGTTGGCGAACAATTGCACGCTGCAAATTTTCGACCACCGACTCCGGCGATTCGTCCGGCTTCAATTCAATCCATTCCGGGTCAAGCTGTCGGCGGAACCAAGTCAGTTGCCGCTTGGCAAACTGGCGCGTCTTGATTTTCACCAGTTCAATCGTCTCCGCCAGATTGTGTTTGCCGCGCAAATGCTCCACCACCTGCCGGTAGCCGATGGCCTGCATCGCCGTCTGATTTTGCTCAAGACCGTGTTTCAACAATTCGCGCGTCTCGTCCACCAAACCGCGCCGGAACATTCCATCCACGCGAATGTTGATGCGCGTGTGCAAATCCGCTGGCTGGCGGTTGAGACAGAAAAAGGCTTTGGGCTTTGGACTTTGGACTTCGGACTTCCACTCCGCCCGCTGTTCGGAAAACTTTTTCCCCGTCAGCCGGATGACTTCCACGGCACGGATGACGCGGCGCGGGTTTTGTTTGTCAATTTTTTCATAGGCCTCCGGGTCGCGTTCGCGCAGTTCGCCAAGCAGTTTCTCGAATGGAATTTGTTCCAGCCCGGCCCGCAATTCCGGATTCGCGGATGGCGCTTCGCCAAGTCCGCTCAAAAACGCCTTGAAATAAAGCCCCGTGCCGCCGCAGAAAACCGGCACATGGCCGCGCGACTGGATTTCCTCAACCGCCTTTTGCGCGAGCCGGATGAATTGTGCGGCGTCGAAGGCTTCGGTCAAATCGCAAATGTCAATGAGGTGATGCGGCACGCGGTCGCGGTCGGCGGGCGAAGGCTTGGCAGTGCCGATGTCGAGTCCGCGATAAACCTGCATCGAATCCACGGAAATAATTTCGCCGCCAAGCTGTTCCGCGAGAGCGAGGGCGATTTCGGATTTGCCAACGGCGGTCGGCCCGGCGATGAAAATTGGCAGATGGGAGTTAACAGATGGGAGTTGGGATTCCGTCATTTTCTACCCTCGTTTTGGCTCCCGCCTTGACAGAACCGCCGCGAGCGCGAGGCCGGCGGCAAAAATCGGCACGCTAATCCATTGCGCCGGCGTGAGGCCGAGGTGGTAGTGGAGATCGGAATAATCGCCGCGGAAGTATTCGACAATCGAGCGCGTGACGGCGTAGCAAAGAAGATAGGTCGCAAAAATCTGGCCGTCGAATTTCTTGCGCCGGAACAGCCAGGCCAGAAAAACGTAAAGCCCGAAATTCAGCAGCGCGTCGTAGATTTCCGTCGGATGCAGCGGGATGTTGAGCGGCGTGCCGGAAAGCTCGTTTGCCTGCGGATTGGTGAAGGTGATGGCCCACGGCAAATCCGCCGGGCGGCCGTAGCAGCAGCCGTTGAGCAGGCAGCCGATGCGTCCGAAAACGCTGCCCAGCGCGATGCTGGGCGACAGCGCGTCAACGGTTTTCCACAGCGGCATTTTTTTCCAGCGGATGTAAATCATTCCGGCGACAGTTGCGCCGATGAATCCGCCGTAAAAAACGAGTCCGCCGTGGTAGATTTTGAAAATTTCCGGGAGCGGCTGGCCGGCGAATTCCTCCCGCCAATACGTCGTGACATAAACGAACCGCGCGCCGATGATTCCGCCCACCATCAGCCACAAGGTCACGTCGGCGATTTTCTCGGCGGGGATTTTTTCTCGGCGGGCGCGCAAGGTCGCCGTCCACAGGCCGGCGAGGAACGCCAGCGCGATCATCACGCCATACCAATGAATGGCGAGCGGGCCGAGGTGAAAGGCAATTGGATGCACGGAATTATTTATGATTTGTGATTTGCGATTGATGATTTGCCGCCGCGCCAATCCATCCTAAATCGTCAATCGCAAATCACAAATCATAAATGGTTGGTGGCCACCGTCGGATGCGGGCGCGGCGGCATCGGAGGCGGCATCGGAGGCACGATGCGCGCGGGCGGCAGCGGCGGCCAGAGCGGCACCTGCGCCACAAGGTCGCGCCAGGCCTGGCGTTCCTTCGGGGGCAATTGCGACCAGTGCTCGGCGTTTTTCAGAAATTCCGCGCGTTCCGCCGGACTCATGCCCGCAAATTGCGCGAAGGCGCGCATGCATTGCATGCGCTGCGCCGGCGGCAGTTTGTCGAAGGATTGCAGCGTCTTTTCCATTTGCGCGCGTTCGGCGTCGGACAGCGTGTTGAGCGTCTTCTGTTTTTCTTCCGGCGTGAGATCAAAAAACTGGTTGAACTGCGCGGTGATTTTCCGGCGCTCATCCTCGGACAACGCCTGCCAGCGCGACTGTTCAGCATCGGTCGGCCCGCGCTGCACGCCGGGTTCCGGCGTGGCGTTCACCGAATTCATCAGCAGGAAGTATTGCAGCGTGCGCTCGTTGTCCAAAAATTCCTGCCGGGACTGCGGCGGCAGCGCGTCCCATTGTTCGAGCCGGCTCCGGGCCAGATCGCGAAGGTTGTCCGGCACCAGCGCCAGGCGCGCGTCGCGATTGGTCGGCGATTCGCGCAGCAGCGGCAGCAGATACCAGCGCAATTCCGTCGCGTTCAGCCGCAATTCGCGTTCGTCCGGGCCGAGCGCGAGATATTCGCGGACCTTGGCCATGATGCGGTCGCGGCTTTCCGGCGGGCGGTTGGTCAGGTAATTCTCGCGCTCCCTCGCCGTCATCGCCAGCAGTTGCCGGAAAATCGCCACGGGCGATTGCGGCAACGGCGGCATGATGCTCGCCGGCACGGAAAACGGTTTCACCGGCGGCGGCAGGTTCGTGGAATTCTGGGCCGGCGCCGGAAAAACCAGCATCTGTCCCGCCGCGCAAAAGGCGAGCCACCAACGCGCCTGACGCGGACGGTTCATTTCAAATCGGAGGCCAGCGCCAGCAATCCCTCGTCCGCGTGCGCCGGCTGGCTCATGCGCTGGATGGCGTCAAAATTTTGCAGCGCCTCGACGCTGGGCAGCGGCTGCGCCTTGATCACGAGCGCGACATCCCGGGCAAGCTGCTCCCGGTGAGAGTTGATTTCGTAATATTGAACCGTCAATCCCGCCGCGACAACCGCCACCGCCACGACGGCGACGCGCGGCAGCAGCGCGTGCCAGTTCCAATGCCACCCAAGCGACCGGGCGGTTTGCAATTCCTCGCGCTCGACGGCTTGCATCACGCGCGCCGTGAAATTCGATGAAACTGGCGCGTCGGGCAATCGCGAAAGCAACTCGCGCAATTCTTGCGGTTCGTTTTTCATATTCGTCCCAGTTAAAAACCGTCCGCTGGACAAAGTTGCGCGAAAAATCGGGCGCAAGTTGCTGTTCAAAGCCGTCCGGGCTTGTTAAAATGTTGGCATGACAGTTGCCGTTTCCAATGCGATCTGTCCGGCCACGACCGGTCTGACCGGTCGCCGGCGGTTTCTCAATGCCTGCGCCCGTCAGCCGGTGGACCGCCCGCCCGTCTGGCTCATGCGCCAGGCCGGACGCGCCCTGCCGGAATATCGCGAGCTGAAGCAAAAACATTCCTTTCTCGAACTTGTGCAGACGCCGGAACTCGCCGCCGAGGTGACGCTGCAACCGGTCCGCCGTTTTGGTTTCGACGCGGCGATTTTGTTCAGCGACATCCTCGTGATTCCCGAAGCGATGGGGCAATCCTACCGATTCCGCGACACCGGCGGCATCGCGATGGATTTCGCGGTGCGCAGTCCGGCTGACATCGAAAAGCTTTCCAGCGCGCAGGTTCGCGAAAAGTTAAGCTACGTGGACAAGGCGCTGCGGATTTTGCGGAAGGAACTTGGCGACAGCACCGCGCTCCTCGGTTTTGCCGGTTCGCCGTGGACGCTGGCCACTTTTATGATGGAAGGCGGCAGCGCCGAAAAATACACCCGCGCCCTGAACTTGTTCCGCAAGGAGCCAAAAACCTTCAACGCGCTGGCCGAAAAACTCACCGCCGCCGTCACTGCCTATCTCGAAATGCAAATCGAGGCCGGCGTGGATGCCATCCAGATTTTCGACAGCCACGGCGGGCTGCTCGCGCCGGCGGAATTTCAGGAGGCGTCCGGTCGCTGGATGCGGGAAATCATTTCGCGACTCGGCGGCAAGGTTCCCGTCATCGTTTTTTCGCTTGGCACACACGGCAATTGGGACGATTTGATCAATACCGGCGCGAGCGTGCTGGGTGTTGACTGGCGGTTTTCGCTGGCCGACGCGCGCCGGCTGCTGCCCGCCGGTGTCGGGCTTCAGGGAAATCTTGCGCCGTCGTTGTTAAGCGATGACACTCCGGAAAAGGTCGCCGCCGAAACGTCGCGGCTGCTGGAGGTGATGCGCGAGCGGAAGGGTTATATTTTCAACCTCGGCCACGGGGTGCCGCCGGAAGCGAAGCTGGAAAACATCGTCGCGCTGGTCGAAACGGTAAAAAAACACCGATGAAAAATTCAACGCAAAGACGCAAAGACGCAAAGGCGCGGGGGTTGGCGAAAATGGATTCTGCTTCTTTGCGCCTTTGCTTCTTCGCGCCTTTGCGTTAATCCCCTTGCCAGTCGTGAATACATTGAACGTCAATCTGGATTTGGTGAAGAAATACAACGTGGCCGGACCGCGTTACACCAGCTATCCGCCGGCGACGAAATTCACCGACGCGATTTCGTGGGAGCAGCTTTCCGCGAAGATCGAGGAGAACAACCGCGCGCCGCGCGACCTGTCGGTTTATTTCCACATCCCGTTTTGCGAAACGCTCTGCTGGTTCTGCGGCTGCACCACTGTCATCACGCTGAATCACTCGCAAGGCATGGCTTACGTCGAGGCGCTTGGCCGCGAAGTGGCAAAGATGGCGCCGATGCTGAATCCGGCGCGCAAGGCCGTTCAACTCCATTTCGGCGGCGGCTCGCCGACGTTTCTGCGCCCGGACGAAATCCGCCGGCTTGGCGAAATCATCCACCAACATTTTACGTTCTCGCCGGACATCGAAGCCAGTGTGGAGGTTGATCCGCGCCGGCTCACACGCGAGCATCTGGTCGCGCTGCGCGAAATTGGCTTCAACCGCGCCTCGATGGGCGTGCAGGATTTCAATCCGAAGGTGCAGGAGGCGATTCACCGCATCCAGCCGCGCGAAATGACGCAGCAGGCGATTGACTGGATGCGCGAACTCGGCTACGGCTCGATCAACTTGGATTTGATTTACGGCCTGCCGTTCCAGACGCCGGAATCGTTCAACGAAACGCTCGACACGGTTTTGCAGATGAAGCCCGACCGGCTCGCCGTGTTCAGCTACGCGCACGTGCCGTGGATCAAGCCGTCGCAAAAAATCCTCGAAACCAAAATCCTGCCATCGCCGGAAAGTAAACTGGAAGTGCTCAAGCTCGTCATCGAACGGCTCACAGCGGACGGCCAATACGTTTATATCGGCATGGACCATTTTGCGAAGCCGACCGACGAACTCGCCATCGCGCAGCGCGAGAAAAAGCTCCAGCGGAATTTTCAGGGTTACAGCACGCGCGCCGGCTCGGACATTTACGCGTTCGGCATGAGCGGCGTTTCACAGATTCCCGATGCCTATTGGCAAAACGAAAAGGAACTGCCGAAATGGCAGGCCGCCGTGGATGCCGGCAAAGTGCCGTTGCACAAGGCGTATTTTGTGACCGGCGAAGACAAAATCCGTCGCGAAACCATCATGCGGACGATGTGCGACCTCTCGCTCGACTTCGCCTCGATGAGCGCGAAGCTGGGCATCAACTTCGAGCAGCATTTTGAAAAGGAACTCGCCGCGCTCGCGCCATTTGCCGCCGACGGCCTCGTAATACTCAAGCCCGGCGACCTCGAAGTGACCGATGCTGGCCGCCTCTTCATCCGCAACATCGCGATGTGTTTCGACAATACGCTCGGCGCGGCGAATGAACGGAGACATTCCAAGACGATTTGAAATTTGATCTCCGATGAGCTTAAAACTTGAAGTCGTCAAATATGTCTCAACCAATGAAGACGACTTCGTTGATTTCTGGAGCAGGCAATATTCTTATGATTTGGAACACCTCTATGACAAAAACATAAAGAAAGTTCCATTGGATGAAAATGCTGTTTGGGCATTATACAAATGGAAAAATGGCACCGAAGAAATCGCTCAGAAAAAGAAACAATCCATCGCGAATGTTTATCTTCCGCAGTTAAACAAACTACCTGCTTTGAAATCGCTCCAAGACGGCAAGACTTATTTGGCTTCTTTGCAGGGAGGCGCAATTTGGGATATTTTTTGGCTGCACTGCATCAATCCAGAATTGTTTCCTATTTTTGACCAACACACCTATCGTTCAATGGCTAAAATTACCGATATGGCTTTTCAGGAAATTCCGAGCGCTCGTCCGCAAAAAATCCACATCTATTTTGACAAATATATCCCATTTACTAAGCATTTTAAGAATGTGTCGCTGCGAGATTTAGACAAGGCGCTTTTTGCATACGGGCGTTTTTTGAAACGAGGTTTGAGCGGAAGGTAAGTGGAGATTTTAATTATTCATGAAATCCGTCGCGATCATCGGCGCTGGCATCACGGGGTTAACCGCCGCGTTTTATCTGAAACGCAAGGGTGTGCCGGTTGCGGTTTATGAAGCTGGCGGGCGCGGCGGCGGCGTCATTCAATCCATCCGCAAAGACGGTTTTCTCGCCGAGTTCGGGCCGAACACCATTCTCGAAACGTCGCCGAAAATCGCACAGCTCATCCGCGATGCGGGACTGGAATCACGACGGCTGGCCACCGATCCGAAAGCGGAGGTTCGCTATGTCGTCCGCCACCGGCGACCGATTGCGATGCCGTCGTCGCAGCTTGGAATTTTCGCGTCAGAGCTTTTGAGCGCGAGGGCGAAATTCGCCCTGCTGCGTGAGCCGTTCGTTTCGCCGCGCCGAGATGGCGTGGAAGAAAGCATCGCGGAATTTGTCGTGCGCCGGCTGAACCGGGAATTTCTCGACCAGATGATTGACGCGCTGGTGGCGGGAATTTACGCGGGCGACCCGCACAAGCTTTCGCTGCAACACGCGTTTCCGCGGCTCGCCGAGCTGGAAGCGCGTTACGGCTCGCTCATCAAGGGCCAGATTTTCGGCGCGCGCGAACGCAAAAAACGCGGCGAGATTTCCAAGGACCGCGCGCCGAAGTTTTCCTTCGATGAAGGCTTGGAGGTTTTGCCGGACGCGCTGGCGGCGCAGCTTGGGGATTCGTTAAAATTGAACACGCCGGTAACGAAGTTGACGCAAACAGCCGATGGCTGGCACGTGGCAGCGGCAAACGGCGAAACGGAATTGGGCGCGGTGATTTATTGCGGCACGGCGCACAGACTGGCGGGATTGGAGATTGAATTCGGAACGCCGGCCTCCGGCACGGCGCGGGCCGATTCTCTCAACGAGCCGTGCCGGAGGCCGGCGTTCCAAGGATTTTCCGAAATCCGTTATCCGCCGGTGGCCAGCGTGGTTTTGGGATTTCGCCGCGAAGACGTGGCGCATTCGTGCCAGGGCTACGGAATGTTGATTCCGAAAATCGAGGGCTTCAAGATTCTCGGAACGATTTTTTCGTCGGCGCTGTTTCCAAATCGCGCACCCGCCGGTCATATTTTGCTCACCAGTTATGTCGGTGGCGAGCGGTATCCGGAACTGGCGTCATTGCCGCCCGAAAAACTTGTCGGGCTGGTCTGCGACGATTTGAGCGTGCTGCTGGGTGTGAAGGGGCGGCCGGTTTTCCGGCATTGCGCGCTTTATCCGAAGGCGATTCCGCAATACAATGTCGGCTACGGCAAATTCAAGGACACGATGAACGAAATTGAAGCCAAGGCGCGCGGATTATTTTTCGCCGGCCATTACCGCGACGGCGTTTCGCTGGGCGACTCGATTGTGTCCGGCTGCAACATCGCGGAGCGGGTTGAACAAGAGTTGCATCGTTGAATCGTGAATCGTTGCAACGTGAAGCTGGTGCGCAATTCGATGTAACATTTCAACGATGTAACGATGTAACGGTTTTTGCAACCCATGAGCAAAGGTGTTTTACTGGTCAATCTCGGTTCGCCGGACTCCACTTCCGTCGGCGACGTGCGGCGCTATTTGAATGAATTCCTGATGGATAGCCGCGTGATTGACACGCCGTGGCTGGTGCGACGGATCATCGTCGGCCTGATTCTCATCAGCCGGCCGAAAGAATCCGCGCACGCCTACGAAAAAGTCTGGACGAAGGAAGGGTCACCGCTGGTCGTCACGAGCCGGCACGTTCAGGAGCTTTTGCAAAAGCGCGTCAGCCTGCCGGTGGAACTGGCGATGCGTTATCAAAATCCGTCCATCGAATCCGCCGTAAAAAAACTGGCGGGCAAAGGTGCGACGGAAGTTTTGCTCATCCCGCTGTTTCCGCACTACGCGATGTCGAGCTACGAAACGGCGGCCGTGCGCGTGCAGGAAGTCGTTGCAAAACTTGCGCCGCAAATGAAGGTGACCGTGCAGCCGCCCTATTTTGACCAGCCGGATTACATCGCGGCGCTGGTGGCAAGCGCGGCGGATTATCTGAAAAAGGATTACGACCATTTGCTGTTCAGCTTTCACGGAATCCCGGAGCGGCACATCAAAAAGTCGGACCCGACGGGCTGTCATTGCCTGGCCAAGCCGGATTGCTGCGAGACGCCCAGCCCGGCGCACGCGACGTGCTACCGCGCGCAATGTTTCAAGACGGCGGCGTTGTTCACCGAAAAGGCTGGCGTGCCGGCGGGCAAATGGTCGGTGTCCTTTCAATCGCGTCTGGGCCGCGACCCGTGGCTGAAACCTTACACGGATTACGAGTTGCCGCGCCTTGCGACGGAGGGGAAAAAGAGGATGCTAGTGATTTGTCCGGCGTTTGTGTCGGATTGTCTGGAGACGATTGAAGAAATCGGCATTCGCGGCTGCGAACAATTCATCGCCGGAAATGGCAGGGAATTCACCCGGATTCCGTGCATGAACGAGCATCCGGCGTGGATTGAAGCGCTGGAAAAAATGGCGAACAGTTTTTTGAAAATTTGACGCCGCCTACTTTCGCGTCACGTCCGTGCCCGACGGATGCCGGAACCGCAATTTGACCGTGTCCTGCAAGAAGCCGAGGAACCCCTTTTTCTTTTTCGGCGGCGCGGCGACTGCAATCGGCTCGCACTTGTGGCTGCACAGCGGGCAAAGGAACAGCGGCTGCCCGCCCTTGATGCGCATGATGTGGACGCAATGGCCGCACATCACCTCGCGGCAATGGGTGCACCGGTAGGCGGCCTGTTCCTGCGGATGGCGCGAGCAGATGATCGCGCCGCCGGGCAACACCACCGGCGGCTTCGGGCGCGGACGCTCAAACTTCGGAATCGCGACGTGAGCGTCAGTGCTTTCAACAAACAACTCCACGTCGCCCAGATGCACCGTCTGGCCGGCATCGAGCCACGCTTCCATCACGGGTTTGCCGTTGACGAACGTGCCGTTGGTGGATTCGCAATCGTGGATGTAGACGCCGTCGTTCGTCAGCGACAGCTCGCAATGCAGGGACGAAACCGTTGGGTGATCAATGCAAAACTCGCAATCGGGATCGCGGCCTATGTGATTGACGCCAAGACGCAATTCCAGCGTCCGGTTTTCCAAACCCGCTGTTTTGATCAGCAATCTGGCCATAAATTCCGATCTTCCTGACAAAGTAAAATTTATATCCTGTCCGGCTGATGTCGAGGGGAAAATGAATTCAAACTTTCGCCGGCAATCACCGCAGCGTGTTTCTGACAAACGCAAATTCCTCGACGATTTTTCCGCCGATCAAATGCTCCTGAATGACGCGCTCCAGCA
>CAYYWB010000082.1:0-11029 GCA_964475285.1 uncultured Bifidobacteriaceae bacterium | reverse complement strand
TGGTGATGCGGTTTTACATTTTGTGCGTCCTGTTCGCGGTCGTCGCGCTGGCCACATTGAAATTACGATGATGACAAAAACCGGCAAAATGAAAGCGGCGCGGGCATTGAACAAAATGCGTTTTGCTCCTTGCGCAAATGGCGCCGGACTGTTAATAACTTCAGGCGCAGCGGCGAGATTCGCGCGCCCCGGCGGAACGGTTTCAATTTCACACGCCGGTGGAGATTTCAGCGACGATTTCAACCCCGCGCCAATGAACAGATACAATTTAACAAGCCGTGGCATTTGCCGAGGGAAAATTCCACAGCGAAACAATCAAAACCACCTCGAAGAAAGGACGCCATCCGCGCCAAACCAATGAAAAACTCAAATCCATTCCTCCCACAAGGTTCCGTTCTGGAACAAAACAAACGCCGTTCGCGCATGAAGCTCGCCGTCTTTTGCGTGCTCGCGGTCAGCGTCGCCGGCCTGTCGGCGATGCTCATCCAGGGCTGCAAACGCGAGCAGGCGCCTGAAAACCCGACGCCGCCCGAACCGACAAACAATTTTCCGGTCGAGACCAATCCGCCGCCGGCCACGACCAACCTGCAGGTTACGCTGCCGCCAGTTGCAACCAATCCGCCGGTTATTGTGCCACCCACGCCTGAATCCACCGGAACCGAATACGTGATTGTCAAGGGTGACACCCTTGCCAAGATTGCGAAGGCTCACGGCATCTCGCTCAAGGCGCTTGAAGATGCGAATCAGGGCGTTGTGCCAACCAAGCTGAAAATCGGCCAGAAGATCACCATTCCTGCCGCAACTGCAACGGCTCCAACCGGCACCTCGGCGGGAACTGATACGACCGCCGCCACAACCGGAGCCGGTGAAACTTACGTCGTCAAATCCGGCGACACGCTGGCCAAGATTGCCAAGGCCCACGGTGTGACGCTCAAGAACCTTGAAACCGCGAATTCAAAAGTGGATCCGAATCACATCAAAGTCGGATTGAAATTGAACATTCCGGCGAAGGCGGAAACCGCGCCTCCGGCACCCGCGTCGGCTCCGGTGTCTGCGCCCGCCGCTGCGCCGGTGGGAACACCCGCGCCGGCTGGCACGTCAAACTGACGGCCGCCGACCAAACAGCGGCTGGCATTTGAGAAAATGAAATGAAAGTCGCCGTCACAACTCTGGCGTTTTGTGTCGCCGCCCTGCTGGCGCTGGGGCTGGTGATGATATACAGCGCGAGTTTGGCGCTCGTCAATGCCCGCACACACACCGAAGTCGGCGCGCATCTGCTCCAGATGCAGCTAATCTGGAGCGTGCTTGGTTTCGCCGCGTGCGCGGTGACGGCGATTTTCGATTATGCCCTGCTCAAAAAACTCGCCTGGCCGCTTTTCATCGGCGCGCTGGTTCTGCTTGGGCTGGTGTTTGTGCCGGGCATCGGTCACGCCAGCCACGGCGCGCACCGCTGGATCAGCAGGTTTGGCTTCACCTTTCAACCATCCGAATTCGCCAAGATCGCGCTCATTATCATGCTCGCGTGGTATTGCGACCATTCGGAGCGCAAAATGGACACGTTCAAGCGCGGGATCATTTTCCCCGGAATCATCATCGCGGCGGCGCTCGGTTTGATTTTCATCGAACCGGACCGTGGCACGACGATCCTGCTCGCCGCCGTCAGTGGCATGATGCTTTTGGTCGCGGGTGCCCGCCTGCCACATCTGGTGGCGCCCGCGCTCGGCGGCGCGGCGGCCTTGGTGTTTTCCATCTTGCACGATCCAATGCGCATGAACCGCATCCTCGCGTGGCTGCACCCAAAAGATCATCTTCAAGACGCGGCGCTTCAAGGACATCAGTCTTTGATTGCCCTCGGTTCGGGCGGCGTAACCGGCCTCGGCCTCGGCAACGGATTGCAGAAACTGGGTTTCGTTTCTGAAATCGAGAGCGATTTTATTTTTTCCAACATCGGCGAGGAATTGGGATTGATCGCCACGCTGCTGGTCGTCCTCGCGTTTCTGCTCATTGTCATCTGCGGCATCTACATCGCGCTCCGCTCGCGCGATAACTTCGGCTGTCTGCTCGCGTCGGGCGTCACCTTTTTGATTTCGTTGCAGGCCGTCATCAACATCGGCGTCGTCACCAGTGTCCTGCCGACCAAAGGTCTCGCGCTGCCGTTCATCAGTTCCGGCGGCTCCAGCCTGTTGGCGATGCTGGTTGGCGTCGGAGTTTTGTTGAGCGTCGCGCGCCGCGCGCCAGCGCCGGAAAAGCCCGCGCCAGAAAGTTTTTCCAAGCCGGTCATTGAAACCGGCGATAACCCGTTTGCCGCGAGGGCAACATGACCAGCCCGGAAACCAAAACGCCCTTCGTCGCCATCGCCTGCGGCGGGACGGGCGGCCATCTCTTTCCGGGACTCGCCGTTGCCGCCGAACTCCAAAATCGCGGCTGTAAAATTGCGCTCCTTATTTCTCCGAAAGAAATTGACCAGCAGGCCGTGAAATTCGCGCTGGAACGCCGGCCTCCGGCCCGGCGCGAGCCTGCTGACAATTCAAATAACGCCGGGCTGGAGGCCGGCGTTCCGATGGAGGTTTTCACGCTCCCAGCCGTCGGATTGCAAAACCGGAATTATTTTTCCTTTGCCGGCAGCTTTGTGAAATCTCTTTTTGCCGCGCGAAAAATCTTCAACAAACGCCGGCCTGACGCCGTTCTCGCCATGGGCGGATTCACCAGCGCGCCGCCGATTTGGGTCGGAAAGGATTTGGGCGCAAAATCTTTTCTGCACGAGTCCAACACCATTCCCGGTCGCGCCAACCGCATTCTTTCGCGCTTCGTGAACGGGGCGTTTATTGGATTTCCCGAAGCCGCCGCGCGATTGAAGACGCGCAAGGTCACAATTACCGGCACGCCGGTGCGCCTGCAATTCCAGCCGCGCGACGCTGCCGCCTGCCAAACAGCGCTCGGCCTCGAACCGGATCGCCCTACAATTCTGGTCGTCGGCGGCAGCCAGGGCGCGAGCGGACTCAACGAAATGATTTTGTCCGCGCTGCCGTTGCTCGTTAATCACGCATCACGCATCACGCATCACGTGCAATTCCTCCACCTCACCGGCGCGAACGATTTTGAAAAAGTAAAAACTGTCTACGCCGCGCGCGGAATCAAGGCCGTCGTGAAACCATTCCTCGCTGAAATGGAATTGGCGCTAGGCGCGGCGACCGTCGCCGTCAGCCGCGCGGGCGCGTCGTCCCTCGCGGAAATCGCCGCGATGCGGCTGCCGTCGTTGCTCGTTCCGTTCCCGACGGCGGCGGACAACCACCAGTTCTCAAACGCCCGTGCTTTTGAAAAAACCGGCGCGGCAAAATTGCTCGAACAGAAAAATTCCACGCAGGAAGAAGTGGCGGCAATTCTGACTGAATTGGTCGAAGACAAAAGCGCCCGTTCAAAAATGCAATCCGCGCTGGCGCAGTGGCACGCGCCGCGCGCGGCGGAACAGATAGCGGAAATCATGCTGGCGGCAATCGCGCGGCAACCGGAAGTGACGACGGCAAAAAAATCCGGCTGCGGCTGCGGTTGCGCGCATGGCGGCGCAAAGCACGCGACGAGTTGAGCCATGACGCCGCCAACCGACATTTTGGGAAATCCGATTGCTGACACTTTGCATCTCGCCGACGAACTGGCGGAACATATTTCGCCCGCGACGGTCATCCGCCGCGACGAGCCACTCGCCGGGCACACGACGTTGCGCGTCGGCGGTCCGGCGGATATTTATGTCGAACCGGCGTCGGAGGTGGATTTGGCCGCCGTCGTGAAATTTTGCGGCGAGCGCGGCGTGCCGTTTTTCGTGATTGGTCGCGGCTCGAATCTGCTCGTGCGCGACGGCGGTTTTCGCGGCGCGGTCATCTGCCTCTCGCACGCAAACTTTGCCGGAATTGAATTCACCGGTGAACGTCTGTGCTGCGGCGCGGGGGCGAAATTGAAAAGCGTCGCGGTGGAGGCGCGGCGGCATGGCTTGAGCGGCATGGAGTTTCTCGAAGGCATTCCCGGCAGCGTCGGCGGCGCGTTGCGCATGAACGCCGGGGCGATGGGCGGTGCGACGTTCGATGTGGTCGAGTCGGTCCGGCTGATGGATTTTGACGGCAACATCCGCGAACTCGCGGCGAGGGAAATGTCGGTGAAATATCGCGGCTGCGTGACTTTGAAAAATTACATCGCGTTGGGCGCGGTGTTCAAGGGCCGGCCGGATTCGCCGGAATCCATCGCGCAGCGTATGACCGCGTTCAGCCAGAAACGCTGGGCGTCGCAGCCCGCCGCGCCGAGCGCCGGCTGCGCGTTCAAGAATCCCCCGTCCATTCCGGCGGGCAAACTGATTGACGAACTTGAATTGAAGGGCTTGCGCGTCGGCGGCGCGGTGGTGTCGCAGGAGCACGGCAATTTCATCGTGAATGACGGCAACGCGACCGCGCGCGATATTTTGGAATTGATCGCGATTTTGCAGGCGGAGGCGAAGGCCGCGCGCGGAATCGAATTGCACACGGAAGTTGAGATTATCGGTGTAGGGCATTGACATTCAAAATGGTTGCATTATGGTTGCGCCATGATAACGATTACGATCAAAGGCATACCGAGGGAGACGCACCGCGAATTAAAAAAACGTGCGGCAGAAAATCGGCGGAGTTTGAACAACGAAGTCATTTGGGTTTTGGAATCGAGTTTGTGCGGCGTTCCGCACGCCGCCCGCCATGTTCGACAATTGGAAAAAACGGTTAGGAAGCTTGCGCGACGAAAGTGAGCGAAAAATTAAAAATCGTTGTGATGCTTGGCGGCCCCAGCGCCGAGCGCGAGGTGTCGCTGCATTCCGGCGTGGCGGTGGCGCAGGCGCTGCGTTCGCGCGGCCACACGGTTTCGGAAATTGACCCAAAGGATGGCGATTTCATTTTGCCGCCGGAAACCGGCGTGGTTTTTCTGGCGTTGCACGGAACCTATGGCGAGGACGGCACGGTGCAGCGGCAGCTTGAAAGACTCGGCGTGATTTACACCGGTTGCGACGCGGAGGCCAGCCGCATCGCGTTTGACAAGGTGCTGACGAAGCAGCGGTGCATCGAGGCCGGCGTGACGACGGCGAAATTTGTGGCTGTGAAATCAGCACAGGCCGCGCCGCCGAAAAATCTGCAATTGCCGCTGGTGGTCAAGCCGGTGCGGCAGGGTTCGAGCGTCGGCTTGCAATTCGTCGAGCGCGCCGCCGACTGGCAGGGCGCGCTGGCGGAGGCGCTGAAGTTTGATTCGGAAGCTTTGGTCGAGGAGAAAATCATCGGGCGCGAAACGACGGTCGGAATTCTGGACGGCAAACCGCTGCCGATTGTCGAAGTCCGGCCCAAAGCTGGCAGCTATGATTATCGGAACAAATACACCGCCGGCCGCACGGAATATTTCTGCCCGGCGGATTTTGACGGCGCGACGACCCGAAAAATTCAAGCCGCCGCGCTCGGCGCGTTTCACGCGATTGGCGGGCGCGATTACGCGCGCGTGGACGTGATGGTTCGCGCGGACGGTTTGCCGGTGGTGCTGGAAGTCAACACGCTGCCGGGGATGACGGAAACGAGCCTGCTGCCGAAGGCGGCGGCGGCAGCGGGAATGAATTATGTGGAGCTTTGCCAGCGGATGGTGGAACTGGCGATCCGGCGAACCACGAAAAATTGTGGCGGATCAGGAATGACGAATGACGAATGTCAAATGGGGGCACCGGCGCCAAAATTTCATTCGTCATTTGCCATTCGTCATTGATTTTATGTGGTTTAAGCGCAAACAAAAAAACCGGCGATTGGGCCGCGGGCACGTACTCGACGTGCGCCTGCGCTCCGAACAGGTGCGCGCGACGCGCACCCGGCTGGCGATCATGGCTGTCAGCGTCCCGGCTCTGACGGTTTTCGGGCTTTATCTGCTCTGGCGCACTGGCGAATGGGCGCTCGACAAGTTCGTTTATGAAAATTCCGAGTTCGCCATCCAAAACATCCAAGTGCAGACCGACGGCATGATTCTGCCGGCGCAATTGCAGCAATGGTCGAACGTGAAGCCCGGCGCGAATTTGATCGCGCTCGATCTGGCGTCCGTGAAACGCAATCTCGAACTCGTTTCGGCGATTCAATCTGTTTCCGTCGAGCGCGTGCTGCCGCGCACGCTGAAAATCCGCGTGACGGAGCGAAAGCCGGTCGCCGAGGTGAATGTGCCGCGCACGGATGCATCGGGCGGAATTGTCATTTCAATTTTTCAACTGGACGCGGACGGTTTTGTGATGCAACCGCTCGATCCGCACCGCCGCGTGGTCCCGATCTCGCAAATGAACAATCAATGGCCGGTCATCACGGGCTTGAATCTTGATCAATTGCTGCCCGGTCGTCGCGTCGTGTCGCCGCAGGCGCAGGCCGCGTTGAAATTGCTCGTGCTCGCGCCGCTGGCGGGGCTGGCGGATTTGCGGCGCATTGACATTTCATCGCCGCAAGTCATCGTTGCGACGACGGGGCAGGGCGGCGAAATTACTTTCGGCATGGAAAATTTGCAGCAACAATTGTGGCGCTGGCGCGAGATTTACGATTGGGGCGTGAGCCAGAAGAAAATGATTGCGTCGCTCGATTTGGCGGTTGCGAACAATGTCCCGGTTCGCTGGGCGGAAATCGTTTCCGCGCCGGCCGCAGCGCCAACAGTTTCAACGCCAGCAAACACCCGGAGGAATCATGTTTGACGACTCGAACATCATTGTCGGTCTGGAAATTGGCACGTCGAAAGTCTGCGCCGTTGTCGGCGAACAGGCCGCCGACGGCGCGCTGAACATCATCGGCCTGGGCCAGGCGCGCTCGCGCGGCGTCCGCAAGGGCGAAGTGGTGGATCCGAAACAGGCCGAGGAGGACGTGCGGAACGCCATCGTCGAGGCCGAAAGCATGGCGGGCGCTGAAATCAGCAACATTTATCTCGGCGTCACCGGCGGCCACATCCGGGGCTTCAACAACCGCGGCGTCCATCCGGTTGTTTCCGCCGACCGCGAGATTTCCAACGACGACGTCCAGGATGTCGTCAAAAATGCCAAGGCCATCAATCTTCCGGCCGAGAATTCTCTTGTTCACGCCATCCGCCAGCATTTCTTTGTGGACGGCCAGGACGGCATCACCGATCCCGTCGGGATGCTCGGTTCGCGGCTTGAAGTGGACATGCATGTCGTCCACGGAAACACGAACCGCCTCCAGAATCCCATCCGCCTTGTCAAGGGCTTTCAGATTCAGGTGAACGAAATCGTCTTCAACGGCCTTGCCGCCTCGCTCGCGCTCCTCTCGAACGACCAGAAGGAACTTGGCGCGCTCGTCATTGACATCGGCGGCGGCACCACGGATTACGTCGTCTATGTCGGCGGCGTCATCAGGCATACGGGCGTACTCGCGATTGGCGGCGACCACGTCTCAAACGATCTTGCCTATGGCTTGAAAGTTCCGTTGAGCCGCGCGGAAAAACTCAAGCTCGAGCACGGCTCGGCCGTCGTGGACGAGGCCGCCCAGGGTCGCGCCGTCACTTTCACGAACGAACTCGGCCTGCCCATCAAGACCATCAACGTTGGTCATCTCCAGCGCATCATGTCGCTCCGCCTCGAGGAAATCTTCCAACTCATCGCGCAGGACTTGGAGCAGGCGGGCCTTTGTGATTACCTGCGCGCCGGCGTTTTTCTCACCGGTGGCGGCGCGCGCATTCCCCACATCGCGAAGCTCGCCGAACCGGTCCTGCAAATGCCCGTTTCCATCGGCCAGACCAATTCCATCAGCGGCCTCAAATCCGCGCTGGACCAGCCTGAATTCGCCGCCGCCATCGGCCTCGTCAAATTCGGCTCCTTCAAGAACCGCAAGCGCGATGGCAAATCCTCCCTCGCGCAGGGAATCAAGGGCGTGTTCGGTAGATTTTTGCAGCGGTCGTGAATAGAATTCTAACACCCAACAAAAATGTTTTTATGACGAAACAGTTGGTTACAAAGTTCGGGGAATTCTGGCAACGATCTGATATATTTGAGGTCAAGGATGGGCGAGTCAACTGGACCGAACGTGGGTGGCCTGAAAAAAATCCACCACTGAAGGGTGCCCGCGGCATTTACGTTCTTTGTTGCGGCACGACGCCAATATATGTTGGCAAGGCGGTAAAAGGGAAGAAGGGGAGCAGCCCTATAGCTAATCGTTTAAGCAAACATGCTCAAGATTGGTATTCACACGCATGGGATAATGTGAGTTGGTTTCACTTCGACGAAACTGTGCCGAACGCGTATATCGAGGCTGTTGAGGCAATACTCATTGCCAATATATCTGGAACGCTCAATGGCGCACTGCCCAGCAGTCATCTCGGAAAGCGCTGCTTCCCAGGTAACGACAAGAATTTTGCAAAGAATACGCTGTGGCAGAAATCATAAAGCTGAGGCTTCTTATGAAAACTAAAACCGAAATTCCGGCGGTGGCAGCCGAAGAATCGCAACGCACTATAAAAATCTTCGGCGTCGGCGGCGCCGGCGTCCAATTGCTCGACGCCCTGAACGCGGAGGAATTTGCCGGCGCGGGTTTCACCGCCATCAACACCGACGCCGCGTCGTTGTCCGCCTCGTCCGCGACCGTCAAGATTCATCTCGAAACGAAATTATTGCGCGGCCTCGGCACCGGCGGCGATCCCGAACGCGGACGCGCCCTCGCCGAGGAGCAATTTCCCACGCTCAAATCCGCCTGCGACGGCGCGACCGTCGTCCTCATCATCGCCGGGCTTGGCGGCGGCGCGGGCAGCGGCATCAGCCCCGTCCTCGCTCGTGCCGCGAAGGAGACCGGCGCGCTCGTCCTCGCGTTTGTCACGCTGCCGTTCGTCTGCGAAGGCAACCGCCGCCAGCAGCAGGCGCAGCAGGGTTTGGAACAATTAAAATCCGTCGCCGACGGCGTGATTTGCCTGCCCAACCAGAAAGCATTCAAGCTCATTGACGACAATACCAGCGTCCTCGACACCTTCCGCATCACCGGCGGCCTGCTCGTCGAGGGCGTGCGCGGCGTCTGGCGGCTGCTCACGCGCCCCGGCCTCATCCAGATTCATTTTGACGACCTTTGCGCCCTCGTGCGCGACCGCCATTCCGAGAGCGCGTTCGCGTTTATCGAGGCCAGCGGCCCCGCCCGCTCGCGCGAAGCCGTGGAAAAACTCCTCGCTCATCCGCTGCTGGACGAAGGCCGCGCCCTCGCCGACGCCGACGCCGTCCTCGTGAGTCTGATGGGCGGAAAGGATTTGTCCATGGCCGATGTCAACCGCGTGATGGAACAAATCGGACGCCATTGCGAACGCGCCCAGATAATCATGGGCGCGGCGGTGGACGCGGAAATGAAAAACAAATTGTCCGTCACGCTGATCGCGGCGAGAAATTTCGTTTCTAAAAATGATCCGTCAATTTCAACCGCTGATTCGCCGGAGCAAATCGTTCCGCGGAGCGCGGGCGGCCCGCCCGCGAATTCAGATTCTTCCAACCACGCGGACAAGACGTCCGCACTCCAACTGCATCAGCGCGAACAGGCAGTTTCGCGCCATGGCCGCGCTCGCCGGGCCGCCAACAAGCTGCTCCAGACGCAATTGCCGCTGGCCATCGTTTCCAAGGGCCGGTTTGACAAGAGCGAGCCGACCATCCACAAGGGCGAAGACCTCGACATTCCCACTTACGTCCGCCGCGGCGTTTCGTTGAACTAGGCGGCCGGCGTCTGGCTGATTGCCCTTGAAGCAGCCCCTCCTAACGGGATCATTCCGCTCATGCCAACAGGCCTTTGATTCGCAATGTGACCGCGTGTTCGCTCGGCGCTTTTTCCGGCAGCTTCACGGTCAGGCCGTCGGCGGTTTGCGTCCAGTCGAGTTTGCCATCGTTGCCGAGTAGCGAAACATCCGCGATTTTCCGGCCGGCGACCTGCGGCGAATTATCCGCAAGCGATTTGATCGTGGCGCTGCGCGATTCGGGCCAGGCTCCGACAAATGCGTAAAGCGTGTCGCCCTTTGTGGTGAAGCGAATGTCCTCGGAGGTGTAGGCCGGCGCCGAGCCGCGACCGGCTCCTCGCGCGGCGGGGCGGGCCGTGGTGGACGGGCCTTCGCCGTAAATTTTCCACGGGCGCGTGGCATAGATGCCTTCGGAATTCACGTCCATCCATGTGGTCAGGCCGGCGAGGAATTCCAATTCATGTTCGTCGGGCGAACCGTCGCCGCGCAAAGGAATGTTCAGCATCAGGTTGCCGTTTTTGCTCACGATGTCGGTGAGCATGGCGACAATGGTGGCGACCGTCGCGTAACGGTTTTCCTCGGCGATGGCGCGGCTGTAATGCCAGTCGCCGATGCAGGTGTCGGTCTGCCATGGTTCGGGACGGATGGCGTTGGCGGTGCTGCGCTCGATATCTTCCACGAAAGCGCCGATGTGTTGCGGCAGAATGTGTTTTCCGTTGACGATGACATCGGCCCTGCCGCCGTTGCGCGCGGCGCTCAAGTTGTAATAGTGGCAAACCACGTCGAGTCCGGGCTGTTCGAGCGGAAGTTCGTTCGTGTCGAAATAGAGAACGTCCGGCTGATATTTGTCCACGCAGTCCTGGCAGCGGAGAAACCAGTTTTCGCAGAACGGCGCGGGCGGCATCGGATTGCTCTTTGCGAGACTGGTGTTCGCGTTGATCCAGGTGCGCATCTCGGCGGCGGTTTTGATCCCGTCGGGAATCTTGACGACGTTTCCGGTGTATAAATCCTGCGGGTCGAGGCCTTCCCACCACTGGCCCTTGCCGTCGGCCTTGGTCAAGGTGTAGGCGTCGTAGCGCACGCCGGCCATCGGCCCTTCGGCGTCGTATCCGTAAGCCGGTTGCAGCCACCGGTTCGCCCAGGAGGAGTGGTTGGTCACGCCAAAGCGCAGCCCATTCGCGCGGGCGACGCGCGCCCAGGTGCCGACGATGTCCTTTTTGGGGCCGACGTTGACGGAATTCCATTCCGAGTATTTTGAATCGAAGCAGTCGAGGTTGTCGTGATGCGTGGCGAGCGCAAAAAA
>CAYYWB010000081.1:0-11178 GCA_964475285.1 uncultured Bifidobacteriaceae bacterium | reverse complement strand
AGGACAAGCCTGCCTTTGAACTGAAGCGGATTCCCAAGACCGATGTTTTTGAGGCCGTCACCAAATTGGCGAACAAGGTTTATGCCTACGACCTGGTCGTCACCGACCATCAAGACCGTGTGCGCCGCACGCGCGACGCCTTTTCTTTTTTGCCGACGCTGGGCGAATCGGATTTGTTCCTTTTCGGCAAGGGCGACGAGCGGAAGATTTTCGAGAAGCTCGGCGCGCAATTGCGCACAATTGACGGCGTGCCCGGCACAAGCTTTGCCGTATGGGCGCCGAATGCCCAGCGCGTCAGCGTCGTCGGCGATTTTAACAATTGGGACGGGCGGTTTCATCCGATGCGGCTGCTCGGCGCGTCCGGCGTGTGGGAAATTTTCATTCCCGGCGTTGGCATCGGCGCGCATTACAAATTCGAGATCCGCGACGCGCACGGCCACATTAAGCTGAACACCGATCCGTTCGGTTTTTTCTTCGAGGTCGCGCCCAAGCAGGCCGCCATTGTCTGGGACAGCAAGCATTTCAAGTGGAACGACGACGCATGGCTCAAGCAGCGCCGCGAGCGCGATCCGCTGCGCTCGCCGATGAGCGTCTATGAAGTCCACGTCGGCTCGTGGCGGAAAAAATCGGCGAATGAATCCTGGAGCTACCGCGAACTGGCCAAACCGCTCGTTGATTACGTCAAGCGCCTCGGTTTCACGCACGTCGAATTTCTGCCGGTGGCGGAACACGCCTATTATCCGTCATGGGGTTATCAGGTCACCGGCTTTTACGCGCCGACCAGCCGCTTCGGCACGCCGGACGATTTTCAGTTTCTCGTCAACGCGCTGCACGAGGCAGGCATCGGCGTCATCGTGGACTGGGTGCCCGCGCATTTCCCGCGCGACGAATGGGCGCTCGCCAAGTTCGACGGCACGGCGCTGTTTGAGCACGAAGACCCGCGCAAGGGCGCGCATCAGGACTGGGGCACGCTCATTTTCAATTTTGGCCGGAACGAGGTTTCCAATTTTCTCGTCGCCAACGCGCTGTTCTGGTGCGAGCGCTTTCACATTGACGGCCTGCGCGTGGACGCCGTGGCCTCGATGCTTTACCTCGATTATTCGCGCAAGGAGGGCCAGTGGATTCCGAACCAATACGGCGGGCGCGAAAATCTGGAGGCGATTGAATTCCTGAAAAAGTTCAACCACATCACGCATACGGAATTTCCCGGCGTGATGACCATTGCCGAGGAATCCACCGCCTGGCCGCTGGTGACACGCCCGCCCTATCTCGGCGGCCTGGGCTTCTCATTCAAATGGAACATGGGCTGGATGCACGACACGCTCGGCTATTTCAAGCACGAGCCGGTTCATCGCAAATATCACCAGAACGACCTCACGTTCGCGATGCTCTACCATTTCAATGAAAATTTCATCCTGCCGCTGTCGCACGATGAAGTGGTTCACGGCAAGCTTTCCTTGATCGGCCGGATGCCCGGCGATGACTGGCAGAAATTTGCCAATCTTCGCGCGCTGCTCGGTTATCAATGGCTTTTTCCCGGCAAAAAACTGTTGTTCATGGGCGGCGAATTCGGCCAGAGCAGGGAATGGAACGAGAACGCGCAACTGGATTGGTGGCTGCTTGACGCCGGGCCGTTCCATCGCGGCCTGCAAAAGTTCGTGGAGGACCTGAACAAACTTTACGCCGCCACGCCCGCGCTGTGGCAGGCGGATTACGACCACGCCGGCTTCTGGTGGATTGACTGCAACGACCGCGAGAACAGCATCCTTTCGTTCATGCGCCAGACCGCCGACGGTTCCAAACAGCTTGCCGTCATCCTGAATCTCACGCCGGTGCCGCGTCCGAATTACCGCATCGGCCTGCCGCGCGCCGGCAAATGGCGCGAAGTGCTGAACAGCGACGCCGGAATTTATTGCGGCGGCAACACGGGCAATCTGGGCGGCGTGACGGCTGGAAACATTTCGTGCCACGGCCAGCGGCACTCCGCGGAAATTTATCTGCCGCCGTTGAGCGTCATCGTATTTCAAGCGGAATGAGATATTTTAGACCGACATTTTTGTGAAAGAGCGAAATATTATTTTTCTCTTGTGTTGTCTCGCTGCAATTCACGTCTTTATTTTTTCCGCAGCGTTTCCGTTTTTTAACAATGTGGACGAACCGATTCATTTCGATTTGGTGGTGAAATATTCGCACGGTCACGTTCCTCGCGCGCTTGAGCCGTTGTTGCCGGAGTCTGCAGAGTTTCTCTCGCTTTACACTTCAATGGCTTATTTGGGCGAGCCGGATATTTTTCCAAACCATCAATTTCCACCACCGCCGTGGACGCAGCCCGTGGAAACTGTCCGCCAAAACTTGTTGGTGAATGAAACTGCGTGGCAGCAGCAAACCAATTATGAAAGTTCGCAACCGCCTTTGTATTACGCACTTGGAGGGGGGTATTGGCGCTTCGCAAAAGCGTGCGGATTTCACGGCGGCCTTTTGCTCTACGGCCTTCGCTTTTTAAACATCTTTTTTGTGGCTGCACTGGTCTGGCTTGGCTATTGCGCCGCGCGTTTGATTTTTCCTGAAAATCTTTTCCTGCGCCTCGGTGTTCCGGCATTGCTGGCTTTCATTCCGCAAAGCGCTTTTTATTCGATCAACAATGATGTTCTTTCACCGATCTGTTTTGGCGCGGCGTTCATCTGTCTGGTGCGCTTATTGCAGACGGACGCGCCAAGCATCCGGCTCACAACTTTTACTGGCTTGGCTCTGGCGGCGACTTTGCTGGCCAAAATGACCAATCTGCCCCTGTTTCTAGTTTCAATTGCGGTCGTCCTGTTCAAAATCTGGTCTTTTGCCAAAACCGGAAAGTTGCGCGCGTCACTGCCAGCGATAACAATGCTGATTTTAATTGCGGGATTGATTGCCGGCAGCTGGCTGGCGTGGACAAAATATAATTTTGGCGACTACACCGGCGCGTCGGTAAAAATCAAGCATCTCGGCTGGACGCCCAAGCCGTTCGGCGAATGGTGGCATCACCCGATCTTTACGCCACACGGCATTTGGACATTTTTATCTGGCCTGCTGGCGACTTTCTGGCAGGGAGAATTTTGGTGGCATCGCCAGCCGATGGCTCTGCCGATCATTGACCTGATTTATGTGATTTCTTCCATCGGCCTTGTCGCTCTGGCGCTGGTGAACTTATTGTCACGAGATAAAATAATCGCCCGACCGCAACGTCAGGCGCTTTGGCTGGGCTTCTGGAGTTTTTTTGCAAGCGTGGCGTTTTTTTGGTTTCTTTTCGATTATTTATGATTTCGGCGATTGTCCCAACCCGTCGCGCGACCATCCGTATTTCACATCAGGACGGCTGATGCTCGGCGTGTTGATTCCATTTGTTTTGCTTTTTCTCTACGGTCTCGATTGTGTGATAAGCCCGACAAAAAATAAATGGACAAAGCCGTTGGTTTTAGCCGTAATGATTTTATCTATGTTGATTTCGGAAATAGTTATTGATTTTCCGACCTTTTCTAATCCATACAACTGGTTTCATATGTAACTTCTAACGCACTGGAAACTTTTTCAGTTTCGGCGAGACGCCTTCGCGCTGGTTCGGCTGAATATCAGACCGCCGCCGGTTGGACATTTTTCGGCAAGCGGACGGTGAATTCGGATCCGGCTCCCGGACGGCTCGCGACGGCCAACCCGTCCCTGATCCGCCTTCATCCGCCCGGAAGTGACCGGCAGCGACCATCGCCCCGTGAGGATTGAAATCGCCTGACACTTCCCCCTTTTTCGACTATTTGTGCTCGCGAAATTCGTCCCTCAATTTCAAAATACGAATGCTAGATGTTCTTGCACTTGGTGTGAGCCGTAGCGACAAAAGAAAGGTTGGCCGATGCGCTTGAAGTAAAACTATGAACAAAATGAAGAGCAATAAAATGGAGTTGTCCCCAAAACGATGCGAAGAACTGCTCGCGGCATTGAAAGCCCGTTTTGAGAAAAACATGAGCCGCCACAAAAGCCTGGAATGGGCCAAGGTGCAGGCAAGGTTGGCATCCAGTGCCGAAAAGCTGTGGTCGCTCAATGAAATGGAACGGACCGGCGGTGAGCCGGATGTGGTGGGCCAGGATAAAAAGACGGGCGAATATGTTTTCCATGATTGTTCGGCGGAAAGCCCCAAGGGCCGCACCAGCCTGTGTTACGACCGTGAAGCGCTGGATTCGCGGAAAGAATTTAAACCAAAAAACAGCGTCGTGGACATGGCCGCAGCCATGGGCGTCGAGCTGTTGACGGAAGAACAATATTTCGAACTACAGAAGCTGGGCGAGTTCGACACGAAGTCATCGTCCTGGGTGAAAACGCCGGCGGATATCAGGAAACTCGGCGGCGCGCTCTATTGTGATCGCCGCTACGGCCGCGTCTTCGTGGGTCACAACGGCGCGCAGTCTTATTATGGCGGCCGGGCGTTCCGTGGCTCGCTCCGGGTCTGAAGCGCGTGCCGCACGGGCCGCCATCAGCCCCAGGCCGCAAGAATCTTTTCCGCCGCCACGACTTGTTCCGCCGAGCCGGTGAAACTGTATCTGAATTTTCCGGCCCGGTTGGTGACATGGACCTGGATGGTGTCCAGGCCGCTGTTTTTCATCCGCAAGCGGAGTTGTTTGTAAATTTCCTTGATACCGTGCTGTTGCAGGCTGTTGCTCATGCTTCAGCTTCAGCGTGCGACGGTCTTATGGCAATGTTAATCGCCGGTTATTTTGGGAGGCGCCGGACGTTCAAGCAACGCATCAAGACTTCGGGCTTCCAGCACTTTGAATCAGCATGCACCCGCCGTGCTCGCGCCCGTCGCGGCTGGTCAGCGTGCATCAGCGGCTCAAATCTTTGCGGCCTTTGCTCCTTGGGTCACCACGTTACAAACCCGTTCGCATGGCTGGCGTGCTTCCAGTTCCCGGTTGAATGGAGACAGGTGGGACGCCTTCGGTCCGGTTCGGCTGGAAAATCACACCGCCGCCGGTTGGGGATTTTTCGGCAGGCGGACGGTGAATTCGGATCCGGTTCCCGGCTGGCTCGTGACGGCCACCTGTCCCTGATGCGCCTCGACCACGGCTTTGACCAGGCTTAAGCCGAGACCCAGTCCGCGCTGCGAACGGCTTTTGTCGCCCCGGTAAAGCCGTTCCCAGATTTTAGGCTGTTCGTCCGGCGCAATGCCGATGCCGGTGTCGCGGAACACCACCACCGCCTGGTCCGGTTCGTCCCGGATCGAAATGGTGGCCATGCCGTTTTCCGGCGTGTACTTGATGGCGTTGTCGAGGAGGTTGGCGAACACCTGGCGCATCCGGTTGCCGTCCACCGGCGCTTCGCAGACCGCCGGCAGTTCCGTCCGCACCGTCACCTTGCGCTCGTCGGCGACATATTCGTAAAGCTCGACGACTTCACGGATCATCCGGCACAGATCAACGCGTTCGCGCCGCAGTTTCATCATGCCGGCCTCGGCTTCGGTGATGTCCAGCAGCGTGTTGAGCATGTTCAGCACGCGCTCGGATTCCTCGACGCAATCGGCCAGCGCCTCGTGCGCAGCGGCGGGCGCAGCCTGGGGCTGGAGCGCCAGCTCCGCCGTGCCGCGCAGCCGGGTCAGCGGCGTGCGCAAGTCGTGTGCCACGTTGTCGAGCGATTCGCGCATGGCGCGGATCAACGCCTGGTTTTTGTCGAGCAGGCTGTTGAACAGGCGGACCAGTTCGTCCAGTTCATCGTTTGATTTGCGCATCGGAACGCGCGCGTCGAGCTGGCCGGTTTGAATGATGGATTTGGCGGTGGCGACGACCTGGCGCATGGGCCGCAGCGCGCGATGGGCAAAGAACGCGCCGGCCAGGAACCCCATCAGAACCGTCGCGCTGCCGAAAATGAAGAAATTTCTGCGCACCGGCTCCAGCAAGGCCGTGCGGCTGTCCGTGCTGCGCCCGACCTGCAACAGGGAATTATCGGGCAGCACGGCGGAGGCGATGACAAAATCCTGCTCCGCGTCTTTCGGAATGCGGATGACCCCGACGCGCTGGCGGTAGCCGGCCAGGCCGCCGGGAATGTCTTTGAAAGTAATCCAGTCCTCGGGAACATTGACCAGGGTGGCCGCGTTCCAGGCGCTGACGAGGCGAACGAAGAAAGTTTTTTGGTTGCCGGTTTCCGATTGCATCGTGTCGCGCAACGCGGGCAATCCCCCGCCGTCGTAAATGGCCGCATACTCCTGCAGCCGCGCATCGAGCACCTCCCGGTCCTTGCGGCCGATGGCCCCGGCCAGCAGGTAATAAGCGAGCATCAGCAAGGCGATGCTGCTGGCTGCGAACACGAGCGCATACCAGAGGCCAAGCCGGACGCCGAGGTTCCGGCGGGCGGTTTTAAGCACGCCGAAGGACATAGCCCACTCCCCGGATGGTATGAATCATTTGCTTGTCGGGATCGGCCTTGTTGCGCAACCGATGCACCAGCACGTCCACGACGTTGGTTTGCGGATCAAAACTGAAATCAAAAATGTGCTCCAGAATCATGGTCTTGGTCACGACCCGGTTGGGGTGGCGCAGCAAATATTCCAGCAACGCAAATTCGCGCGGCTGCAATTCAACCGGCTGGCCGCCGCGCCGCACCTCGCGCGTCAGCAGATCCATGGTCAGTTCGCCGGCGGTCAATTGCATCGGTCCGGTGGTTTGCGTGGCCCGCCGGATGAGCGCCTGAACCCGCGCCAGCAGTTCGGAAAAGGCAAACGGCTTGGTCAGATAATCATCGCCGCCGGCTTGCAGCCCCTTGACGCGATCGTCCACCGAGGCGCGGGCGCTCAAGATGAGCACGGGCATCCGGACGTCGCCGGCGCGCAGTTGCCGGATGAGGCTCAAGCCGTCGAGTTTGGGCAGCATGAGGTCCACGACCGCCGCGTCATAGGCAACGGCCTTGGCCAGGGCAAATGCCCCTTCGCCGTCGGCGCTGCGGTCCACGGCAAAGCCATTTTGCTTCAGGCCCTTGACGACAAACGAGGCGATTTTCTCGTCATCCTCTACAACCAGTATGCGCACGTTTTCGCCCATGATGCGGTGTTCCCGGAGTGGTTACAATTTCAAATCGCCGTGTGGTTTTGCCGTTGAACCGGCGGATATTGCCGTCCGGAAACGACCAATCAAAAATCCTCCCGCACCGACATATTTCGGCGCGGGAGGATTCCAATGCGGGAGCAATCAGCCCTCGGAATTGCTCTCGTCCACCACAACGTAGCGGCTGCCGCCGTTGTCCCAAACTCGCACCAATGTCCGCTTGCTGGTCGTGTTGCTGGTCAATTGGATCGCGTCATCGGCGTTTTTCACCGGATGCCGGTTGATGCTTTCAATCACGTCACCGGTCTTCAATCCGGCTTCGGCCGCGGCGGAACCGGGTTCCACCTGTGTCACGACGGCGCCGTGGACGGTGTCCGGAATGTGGAACTGCGCGCGGGCCTGCGGATCGAGGTCCCCCACGCCGACGCCGTTGAGCGTGCCGGTGTCGTTTCCGGTTGGCGAGCCAGCCTCGGCCAACGAGCCGCTGCCGGGCAATTGTTTGACGGTGACTTCGAGCGTCTTGCTGTCCCCGTCGTGCAGAATCTTGACCGGCACTTTGGAACCGGGACTGGTCTCGGCCACGGTGAGCTGTAGTTGACGGCTGTCGGTGATTTTCTGGCCGTTGAACTCCGTCACCACGTCGCCCTCCTTGAACCCGGCCTGTTCCGCCGGCCCGTTCGCAACCACGTCGCCGACGAGCGCGCCGGTGGTTTCCTTGAGGTTAAATTCCTGCGCGAGCGCCGGCGTGATGCTTTGAATCATGACGCCGATGTAACCGCGGGTGACGCGGCCATTTTTGACGAGGCTTTCCATCACGGTGCGGGCCAGATCGGACGGGACGGCGAACCCGACACCCTGGCTGCCGCCCGAATCGCTCAAGATGGCGGTGTTGATGCCGATCAACCGGCCGTCAATGTCCACCAGCGCGCCGCCGGAATTTCCCGGATTGATGGCCGCGTCGGTCTGGATGAAATCCTCGTAGTCCTCGATGCCCATGTTGCCGCGGTTCTTCGCGCTGACGATGCCTTCGGTGACCGTCTGGCCCACGCCGAAGGGATTGCCCACGGCCAGCACCACATCGCCGACCTTCACCTTGCTGCTGTCGGCCAGCGAAACTATGGGGAGATTGTCCGCGTCAATTTTCACGACCGCGATGTCGGTTTTGGGATCGCGCCCGATGACCTTGGCGGTGAACGCGCGTCCGTCCGTCAGCGTGACTTTCACCTCCTTGGCTCCGTCCACGACGTGGTTGTTGGTGAGGATATAACCGTCCTTGGTGATGACCACGCCGGAGCCGACGCCGTGTTCAACTCGCGGTCCCATGGATTGCGGCGGCAGCATCCCGCCAAACTGGTTGCCAAAAAACTGCCTCAAGGAATCGGGCAGCCCATCCATGGCTGTGTTTCTGGTGACGGCGGTGACCTCGATTTTGACGACGGCGGGCGCGACCTTGTCCACGATGGGCG
Organism: uncultured Bifidobacteriaceae bacterium; assembly: GCA_964475285.1. GTDB lineage: Bacteria > Verrucomicrobiota > Verrucomicrobiia > Limisphaerales > UBA11358 > UBA11358. The sequence continues at coordinate 2,660 of CAYYWB010000081.1, read as the reverse complement.
CGTAGCTGCCGCGCGGCAGGCCGTCCCGCGGCACGGACGTCTGGTCCACGGGCACATTCAAGTCCGTCGGACTGGTTTTGGTTTTCGAAGGTTGCGCCAGCGCAAACACGGCGCCGGCCAGCACCAGGCCGCCGGTCAGGCCGAGAAGCGTCAGGCGGATACACGTGGAATTTGATGTTTTCATATTCAATTGGTTCAATTTGTGTTTTTGATTTTTATAAGATTGGAGCGATCCACAATGACAGGAGGCTGTCCGCCAGATTACAAATTTGTAAGCTGGAGGCGGCAGCCAGGGCAATTTGGGCGGCGTGACGGCGGGAAACCATCCCTGCCACAACCAGCTATTTTCGGAGGAATTTTATCTGCCGCCGTTGAGCGCGATGGTGTTCGCGCCGGAATCTTGACAGGAAGCGAGACTCTTCGCGTCGCGCGGGCGGGCCACCCGCGCTCCGGTTATTTTCACCACTTCAATTCCTGCAACCGGCGCGCGACTTCCACGGCATTGTCGCGGCTGTTGAACGCGCTGATGCGGAAATAGCCTTCGCCCCTCGAGCCGAAGCCACTGCCGGGCGTGATGACCACGTTGGCCTCGTTCAAAATTTTGTCGAACACCTGCCAGCTCGTGACGCCCCTCGGCGCGCGCACCCAGATGTAGGGCGCGTTCACGCCGCCGAAAACCTTCAGTCCGGCCTTCTTCGCGCCGTCGCGCAGCACTTTTGCGTTGCCCAGATAGTGATCAATCAGCCCGCGCACCTGCGCTTTCCCGTCAAGCGAGTAAAGCGCTTCCGCGCCGCGCTGGACGATGTAGCTCACGCCGTTGAACTTCGTCGTCTGCCGCCGCGCCCAGAGCGGATGCAGCGGCTTGAATTCGCCGGATTTCGTCTGCGCGGTCAGCGTTTTGGGAACAACGGTGAAGGCGCAGCGGACGCCGGTGAACCCGCCGTTCTTCGAGCAACTGCGGAATTCAATGGCGCACTCGCGCGCGCCGGGAATTTCGTAAATCGAATGCGGCAGATTCTCGTCGGTGATGTAAGCCTCGTAAGCCGCGTCGAACAGGATGATGGCCTTGTGGTCGAGCGCGTATTTCACCCACGCCTCGAGCTGCGGACGGTTCGCCGCCGCGCCCGTCGGATTGTTCGGCGAGCAGAGATAAATCACGTCCACGCGCCTCTTCGGCGGTTCGGGAATGAAGCCGTTCGACGGCTTGCACGGCAGATAGACAAGTTTGGCGTAAGTGCTGGCACTGGTGGCCGCCCGCAAGGGCTTCGCATCGCCGGTGTGGCCGGTCATGACGTTTGTGTCCACATAAACCGGATAAACCGGGTCGCTGATGGCGATTTTGTTCTTTGCGCCGAGGATGTCGAGGATGTTGCCGGTGTCGCATTTCGTCCCGTCGCTGACAAAAATTTCATCGTCCGCCACGTCGCAGCCGCGGGAGCGGAAATCATTTTGCGCGATGGCGTGGCGCAGCCAATCGTAGCCCTGTTCGGGGCCGTAGCCCTTGAACGTGTCGCGCGCGGCCATTTCATCCACGGCCTTGTGCATCGCGGCGATGACGGCGGGCGGCAGCGGTTCGGTCACATCGCCAATGCCGCAGCGGATGAGGCGTCCGGCCGCCGCGGGATTCGCCTCGCAAAACGCCTTCACGCGCCGGCCAATTTCCGGGAACAGATAGCCGGCCTTGAGCTTGAGATAATTGTCGTTGAGAAACGCCATAAAAATTCAATTCAGAATCGAATGCCCTGACGCTAGCGAAATTGTTCGCGGCGCGCAAATTCATTCCTGATTTGGCAGTGTGCCGCGCGAAGCGTCCTGGAGACGCGGCAGCCTTCTGCCACTCTTCCCGGCGACCCCTGAAACCGTGGATGACGCGAATTGCAGGTGATCCTCTCGAACGAACACGGCTATGTGCGTCTGCCGTTTGGCACTCAAAGGGATGCAAAGGGGGAGGGAAAACCCCGGTCATTCGACCCAGGAATAATCCTGTATGGCGTGCCACGGCAGATAGGTGACACCGTTGCGCTCCTGCTTCTCCGCCCCGCCATGGACCACAACGGAAGACACCGCCTGCTTCGTCCTGGAAAACAATCCCGTGATCTTTTGCGAACTTGCGGACCAATCGGAGGAAATGGTCTGCCCGGCCTTGACCTCGACAATTTTCAACGTCTTGCGCCCCTGCACCAGCGCGTCACTTTCCAGGCCGGCCTTGTCGCGGAAGAAAAACACCCCGTTGGTTTCACCCCGGTTGAACCGTTGCTTGATGATTTCGGAAACCACCCAGGATTCAAAAATCGCCCCCCGCAGCGGATGCACGTCCAGTTGCGCCGCATTGCGGATGCCCAGAAGCCAGCAGGCCAGCCCGCTGTCGTAAAAATGCAGCTTGGGCATCTTGATCAGCCGCTTTGAAATGTTGCCATGATAGCCGGGCAGCCGGAAGGCGATGAAGCCCGCCTCCAATACCGACGACCAGGCCTTGGCGGTCGGTTGCGACACCCCGCAATCGGACGCCAACGACGAAAAATTGAGCAGTTGCGCCAGCCGGCCCGCGCTCAATTGCACAAACCGTTGGAAGGCCGTCAAATCCCCCACGTTGGAGATGGAACGGACATCCCGCTCCAAATACGTCGCCACATAAGCCGCCAGCCAGTCCGCCGGTCTCA
>CAYYWB010000080.1:0-11201 GCA_964475285.1 uncultured Bifidobacteriaceae bacterium | reverse complement strand
AGCGGCGGAGCGATTGCAGGATGCCCTCGTAAATCACGTCCTTGCGGCGGCGCACACGCACCTTGCCCTTGACGATGCGGCCGCTGGAAACCATGCAGCCGGCGACCGGCACGCCCTTGGACAATTCAAAAATCTGCCGCACTTCCGCCGAGCCGACGACGATTTCCTTGATGTCCGGTTCGAGCAACCCGGCCATCGAATCCTTCACTTGGTCAATCAATTCGTAAATGATGGCGTAAAGTTTGATCTGCACACCCGCGTGCTTGGCCTTTTCGGCAGCGGTGCTGTCCAGCCGCGTGTGAAAGCCGAGAATGACGGCGTGGGACGCTGACGCGAGCGCCACGTCATTTTCGGTGATGGTGCCGACGTCGCTGTGGATGATTTCGAGCGAAATTTTCTCCGACTCGATTTTCTTGAGCGCCTCGACAATCGCCTCGACCGAGCCTTGCGTGTCGGCCTTGACGACGACTTTGAGCCCCTTGCTTTGCGCGGCTTCAAGCGACGCGAACAGGTTTTCGAGCGTGACTTTGGAACGATTTTCCAAGTCCTGGCTTTTCGCCGTCATCGCGCGCTGTTCGGCCAGATCGCGCGCCGCTTTTTCGTCCTCGACCACGCTGAATTCCAAACCGGCATCCGGCACGCCGTTCAGGCCGAGCACCTTCACCGCGACCGACGGCCCGGCTTCCTTGAGCCGCTTGCCTTCCTCGCTGATGAGCGCGCGGACGCGACCGTAAAACTCGCCGCACAAGATGATGTCGCTGACGCGCAGCGTGCCTTTGCGGACGAGAACCGTTGCCGTCGGACCGCCCGGTTCGACGCCGGATTCGATGACGTTGCCTTTCGCGCGGCGATCGGGATTCGCCTTGAGTTCGAGCATCTCGGCCTGGAGCAAAATCATTTCGAGCAGCTTGTCCACGCCCATTTTTGTGAGCGCGGAAACGTCCACAAAAATCGTGTCGCCGCCCCAATCATCCGGCACGAGACCCTTGTCCTGCAATTGCTGGCGGACTTTCAGCGGGTTCGCGTTCGGATGATCCATTTTGTTGACCGCGACGAGAATGGGAACTTTTGCGGCTTTGGCGTGGTTCAAGGCTTCGATGGTTTGCGGCATGACACCGTCGTTCGCGGCGACGACCAGGACGACGATGTCAGTGACGTTCGCGCCGCGGGCGCGCATGGAGCTGAACGCCGCGTGGCCGGGAGTGTCGAGAAAGGTGATTTGCGCCAGCTCCTTTTTGCGTTCGGGATGCGGCACGGAAATGGTGTAGGCGCCGATGTGCTGCGTGATGCCGCCGGCCTCGCCCGCCGCGACGTCGGATTTGCGGATGACATCGAGCAGCGAGGTTTTGCCGTGGTCAACATGGCCCATGATGGTGACGACCGGCGCGCGCGGCTTGAGATCTTCCGGCTTGTCGTCAACGTCGAGTTCGACTTTTTTCTCGACCGCGTGGACGACGCCTTCGCCCTTCGCCCGCTTTTCCACTTCGAACTTGAAACCGTATTTCGCGCAGAGCTGCTGGGCGATTTTCTCGTCAATCGCCTGGTTGACCGTGGCGAAAACGCCGAGCTTGATCAAATCGCCGATGATGATGAACGGCTTCTGCTTGAGCTGCTCGGCGAGTTCGCGAACGATGATCGGCGGCTTGATGATGATGACCTCGGCGGAGTCCGGCAAATTGATCTTGGGAGCGGCCGGCGCGGCGGGTTTGGCCGGCTCGCGCGCGGGCTGCGGCACCTGACGGCCATCGCGCGAGCGTTGTGATTGCCGGCGCGCGTCTTGTTTTTGCGGCGCGCCCGGGCGCGATGGCGGCTGTTTGGCGGCTCCGCCTTTTTCGCCGGTGCGCGCCGCCGGACGTGATGGCAACTGGATGAACCCGACCTTGTCGCCGATTTTCGGGACGGCTGGTTTGGGCGGTGGCGGCGGCGGTGGTGGCGGCGCGGCTGGCGCGACTGGCGGCGGCGGTTCAGCCACCGGCTGTGGCGTGGTCGCCGTTGTTGTTTCAACGACCGCCGGTTCGGGCTTGGATTCGGCCGGCGGCGGCGCGGTGATGAAAACAACCTTTTCCTCAACAGGCGCGGGTTTGGGCGGCTCCACCACCGGCGGCGCGGCAAATTTGGCGGCGATTTCTGGATGCTCCTCGATCAGATGATTTTCGAGGTCCTCGGCGGTGATTTTATCAAGCGAGCTGGAAGGGACTTTGGCGGCGGCAATGCCCATCGCCTTGGCCTTGGCGAGAATCACCTTGTTCTCGAGGCCGAGCTTTTTCGAAATGTCGTATATCCGAACGGGCATAAATTTTCACCGTCGCCGACCGGAATGGGCAATTGGCCTTCATGGCTCAAAGCGCGTGAACTAAAATTGTTCCGGTCCGCGTCATAAATCTCAACTGGTCGCCCCGACCTGCGCATCGGGAGCTGCCGGCCCGCCTGCGCCGTTCTCCGGAGCGGCAAGCGCTTCGCCGACCTTCAACGTGTGGCGCTCCGCCTCGGCGCGCGCCGCTTTCAAAATCTCCGCCGCCTGCCCGCCGATTTGCGGGATGCTGCTCAAATCGCCTTCCTCCGCCGACAGCAAATCTTCCAGCCGCGTCAGGCCGGCATGCACCAGCGCGTCGGCCTGCTCCTTCGTAATGCCCGGAATCGCCGCCAGATGCTCGACGGCTTCCGCGACTTTTTCCTCGAAACCTTTTGTAACGACGTGTTCGGCGTCAATGTCCACCTCCCAGCCGGTGAGCCGGGCGGTGAGCCGCGCATTTTGGCCGCGCTTGCCGATGGCGAGCGAAAGCTGATCCTCGCTGACCAAAATTTTCAGGCGCTTGCCCGCTTCATCCAGCTCCACGCTTTTCAACTGCGCCGGTTCGAGCGCCTTCGTGACGAACTGGCGGATGTCCGATGACCACGGAATCACGTCCACCTTCTCGTTGTTCAGCTCGCGAACGATATTTTTTACCCGCTGGCCGCGCATCCCGACGCACGCGCCGACGGGGTCCACTTTCGGGTCGCGCGAATAAACCGCCATCTTGGTGCGGAAACCCGGCTCGCGCGCAATGCCCTTGATTTCAATCGTGCCGTCGCTGATTTCGGAAACTTCAAGCTGGAACAGCTTGATGATGAAGCGCGGGTCGGCGCGCGACAAAATGATTTCCGGCCCGCGCTCGCCTTCCTGCACGGCCTTGACGTAGCAGCGAATGCGCTCGCCCACCTGGTATTCCTCGGTCGGCACGCGCTCGCGGTTCGGCAGCAGCGCCTCGTATTTCCCGAGGTCCAGAATCACGTCCGAGCGCTCGAACCGCCGCACCGTGCCGCTGACGATGTCGCCGACGCGGTCCTTGAATTCGGTGAAAATCAGCGCCTTTTCCGCCTGGCGGATTTTCATCATGAGCGCCTGCTTGGCGTATTGCGAGGCGATGCGGCCAAAGCCGGTGGGCGTGACTTCCTTTTCGAGTTCGTCGCCGATTTGCGCGTCCGGCTTGAGGCGGCGCGCGTCGAAAACGGAAATCTGGTCGTGAATGGAAATGACCTTTTCGGAAACGATCAGCTTGGCGAACGCCTTGATGTCGCCGTTTTTCTGGTCAATCTCCACGCGCAATTCGCGCGCCGGGCCGACGGCCTTTTTGGCGGCGGAGAGCAAGGCCTCCTGGACAGCGCCGACGAGGACATCACGGTTGATGCCCTTTTCGCGCTCCCAGAACTCAAGGACTGCCAAAAAGTCTGCGTTCATAACCAAAAACGGCATCCGCCGGGCCGGCTTCCAGCGAACAAAAAAGCCGGAAGATATGCATCTCCGACTTTGGCGCGCTGGCCGAACCAGCTGACTTTACCATTCTTGAGGCAAAGAATAAGTTTTTGACCGCAACACGTCAAGCGCAAAACAATCGCGTGAATAAAGGGATTTTTGGGAGGCGCCTGGATTTCCCGCGTCAAATGAGGAGGCTGCGTTCCGGCAAGGCGGAATGAGTCCGCTCATTTTTCCGACGGGAGGTTGAAAACAATCAAATCGTTTCTGAAATCCGGCATTCTAGTAAGAAGTGCCGGCGTTGGAAGTGTCGGCGTAGGTAACCCGGTTGGAATCGGCGATAGCCCACATATTGATCGGATCCACCGATTGTGGAAACCTGATGTATCTTGCGCTTCCATCTCCCATGGCATGGTTTGAACCGCCCGACCCCGATCCAATTATGCCATCCGTCCCATTGGAGTTGTGCCGGCTTTGGTTAAGAACCCTCCCGGGGCTATCACCCGAATTATTATCATTGCCCGCCGTGCCTTCATTGAGATCCATGTAGTAATCCGGGTGGAAATCGGTCTTTTCGCCGAGGACAATCGTGTCTGTTGGATGGGCGACGGCGCTTTCCTTCATGCAGTCTCCCCCGTTCATGCCGGATGGGTCGCCTGCCGGATTTACTGATGCAAAATAATCGTTCCAGCCATTGATGATATAACTGCGCGGCTTAAAGTCAGCACTGGCAGTCGGATCCGAGTTTGCCTGGGTTTCGGGCGCATTGGTGGTTTCACTCGGGCAAAGCAGCACATTCACGTTTCTTCCGTAATTGTCGTAAAACTTGTCCGGCCAGCGGCTGTTCACGGTCGAAAAATTGATGCGCGGCGGATAAACGCCCTGGTTGTCGTTGACATACATTTGCGCGGCAAGGCTCAATTGCTTGAGATTGTTCAGGCAGGAAATGCTCTTGGCCTTTTCCTTGGCGCGGGCCAGGGTCGGCAGCAGCATGGCGGCCAGAATCGCGATGATGGCGATGACCACCAGCAATTCAATCAGCGTGAAGGCCGTTTCCGCACTGGCCAACCGCCGCCGCTTTGTTATTTTCCTAACCATTCGATTGCTCCGCGCGTCTGAATAATTGGTTTGACGGATGCACCGTCTTATGCGTTCACTTAATTTATGGACAAAAAAAACTTTTTTCTCATCGGCCTCGTGCTCGTGCTGGCCGGGGTCTATGCCGTTTATTTTACCGACTGGTTCAAGACAAAGACAATACAAATTTCATGCACCACCCGTCCCGTGCGGACTTTCCGGGCTGCCAGGACCGCCCAACCCGGCGCGGCAACCACACGGTTGATTTTCAGCCTGCAAGACGACTACGAACTCACCGAAATCAAGGTCGTCTCGCTCGACGCGCTGAAAACCAACAAACTCGCCCAACCCGCCTGGCATCTCATCGGCGACCCAAGCTCCGACTCCATCAATCTTTTCACCTACGGTCAGAAGATTGACGGCATGAACCCCGCCGTCGCAGGCACGCAAGCTGAACCACTCCAGCCCGGCGTCATGTATCGCATCTCCGTCACCGACGGAAAAATCAAAGGCCAGCTCAATTTCCACATCGGCGCCGCCCCGGCCAACACGGCCACCAACCGGTAATCACTGTCATCAGACGCCGTCCGCGCGGGGCAAGTTACGCTCCTGCGTCAATCTTCGCTCCGGCAAAATGGCACGCGGCCCGGTGGTTCTTCCGAACCTCCCGCGATTCCGGAAATTCCTCCCTGCATTTCGGAAGCTGCGCAATCGGACAGCGCGGATGAAATGGACAGCCGCCCGGCGGATGAATCGGCGACGGCACGTCGCCCGGCAGAACGATGCGCTTCCGCTTCGTTTCCGGGTCCACCTCCGGCACGGCGGAAATCAGCGCCTGCGTGTAGGGATGCTGCGGTTCGCGAATGATGGCTTTGGCGTCCGCCGTCTCCACGATTTTGCCGAGATACATCACCATCACGCGATGACTGATGTGTTCGACCACCGCGAGGTCGTGCGCGATGAAAAGATACGCGATGCCGCGCTGCTGCTGCAAATCGCGGAGCAGATTGATGATTTGCGCCTGCACCGAAACGTCCAGCGCGCTCACCGGCTCGTCGCAGATAATCAGTTCTGGCTCGACCGCCAGCGCGCGCGCGATGCCGATGCGCTGGCGTTGACCGCCGGAAAATTCGTGCGGATAACGCTGCGCGTAGACCGCGTCGAGGCCGACATCCTTGAGCAATTCAAAAATCCGTTTCTGCCGCGCGGATTTGCTGTCGGTCAATTTGTGGATGTCGAGCGCCTCGCCGACGATCTGCTCGACGGTCATGCGCGGATTGAGCGAGCCATAGGGGTCCTGGAAAATCATCTGGAACTTGCGCCGCCGCGCGCGCAATTCCGCGCCGCTCATTTTCAAAATGTCCTCGCCGTCGAGCGAGATTTCGCCCGCCGTCGGCTCGACGAGCCGGACGATGGCGCGGCCGAGCGTCGTCTTGCCGCAGCCGCTTTCGCCGACGAGGCCGAGCGTTTCGCCCGGCGCGATGCTGAAGCTCACGTCGTCCACCGCCTTCACGGATTCGCGGACGCGGCTGAACATCCCGTGTTTCACCGGGAAATGCACTTTCAGATTTTTGACTTCAAGCAGCGCGCTCATTCAATGCCCAGATTCAAAATGAAGCTCCGGGGGAGCGCAATCTTTATAGCCGCAAATCGTCAAAATGGCAAAGTTTCATAAAAATGCCGTCCGGCCTTTTTCATTTCATTTTGAATTCATTTTTGACGGGGCTTGTCCAACAAACTAGCCTGACGGCTTGGAATGGGTTTCAGCTTTGCCAATTTGACGCGGTGGGTGGTCGTTGCTGGCGTGGCGCTGGCGGCGGTCAGCCCGGCGCACGCCCAGCGCGCGGGACGCAGGCCGGGACAGGCGATTTTGTTTTCCTCGACCGATGATGAAGGCGTCAGCTCCAACACGCCTTCGCTGACCGCCAAACCTCCGGGGTCATGGGATTTCGCGAACGCCGTCCAGTCACCGGCACAGGGATCCAGTGTTTCGCCCGAGACCGGGCTGTTGCCGGCGCCGCTGCCGCCGGCCATTTCGCCCGGCCAGGCCCGGCAAATGCAACAACTGCTCGACGAGCGGAAGAATTGGGCGCTGCTGACGCCCGAACAAATCCTCGGCCTGCCCACGCGGGAAAAAATCCTCGGCATCGTGGATCGCGACGCCTTTGGCCAGCCGAAAAACGAAACGGTCGTGATGCAATATGTTGAAAGGCAGGACCAGTTGCGCGCCCGCACAAACAGTGTCAATTATGGCGCGGCGGATCCGGCGGCGCGCGGGGATTTGTCGGGCAGCCTGAAGCCGCAGGTGAATTCGGATTTTTGGAATCCCGCTGGCGGCAGGCCGGGGAATTCCGGGTTGATGGAACAATTAACAGGAGTGACGCCAGACAGCGGCGCCGATGCCGCCCGGACGCCGAAAAGCATCTGGCAGAAATCATTCACCCAGCCCGAACCGGAGACCAAAACAACGCCGGAGCAGCAAGCCGCCATGAACCAATTCCAAGAGTTGCTCCAGCCGCGTTCGTTGCCCGGCGGCGCGGCGAAATCCACGCCGCTGGGCGGCCCGCTGTTTTCCATGCCGGCCGCGACGCCCAACCCCGCGCCCAGCCCGCCCGCGGCGATTCCGATTGGCGCGTCGTTCACGCCGTTGAGCAGCGGGGTTGCGACACCGGCGGGGTTGACCCCGTTGCCGGGGCTTCTTGGCCCGACCAACACGGGATTGCCGGCGCTCGTGCCGGAATGGAAACCGCCGCCGCCGCCGTGGCTGTCGTCCGAGCCGCAACTGGACGTGGTTCCGCAGCGCAAATTTTAATGCGCGGCGGTGATCAGAAGAACCTGTTCGAGGGTTGAAGATCCGTCGCGCGCGCGGTCGAGTCCGGCCATGCGGAGTGTGCGCATGCCTTCCTTGATGGCCACCTTGCCCATTTCGCGCGTGCTGGCGCGGGCGATGATGAGTTTGCGGATTTGGTCGCTGATGGTCATGGCTTCAATGATGGCCATGCGCCCGGCGTAGCCGGCGTTTTTGCAGCGCTCGCAGCCGCGTCCGCGGTAAAGCTGCACGCCCTCGAACGTCGCCGGATCAATGCCGAGGTCCTCGAACATTTTCGGCGGATACGTCACCGGCTCCTTGCAGTGCGAGCAGATGCGGCGGATGAGGCGTTGCGCGCAGGAGAGGATGACCGAGGACGAAATCAAAAACGGCGCGATGCCCATGTCGTCGAGGCGCGCAATGGCGCCGGGCGCGTCGTTGCAGTGCATCGTGGAGAGCACCTGGTGTCCGGTGAGCGCGGCTTCGATGGCGATTTCCGCCGTCTCGGTGTCGCGGATTTCGCCGATCATGACGATGTCCGGGTCCTGGCGCAGAATGGAGCGGAGCGCGCTGGCGAACGTGAGGCCGATGTCCTTTTTGGTCGGCACCTGGTTGATGCCGGGCACCTGGAATTCAACCGGGTCTTCCACGGTGACGATGTTCCATTGCGGGCTGTTCAACTCGTTGAGCGCGGAATAAAGCGTCGTGGTTTTGCCGGAGCCGGTCGGGCCGGTGACGAGAATCAACCCGTGCGGCGCGTCAATGGCGCCCTTGAACTGCTTGAAGGTGTCGGGATCCAGGCCGAGTTTGTCAATGCTCGCGGTCAGATTGGATTTGTCCAGCACGCGGAGCACGATTTTTTCGCCATGAACGGTCGGCAGCACCGAGACGCGCAAATCGTAATCCTTGCCGCTCACCTTGACGCGCATGCGCCCGTCCTGCGGCAGGCGGCGCTCGGCGATGTCGAGGCTGCTCATGATTTTGAAGCGCGAGGCGAGCGCCAGTTGCAGTTGCTTGGGCGGCGGCGTCGCGTCCAGAAGCACGCCGTCCAGCCGGTAACGCAGCCGCATGACTTTCTCGAACGGTTCCAAATGAATGTCGCTGGCACGGTCCTTGATGGCTTGGACAATGATCAAATTGGCGAGCTTGATGACGGGCGCCTCCTCGCTGGAGGCGGCGAGCTTGTCGAGGTTGACTTCCTCGAAGGTTTCCTTGACGGCTTCGACCGTTTCGCCATCGGCTTCCTGTTTCGCCGCGTCCTGAATGATGGATTCCATCGAGCTGCCGCCCTTGGCGGTGTCAATGGCGGTGAGCTTGTCCGCAATGGCTTTTTCGGGGGCGATCAGCGGGATGATTTCGAATTTGGTGATGCGCTTGACGTCGTCGAGGGCGAGCACGTTGAGCGGGTCGGCCATTGCCAGATACAATTTGTTTTCCAGCCGGGCGACGGGAACCACTTTGTGGTTGTATTCCGTTTCCCGAGGCAGCAGGTCGGCAATCTCCTCCGGAATGGCGAGGCGCGCGAGGTTGACGGGCGGGACGTTGAGCACGCGGCCCATGCACACGGCCAGGTCCTGCTCGCTGACGTAGGACTTGTCCACGATGAGCTTGACGAGCCGGGCGCCTTCCTTCTTCTGCTGTTCGAGCAACTCCTCCACCTGCCCCGCGCTCAACAGGCCGTCCTCGACAAGCGCGTCGGCGATGCGTTCTCCGAATGATTTGACTTTGGCCATGGCTCAACGAAATGCTTTGCGAATCGTTTGCACTAATTCCGAGGGCGTCGTCAGATACCACAGCAGCCGGTGGGAAGTGGCCTCGGCCAGTTCCTTCGCCGCCTGCTGGTTGAACGGGTTGGCGGTCGCCACCAGGATGGATTTGCTCATCCGGTCGAAGGGCGCAACGCACCAGCGCCGGCACACCTCCGCTGGAAAACCGCGCAACAAATCCATGTCCACGTCATAGCGGTCGAACGGCAGGAACGCCGTGCGCGATTTGTCCGCAATCAGCTTGACGGATTTGTCCACGGGAAAAAGCCCCTTGTCATTGAGCACCTGGATGAACGGTTCGGCCACGTCCGGTTGCGCTGCGGTCAGATCCGGCGTGCGCCAGCACATGTCAAAATCGCCGGCGCTGATGACCTTGCTCTCGACAAAAATCTTGCGCATCATCTTCTGGCCGTCCTCAATCTCCACCTGCGCCGCGCGTGATTTTTTGTGGAATTTGGTTCCGGCTCCATCGGGCGGCGGCGCCAGCGCCGCCGGCTCGGCCTCCGCGGATTGCGCTGCCGCGCTGCTGGCCGTGCTTTCGATTCGTTTGAGCGCCGCCTGCACGTCGGCGTCGTTGGGCCGCCGTTGCAGCACCGTTTCATATTCCAAAATCGCCGACGAAAGCTGTCCCATTTCCGTGTAAGCCTCGGCGATGCGCTTCGAGGTCCGGATGACATCCTGCTCCCGGCCCAGCTTGGTGTAGGCTTCCTTGAGGATTTCCAGCGACTGGCAGTCGTTCGGCTGCGACTGGACAATGACCTCGAACATCTCAATCGTCTGATTCAATTGAGCTTCTTCAGCCGGATTTGACAGGGCATTGGCCATGCGAACTGCCGGTGAATTTAAGCCTTCCTTCCCGCCAGCGCAATCTTCATTCCCGTCTCGCTTGCGGGATTGATTTCTGCCAGCATCTGCGGAATCGTAAGCCTGTCCGGCAAACGCCGGAACAAAAATGCCGCCACCCGCGCCCATCATGGAACCCGCGCCCGGCGAACGCCTCCTGCGCTTCGTCGGCGACCGCGTCCATTTCACGCTCCGCGCCGGCGCGGAACGCGCCGGCTGGCGCGCGCTGCTCCGCACCAACCTCGGCCGCGCCGCCGCCCGCCGCCGCGAAATTATAGCCGCCCACGCCGGTGGCGCGGCTGCCGCCGGAGCTTCGTGGCGCGATGTGCCGATGAAAAAAACCGCCGACGGCTGGCAAATCGAACTGCCGCTCGCCGAGGTTGGCTGCTTCAAGGCCAAGGCTTATCTGCTCGATGATAAAAACTGGCAGCACTGGCCGGAGGGCGGGGACGCGGGCATTTCCGTCCATCCCAATTTCGCCCGCACCGCCAACACTATTTACTGCGCCTTCCCGCGCCTCTTCGGCGCGACAAAAAATCTGCCGTCCGCGCGCGATGAAAAATGCGAGGGTCGCCGTGTCGGCGACCCTGATTTCAGGGACGGCGGCACGCCGTCCCTCCCGGAATTATTAAAATCGCTCGACGGGAAAAATTTCACCGTCATCCCGCCATCCGGCAAGCTCCGCGATCTGACGCGCCAGTTGCCGCACATCGTCCAGACGCTCGGCTGCCGCATTCTTCACCTGCTGCCCGTGCATCCGACGCCGACGACTTATGCGCGCTTCGGACGTTTCGGCAGTCCCTACGCCGCGCTCGATTTGACGGCGGTGGACCCGGCGCTGGTTGAATTTGACAAGCGCGCCACAGGCATTGACCAGTTTTGTGAACTCACCGACGCCGCGCACTCGCTCGGCGCGCGGGTCTTCATTGACATCGTCATCAACCACACCGGCTGGGGTTCGAGCTTGCAGGAA
>CAYYWB010000079.1:0-11383 GCA_964475285.1 uncultured Bifidobacteriaceae bacterium | reverse complement strand
AAATCCTGGCCGGGCCGGAGGTGGCAAAATGGTTTCCGTCCGGCAGAACAATTTTTCCGCGCGCGGCGGCGCTGGCGGAACTGGCCTCGCGCCGGAACGATTTTGTTCCGGGCGAAAAGCTGGAGCCGGTTTACCTGCGGGAGACGAGTTTTGTGAAGGCACCACCCCGCCGGACTGGCGATATTGGGCGACAATGAGCGCAATTTTATCCCACTTATAATTGTTCCCGGCGTCTGTCAATTTCAGGACATTGCCGGGCCGTGACGCCGCCGATTTTCAGCGTATTGGTTTCAAGACTTAAGTCACCGGTGCGATTCACGGCCTGGCCTTGCCGCGAAGCTTGGCCACCTTTTCCTCCTCCTGCATTCTCAGGCTCTCGAACATGGTTCCGGTGCCGGGGCTTTTCCGGGGCTTCTTGAGTGAAAGGGTGTCAATGCGCTGGACCATTTTCATCTTGTTTGCGCAGTAGAGCAGCGCGGTTTCTTCGGAGATCAAATCCTGCTCGTAGGCTTTGATCAGGGATTGTTCAAACGTGTGCCACCCGGAGACGCTGCCGGCCTCAATGATGTCCTCCAGGATGCGGCCTTCGTTCTCGCCCAGCAGGATGGCTTCGCGGGTGCGGAGGTTGCTGCCCATCAGTTCCGTCACCAGCAGCCTGCCGCCAGAATCCGATGGCACGAGCCGTTGGGAGAGGATGTAACGCATCGAACTTGCCAGCCGTTCGCGCACCTGGTTTTCCTCATCCTTGCGGAACATGCCGAGTATGCGGTTGATGGTCTGTGGCGCGTCGGTGGTGTGGAGCGTGGTAAAAACCAAATGACCGGTTTCGCCGGCGTTGAGCACGATTTCCGTGGTTTCACGGTCGCGAATTTCGCCGATGAAAATGATCTTGGGCGCCTGCCGCATGGCGGCGCGCATGCCGTCTTGAAATCTGTAAAAATCAAGCCCCAGCTCCCGCTGGCTGAACGTGGACTTGATGGGCGTGAACACAAATTCAATCGGGTCCTCCAGCGTGACAATATGGACATCCCGGGTCTTGTTGATTTCGTTCAGCATGGCGGCGATGGTGGTGGTCTTGCCCATGCCCGTGCCGCCGGTCACAAAGATGAGACCGTTTTGTTCCTTGATGATGTCGTGGAACACCGGGGCCAGATTGAGCGATTCAAAGGTCGGAATCAGCGGCTTGAGGTGGCGCAACACCATGGCGTAATTCCCGTTTTGACGGTAAATGTTGACGCGAAACCGGCAGATATTCTTCAGGGTATAGCCGCAATCGCATGAGCCGCGTTCCTTCAAATCCCGCAACAGCCGCGGGTTGTTGTCTATGATGGCCCCGGCCAGGTTCTCGATGCGCGAGCTGGTGAGCAGGGGTTCCAAATGTTCGAATATAATCGGCTTGAGCACGCCTTGAACCTCGACCTGTAGCGGCCGGCCGGCCACGAAGAGCAGGTCCGAAAATCCCTCGGCCTGCTGGATCATCGCATCCAGCAACCGGTCAAGTCCTTCCCTATTATTCATAATTTTACTTGAAGTTAGACTTCTGCAATTTCCCCGTCCACCCAAAACTTTATCACGAAACTATCTCCACTTTGTCCGTTCGCACTCATATACTGTGCGCGTGAAAGCCGCCATCCTCCACGGAAAGGAAGACATCCGGGTAGAAGACATCGCGCCGCCGCCGCTGAAGCCCGGCGAGGTCCGCGTGCGCATCGAGGCCGCGTTGACCTGCGGCACCGACCTGAAAGTTTTCAAGCGCGGCTATCACGCGAAAATGATCGTGCCGCCCGCCGTCTTCGGACACGAACTCGCCGGGGTGATTTCGGAACTCCGCACTCCGAATTCCGAATTCCGAATTGGCGACCGCGTGGTTCCGGCCAATTCCGCGCCGTGCGGCAATTGTTTCCATTGCGGGGCCGGGCAGGAAAACATCTGCGACGATTTGTTGTTTCTGAACGGAGCCTATTCTGAATCCATCGTTGTGCCCGCGCGGCTCGTCCAAAAAAATCTGCTGCGGCTGAAACCGGAGACGGATTTTGCCGACGCCGCGCTCACCGAACCGCTGGCGTGCGTGGTGCAGGGCGTGGACGACACGAAATTGCGCGCCGGCCAGCACGTGCTCGTCATCGGCGCGGGGCCGATTGGACTGATGTTTGTCGCGCTGGCAAAAAATCTCGGCTGCGATGTGACGGTGGCCGGGCGTCGCGCGGCGCGGCTGGAGGCGGCGCAACGGCTCGGCGCGAACCAGACCATTGACATTGGCGAAGGCTGGAATTTGCCCGCGACGGTCCGCGCGGCGACGAAAACACATTTCGACGCGGTCATTGAAGCGGTGGGCCGTCCTGAAACTTGGGAGGCGAGCGTGCATCTGGTGCGCAAGGGCGGCACGGTGAATTTCTTCGGCGGCTGCCCGGCGGGCACGACCGTCTCGCTCGACACCACCTTCATTCATTATTCCGACCTCACGCTGCTGGCGAGTTTCCATCACACGCCGCGCTCCATCCGGCGGGCGCTGGAATTCATCGAGTCGGGCGTCATTCGCGCGGGCGATTTTGTGGACGGCGAATGTCCGCTGGCGAAGCTGCCGGAATTGTTCAAGTCAATGGCTGCGGGCAACCGCGCCATCAAGACGCTGATTCGCGTGCATGAATGATTTTATGCAAGGCGGAATGAAGAAGGCAGAATGAAGAAATTTTCAGCGGGTGGATCGAAAACTTTCTTCATTCTTCATTCATCCTTCTGCATTTCCATTCACGGTTTCAGAAACTCCTCCACCGTCTGGTGCAGTTTCTTCAGGTCCGGCAGGTTGATATACATCATGTGGCCGGCGTCGAATTCGGCGTAGGTGATGTTCGTCCGGTAGGCCGGATCAATCTGCATGTGGTCGAGCGCGTAATGCACCGTGTCAATCGGGCACACCAGGTCGCAGCGCCCGCCGACCACGAGGATTTTCATGTAGGGATTCTGGTTCATGATCCCGGCGAGCCGCTCGCCCGCGCTGGCGTAGGTGTTGCGCGAGCCGTAATTCCACGGCTGCACGCCGGCAAGAAGTTCGTAGGGCAGATCGTCCTCGAACTTCAACTCGCCGCGCACGTAGGAATTCATCGCGGCGGAAAACGGCCCCAGCACCGCCGCGTCCGACGGATCGAAATCCGGATTCGGCGACGCCGGATCATCGTCGCGCCCGGTGATGCGCGCGTCGTAGGCGCCGAGAATCAAGCCCTCGTCGTGCAGCAATTGCCGGCGGAACACGCCCTCGTCAATCCGCAGGTGATTGTCCTCGATGACGGACGGTTTCAGGCCGGTGAGACGCGCGAGTTCGTCGGCGACTTTTTTATGCTCGTCAGCGGGGAGCGAACCGCCCCGTTGCAGCGCGGCGGCGTATTCGCCCTTCGCAAATTCGCGCGCCTCGGCCAGCGCCTTCGGCAGGTCCGCCTGCAAGTCCGGCGGCAGTTTTTTGTGGAACTGCGCCGCCGCCGTGTAGGCCGGCAGATACAGCGGATACGGCACGTCGTTGCCCGGATTGTCGTAAATGGTCGCGAAATCCAGCACGCCGGAGACGAGAATCAGCCCGTTCAAATACATCCCGTAGCGCGAACTCAAATGCTCCGCCAAGCCCGCCGCGCGGAAGACGCCGTAGCTTTCGCCGCAAAGATATTTCGGCGAAAGCCAGCGGTCGTGCCGCGTCGTCCAGAGCCGGATGAATTCGCCGACGGAATCCAGGTCGGCGGAGTTGCCGAAAAAATCATCGGCCTTTTGATTCTGGGCCGGGCGGCTGAAGCCGGTGGCCACCGGGTCAATGAAAACCAGATCGCTGCCGTCCAGGATGGAATTCGCGTTGTCCGCCAGGCCGAACGGCGGCGGCGGCAGCGTGCCGTTGTCGTTCATCTTCACGCGGCGCGGGCCGAACGCGCCGAGGTGCAGCCACACGGACGACGAGCCTGGCCCGCCGTTGAAGCAGAACGTGACCGGCCGCTTTTCCATTTCCGATTTCCGATCCCCGGTTTCCGATTTTTCAACGCGCGTGTAGGCGACGTAAAAGACCGATGCGCGCACCGAACCGGTGGGCGCGAGAATCGGCAGCATTCCCGTCTCGGCCACGTAGGTGACGGTGGTGCCGCCACCTGGCAGGGCGCCGGCGATGGTGATGGTGTTGGTGGTGAAGACCGGCTTGTGCGTGGCGTCGGGGATGGCGGCGGTCTCGGTTTTCCCGGCGTCCGGCGCGTTGGTCTTGCCCGCCGTGGCTTCGCTTGGACGCGGCGAATCGGCGGGCGCGCCGGCGGCGGCGAGGCGGATGGCGAGGACGAGCGGCAAAAGGGAGCAGATTTTTTTCATGGCGATGTTGTTGTTTTGCGCCGGAAAGAATGCGCTTTCGCCTCATTGGACGCAAGCCGCGTTACACGAAGATGAATTGCCGCTGCCGGATTCCGGCGCGCGCCGTCAAACGTTCCCGAATTGGCACTTGAAAAACATGTTGGCGTAACAATTCCAGTTTAGGTTCTGCGCCATTGTTATGCTTATTCAATCAGATGTATCAGATGTGAATGTGAATGAGGCGGCGCTGGTGGACGGAAAGCTGCGCCTGCTCTCGTTGTATGACGACATCGGCGCCTCCGGGCGCGCCCGCTCGGTGGCTTGCGCGATTTCCAGGCTGGCCGGCCCAAACTGGCAAATCACTTCGGAAATGTGGAAAATTGACACCATCCAGGTCAGCGAACCCATCCGGCAGATGATTACAAACGACGCGGAAAACGCCGACGTGATCATCATCGCATCCGCGTCATTGACTTTCGCGCTGATGCAATGGCTCGATACCATTGATGCCCGCAACCGCCCCGTCACCGGATTGATCGTCGGCCTGATTGGTGATGACGAAACCACCATGATGGAGTTGAGCCGGGTGGTGGAACCGTTGATTCACAGCGCCCAAAAGATGGGATGCGATTTCATCTGGCATTGGATGGGAGAAGGCGCAAGGATTGATTCCGACTGGCTGAACGGCGGCGTGGAGAAGCTGCTGGACCGGAAGCTGGCCGCCAGCAACGAGATGGTTTTTTGTTGAGCAACAGTTGTTCCCGGCGCAAACTCCGCGCATGGCAAAGAAATCGGACCGGGAGGGTTGCCGTGCCGGCGACCCCGATGTGGGCACGGCGGCACGCCGTCCCTCCCAAAAATCCTCCGCCCTCCTCGACACCCGCGTCATCTACTGCGGCGACAATCTGGAACGGCCCGCCAGACTGCCCGACGCCTGCGCCAGACAAATGATGAAGGAAGAATGCAGAATTATGAATCTGGCACCCTCCCTGTTTCTGCATTCTTCATTCATCCTTCTGCCTTCGCCCGTAATCGCCAGCCACTACGTCAAGGTCATGCTCGACCAGATTTTCGGCGAAAATAAAAAAACAAAATGAACACAGAACTATTAAAGCAACTCTTCTTAAAGCCCGAAAGTTCCCAAAGTAGAACGCGGCATTGAAGCTTCAAAGAAAATGAAGGAATCCATTCAGGAGTTGATGACATTATTAGTCCCACAAGATTTTGAAATTCTGGTTGAACTTGTCTTTTCCACGAGCGGCTGGCGGCGACAGGGCATTGTCGGTAAAACGCAAAAGTTTCTCGATCTTGATTTAACTTTGCCAAGCACACGCGAACGTGCGTGCGTCCAAGTAAAGTCGAAGACAACATCGGCACAACTCGCCGAGTATGTAGATTTAATTGATGAGGCTGGGCCATTTCAAAGAATGTTCTATGTTTATCATTCCGGCGAAGCAATTACAGATGATAAACGTGTCACGGTAATCGGCCCAAAAGAGCTGGCAGAGTTGGTTTTTGATGCCGGACTAACAAGCTGGCTCATCAACAAGGTGTCTTGAGGATACAACGAAAATAGCCCAGCCATTTTATGGCTGGGTTCGCGGTTCGGGAATGTCCCCAGTCCTGTCAGGGACGAAAGAAACTGTCTGCCGTCCCTAACGGGACTTGATTTTATGTTGATGACATTTAACCCAGCCATAAATGGCTGGGCTATTATCAGCAAATCTGGTTTTGCCGATGCCTGCCGCGTCATGGCTAAACGCCTGCGCGACGTTTGCGCGTTGCCGGAAAGCGAACCGCTCTGGAAAGCCGGCCGCGGCTTCGTCGTCCGTGACCTGCCGTGGACGGTCGAGAAACTGCGCGTCATCCCGCCGTTTGAATTTGAGAACTGGGCCGTCATCGCCCTCGGCGGCATTCCGAACAAGGTGCAAGTGGGCGACATGGGAGTGGATGGCCGCATCTATCCTGTTTCGTCCGCCGCCGAGCCGTATAGATTAAAAGAAGGCGAACTCGGCCTGAAAGAACGCTGGTATCCCATCCAGGTGAAACAAAAGGACAAGGCCGGTCGCCCGGACATAGACGCCTTTGAAGCCATGATGATGCGCGAGGATTGTGAGAAAGGCTTCTTCGTGAGCTTCGATTATTCATCGGACGCCTTGCAGGAGATTGAATCGTTTTTCAAGCGCAGCCACAAAGTCATCGTCGCCCTGACCGTGAAGGAAATCCTCGACGAGCACATTGCAAAGAAGCTGGTGTGAGTTGGAAATGAAAACGTTGTCCGAACAGGATAGGAATTTTGACAACGTGCCGGATGATGAACTGGTGGCTTGCTGCTATTGGGAATATGCGCGGGAATCGGCGTTCATCCGCAATTTGAGGCATCGGTGTATTCAAAACTGGCGGTCGGGTGGTTGCCGGGATCAAAAACTCCATGAAGATTTACAGCGCGTGCAATCCATTGGCTATCCGGCAGAAGTGTTTCTTCGCGGCTTCTTTTTTGAACCGGATATAAAATACCAAAGTGAAAAGGAGAAATTGCCGAACTACCGGCATCCAGATGCACCTGCCATAACTGGAAGTTTTCCTCAACCCTGGCAGTCGCTTTCCCAGAACGAACGGAAATGTCGGTCAACTATCAAAGACGATGTCACCACCTTGGGGCTTGTGCCGTTTCAAATCTCGCATTGGTGCTTCGCAAAAGACGTGGCGCGCTATGTCGAATCTCAAGCCCAACAAATGAAAGAGCAACTGCCTCCAGATAAGGGGTTGCAGCCAATCCGACCCGGCTTGGGCATTTCCAATGCCGAGACATTGCTGGTGGATATTGCTTGGGATTTCTTCACGGATGATCAAATCGTCAACTATTTTCGCAAATGGGTAAAACATGCCCGGCGCAAAGACCGGCGTGCGCCAAGTGGCCGGGGTCACAAGCCCGGCGACTGGCGTGCGAATCTGACTCGACTGACTGCGACGCGGTTGCTGGCCCAGTTCACCCCGAAGGAAATTCTCGGAACACGCCGCGTTCCGCCGGTTGCTGCGTGTAAGCCAATCCACAATGTAAAACAATTTGCATCGGATAAATGGGGCGACCCGACCAAATGGCGGGATGCCCGGCGCGAAGCTGGACAGTTATTCCACAAATTCTTCCCATTTCTGCCGCCAGACGAAAAGCCGCTGTCGTGGAATCGACAACCACCCGACAAATAGCGCGGTATTTCCCGCAGCCCCGCAAATGCCGAGGCGTTTCGGAGTCTTACCTGATTTTTTCCGCCGGATTATTTTTCCGGCATGATTTTAATAATCGTTTTTAGTTCGTCCATTCACGCTGTCGGGTGGAGTTCAGGCCATCTATATGTGCAGTTCCACACCAGCGACGAAATTTATGATCATCCCGGCGTGCCGTATTCGGTCTATCGGGAATTCATGAACGCGTCTTCAATGGGCGCTTATTACAACCGTTACATTCGCGGGAGGTATCGGTGAGCGCGCCCAATTCCAATCTGGCCGAAACCAAGGCGCTGCTGCTGGCCATGATGGCGGAGGCGCAGGAGTTGAAACAGGCTGCCGGGGGTTCCGTCACCGATGCCGTGGCCGGCTGGCTGGCACCACAATACCTGCTTGCGGCACGGCAAAAACTGGCCGGGACGGAAGGCGTCCGGCGCTTTGAGGTGTTGCGGACATTCGTGCAGGACTGGGCGCTGCTGCGGCGCGGCGACCATTCAGCCGCCCGGCTGCAACTGGACCGTGAAGAATTGGATTGGCAGCGGGCCAACGGCAAATTGCAAAAGGAGCAGGAATTTCGCGAATGGATCAAGCGTCCAGAAGTCCGCGAGGAATTTTTGCCGAAAAGCAAAGGGGGCGTCACTCCGGAAACCATGGAGAAAATAGTGAGGGAATTGAACTTGATGTGAGCCATTACCAAAAATCTCCACCACATCGAATCAAAAACCAGGCTTATCGTCAGGCATTTGAACGGCTGGACGCGGCCCTGGAGGAAAATACACGTCCTGACCCTGACGAAATCGGCCGGATACTGCGCGGCGAACCGACAAGAATGGAACTGCGGGCAGAGTCATCTTTCCAAAATAATGAGGTTTATCCGGGTAAATCCGACCAAATCCGGCCCTAGAATTTATGAACCTCACCCATAACGGCAAAATCGGATGCCTGCCAAAGTCCATTCAGGAGCAATTAAACCACCGCATCGAGAACGGCGAAAAGGGCAGGGCGCTGGTGGAATGGCTCAATTCCCTGCCGGAAGTGCAGGCCGTGATGGCAGCCGAATTTGAGGGCAAGCCGATTCGCGAGCAGAACCTGTCCGAGTGGCGCAAGCGTGGTTATGCAAAATGGTTGCAACAGCAGGAGGCGCTGGACATGGCGCGGCAACTGGCCGATGACGTTGGGGAGTTGCAGCCGCTCGGCAACCCACCGCTCGCGGATCAGATGGCCGTGTGGCTCACCGCACGTTATCTCGTGGCAGTCCAAAAGCTGGCCGAAAAGAACCACGATGGGGAACTCGACTTGAAAGTGCTGCGCGAATTATGCCATGACGTGGTGGCGTTGCGGCGCGGCGACCACAGCGGTGCGCGCTTGAAAATTGAGCAGGAGCGGCTGGACCGCGAGCGTGAAAAAACCGAGGAGGAGGTTATCGCCCACTTCCAGCGCTGGCTCAAAAATCCGGAGGTGCGCGACAGGGTGTGTCAGGATTACATCAGCCCGGAGGAGCGCGAACGCCGGATGCGCGAGATTTTTTGGCCTTGAACCCAAACCCACAAAGACTGAGGAGGAAAAGGCGGCGGAGAAAACGGCCAAAATTCGCGACATTTACAGGTTGCCGCCGGAATCGGAGGAAGAAGCCGCCCCAGATAACAGCGAGTCAAACCCAGTCAAACCAGGTCAAACCAGATCAAACTGAATCCAATTCAATCAAATGAGTCGTTCAAAACCCAAGTGTCGCCCCAACACCGTCCACCGGTTCGAGGCAAGGCCAGTCTCGTGGCTGGCGAAGGCGCATGGCAACAAACAAGGATTTATGTCGCGCCGTGGACATCACCCGTTATTTTCGCGCCGCGCTCCAATTTTGATTGAGTGAAAACGGGCATTTGGTCATCTTAATACTGCCACTGCGCGCAAATGAACGAAAACCCGGACAACGGATCGCCAAAAAGTTTCTGGCTGGACACGGCGGATTGCTGGCGGCGTCTGCCAAACAAGGCCTTTTTCTTCGCGCTGCTGGCGGCGTGGCTGGCGCTGTTCCAGTTTCTCGGCAATCCCATTCTCGGCTATGTCCACACGCCGTCGCTCTTCTCGTGGATGATCGGCGCATACAACAGCCCCTCCGCCGACGACGCCCACGGCAATTTCATCCCGTTTCTGGTCATCGGCCTTTTCTGGTGGAAACGGCGCGAATTGCTGGCGCTGCCGCTGAAATTCTGGTGGCCGGGCCTGTTCATTCTGGCGGCGGCGCTGATGCTGCACGTCGCGGGTTACGCCGTCCAACAGCCGTATCTTTGCATCGCCGCGCTGTTTGCCGGCATTTATGGGTTGACGGGGCTGGCGTGGGGGCGCGCCTGGCTGCGCAACAGCCTGTTCCCGTTTTTCCTGTTCATGTTTTCCGTTCCGCTGGGGCAGCGCGGCGAGTCCATCACGTTCCCGCTGCGGCAACTGGTTTCATGGCTTTCGGAAAAAACGGCGCACGTTCTGGGCATTGACGTGATCCGGGTGGGAACGCAATTGTTCGATTCCACCGGCAGCTATGGATTCGACGTTGCCGCGCCGTGCAGCGGCATGAGAAGTCTCATCGCCATTTTTCTGCTCGCCACGATTTACGGATTTTTTGTGTTTCGCTCGCCGTGGAAGCGGCTGTTGCTCATCGCGCTCGCGCTGCCGTTCGCCGTGCTGGGCAACCTCGCGCGGATGATGCTGATCATCGTCGCGGCGGAATTCGGCGGGCAATCTTGGGGCGTTTATGTCCATGAAGGCGGCCCGTTGGGAATCATCAGCCTCGTTCCCTATTTGCCGGCAATGTTCGGCCTGCTGCTGGCGGGCCGCTGGCTGGAAAACCGGGAATTGAAACAGGCGAACGCATGAAAAATCAAAAATGGCTCCTGCTGTTGCTGGCGCTCGCATTGATGGCGGGCGCCGCCGGCGTTCTGGCGCGGTTGAAGTCATTCCAGCAAATCGGCCAGCCCGGCATCATCATGGCCACGCCGATTCCAGGCGGCCTGAAGATGAAACTGGATATGCCGGAACGGGTGCTGGATTACACCTCCACCAACATTCCGGAATCGGAGATTGAACTGGGATATTTTCCGCAGGACACCAGTTACGCCCGGCGCATCTACCAGTCGCCCGATGGTTTTGCCGTTTCCAGCACCGTCATCCTGATGGGCGCGGACCGGACGAGCATCCACAAGCCGGATTATTGTCTGCCGGGGCAGGGCTGGATCATCCGCTCGAAAAAAACCGTGGGCCTGAAGATTGCCGGGACGCCGTCCTACGAATTGCCGGTGTCGGAATGGGTCGTGTCCAATTCCTTTCAAACCCCCGACGGCGGAAAGAAAGTGGTGAGCGGCGTCTATGTTTTCTGGTTCGTGGCGGACGGCGAGGAGACGCCAAGCCACAATGAGTTCATGCGCTGGCTGGCGCTGGATTTGTTGCACAAGGCGGTCTGGCAGCGCTGGGCCTACGTCTCGTTTTTTTGCGTGTGCGAGCCGGGCCGGGAGGACGCGACGTTTGCGCGCATGGAAAAATTGATCGCGGCGTCCGTGCCGGAGTTTCAATCGCCGCCGGCCGGGCGTTGAACGGCAGAAATTTTTAGGCTCGCACACGGCTATTGGTGCTGTAATATACCTGTCCTAATAAACCATGTTGCGGCGTGATCGTCAGATTCGGATGCAAATCCACCAGTTGGCGGATGCCTGCCTTGTGGCGTTGAGCTTTTGGCTGGCTTACCTGCTGCGCGCCAACGCGGACATCACGTCCTGGCTGGGTCTCGACACGATCCCACCTGACGCTTTCAACAACATCAACACCATCCTGCTTGCATTTGCGTTGATTCCCATCACGCCGC
>CAYYWB010000078.1:0-11412 GCA_964475285.1 uncultured Bifidobacteriaceae bacterium | reverse complement strand
GAGCTTGATTACTCGCGTTCAAACAGGAGCGGCAAACCAGCAAATGCGGATGATGGGCATGAACTTGCCAATGCCGGGCGATGGTGGTGGTGACAGTGGCGGCGGCACGAATGGCGTTGGTTTCTACGGCATCCATTACACCATGCCAACAAACGGTCTGTGGCTGGAAATGGTTGGCATCACAAATGGGCTGGCGTATGTGAATCTGCATGATGTCCCCCGTCTGGATTCTGTTTATGAGATATTCAGCCGAACGGACATGTCTGCTCCGAATTGGGACATCGAAACGGAGGTTTTCCCGCCGGACACGAATCAGAATGTGGTGACCTTCACCGTGCCGCAGTCGGATCGGACGAACCTGTTCCTCTGGGCGCGGGACTGGACAGGGGTGGATGAAAATAACAATGGCATCCCTGACTGGCAGGAATGGGAATATTACGGAGACGCGAGCATTTCCGCGAACCCGCAAATCGTGATGTCGGGAACCAATCAGTGGGCAAGCATTACTTTGACCGCCACCAGCCAGCTTAACACCACGAACTCACTCGACTTCACAATCGTGACTGGTCCCACAAACGGAATCTTGACCGGAACAGGGTCAAACTTGACTTACACGCCATACTTGAATTACGAGGGCATGGACAGTTTCATCTTTGCGGTCAGTGACGGCCTTTGGAGCAATTCAGCCGCGGTGACTATTTTTGTGGTGGCCGCGCCGGTGAATCTCACGGCGCAATGCAACACAGACGGCCACGGCGTCTTGCTTGATTGGAGTCTGGATGATAAGGTGCAGCAAATGATATATGAAGACGGCCTTCCCATTTATTGCTATCAGGTTTATCGCTCGGCCACGCCCGGCGGACCTTACGTCAATATTAACCACACCGGCTACTACGATCCTTTTGAAACCAGCTTTTTGGACACAGGTGTTGCGCCGGGCGACACCAATTATTACTCGGTGACGTTCCAGTGTGAGGACGAGTCCGTGCATCCTTTTGTTTATTATGAATCGCCGCATTCCAACATAGCGTTTGCCGGGGTGCCCGGCCTTTCGCCCATTCGACCGGGGTTTGACCAATATGTCCTTCCCGGCAACGACGACCAGTCCACGGGTTCGATCAATTTGCCGATGTCGTTGAAATTCTTCGGGACAACGTATTCGCAACTGTTTGTCAACAACAATGGCAACGTGACGTTTGGAAGATCTCTTGAGCCTTGGACTCCCATTTCAATTGTTCAGGAGGCTGAAACGTATCAATTGGATATAATCGCTCCGTTTTGGGCGGACGTGGATACGAGAGCGACGGGTTCGGGTGTGGTAACTTATGGCACCAACACGGTGAATGGTCATGCTGCCTTTGGGGTCACATGGCCCTACGTTGGCTATTATGATACGTGGGACGACAAGTCAAATACATTCCAGTTGGTGCTGATCAGCCGACCGGACAGGGCCAGCGGAGATTATGACGTTGAATTTAACTACGCCCATATCAATTGGGAGGCGGGCGATGCCAGCGCCGGGGAGGATGGTTTATGGATAGGCCCAGGGGGTTCTCCTGCACGAGCGGGATTTGCCAGTGCGAACGACTCAACTTATGAATTGAATGGTTCTGGCATTCAAAGGGCTTTGCTGGACACCAATCTCGCGACCGGCTTGATATACGGCAGCTTAAATAGTAGCAATGTTTTGGGCAGATACGTTTATCAATTTCACAATGGCACGAACAATCTGGCACATCCGTAAAAAGAGAAGATAATTATGAAATCGCATCCAATCATTCAAAAAACAGGCGCGGTCGTTTTGACAATCTTGATGTTGTCATACTTTGCACAATCAGTTACAGCCCAAGGTAACTTGATCGTCAATGGTGGTTTTGACACCGATGCTTCAGGCTGGGTCATAACAAATGTATATGTTCCCGAAGGAGGCGGATACGTGTCTAATTATGGCAATCCGCCCGGTAGCATTTTTCTGTATAATCCATCGCTTCCAGGCATTCCCGCGGCAAGCCAAGAAATCAACAGTTTGACTCCAGGGCAGCTTTATATTGTTTCGGGTGATTATCAAAGGGGGCTTGGGAAAAATAAAACAGATGATAGTTTTGGCGTGGCGCTTGACAGCGTTTTCTTGTTTGAAACAGTAGTCCCAACAGATTCAAACTGGCACAGCTTTAGTTTCGACTACACGGCCACTTCAACGAGCGCGCTCTTAAGCTTGGAGGCGCAAATCAACGGAACAGATGATTATTCCTATTCCATTGACAACATCGCCATGTATGCGGTTCCAGAACCGAACAGCCTGTGCTTGTTGGAAGTGGGCGGAATGATGAGCGCCCTGTTTTTCACGCATCGCAGAAAAGTCCGCCGTGAATAATGAGACCGCACAAAATAATTCAACAAACAGTCGTGGGCATATTGACAATTCTGATATTGTCGTGCTTTATCCAGTCCGTTGCGGCACAAGGCAACCTGGTCGTTAATGGCGGATTTGACACCGATACTTCAGGCTGGGTCATAACAAATGTGGAGATAGACGCAGGAGGTGGTTACTCATCTTCTTTTGGCAATCCTCCCGGTAGTGTTTCTCTATATGATCTATCGCCTCCTAATGTTCCAACGGCGAGCCAAGAAATCAACAGTTTGTCGCCGGGACAACTCTATATTATTTCTGGAGATTATCGAAAATTGCTAGGGAAAAACACCACAGATTATAGTTTCGGCGTGGCACTTGACAGCGTTTTCTTGTTTGAAACAGCAGTCCCGACAGATTCAAACTGGCACAGCTTTAGTTTCGACTACACAGCCACTTCAACGAGCGCGCTCTTAAGCTTGGAGGCGCAAATCAACGGAAAATACGATGACTATTCCTACGCCATTGACAACATCGCCATGTATGCGGTTCCCGAACCAAACAGCCTGTGCTTGATGGGAGTGGGTGGAATGATGAGCGCCCTGTTTTTCAGGCATCGCAGAAATGCCCGCCGCAAAGTATAACTTTGAAAACTCGTATTGCTTTGGCCTTGCCTTCATTTGATGAAGGCCAGTGGATTAGAAACTGGCTGACATTCCAGCGAGGGTTAACAAAAACCCAACTCGCTGATTTCCAGAAATCAGATTGCCGCAAAAACTTTCGTGACAGCCGGCCTCCGATTTGCTAAACCATTGCGCAGCCCGCACAAACGCCTTGAATGCAGGCAAAGCTGCGGCTTGATTTTTATCGGACAGCAACAAAATTGAACCAACACAACAATGAACAATCCATCGCTCATCGGCTCGCTTCCAAAAATCGGCATCCGGCCAACGATTGATGGCCGGCTCGGCGGCGTCCGCGAATCGCTCGAAAAGCAGACGATGGACATGGCCAAGTCCGCCGCGAAATTGATTTCGTCCAGCCTGCATTATCCAAATGGCAGGCGCGTCGAATGCGTCATCGCCGACACCTGCATCGGCGGCGTGGCCGAGGCTGCGGCCTGCGCGGAAAAGTTCGCGCGCGAAGGCGTCGGCCTTTCGCTTACCGTCACGCCGTGCTGGTGCTACGGCAGCGAAACGATGGACATGAATCCGCTGATTCCGAAGGCGGTCTGGGGTTTCAACGGCACGGAACGGCCCGGCGCGGTTTATCTGGCGGCGGTGCTGGCGGGTCATTCGCAAAAGGGTCTGCCCGCGTTCAGCATTTACGGTCGCGACGTTCAGGACGGCGACGACAAGACGATTCCCGCCGACGTGTCCGCGAAGATTCTGCAATTTGCCCGCGCCGGTCTCGCCGTGGCGATGATGCGCGGCAAATCGTATCTCGGCATGGGCGGCGTCTCGATGGGCATTGCCGGCTCGATTGTGGATCAGCCGTTTTTTGAGGGTTATCTCGGCATGAGGGTTGAGACGATTGACATGACGGAATTCCTGCGCCGCATGGACAAGGGAATTTTTGACCAGGCGGAATACAAAAAGGCGCTCAAATGGGTGAAGGAAAATTGCAAGGAAGGCAAGGATTACAATTCGCCGAAGACGACCCGCTCCCGCGCACAGCTCGACACCGAATGGGAAAAGTCCGTCAAGATGGCGCTCATTGCGCGCGACCTGATGGTCGGCAATCCCAAGCTCGCGGAAATGGGTTTTGGCGAGGAAGCGCACGGGCACAACGCCATCGCCGCCGGTTTTCAGGGCCAGCGCCAATGGACGGACGGCCAGCCCAATGGCGATTTTCTTGAAGCAATTCTCAACACGTCATTCGACTGGAACGGCATCCGCGCGCCTTACATTGTCGCGACGGAAAACGATTCACTCAACGGCGCGTCCATGCTCTTCGGTCATTTGCTCACCAACACCGCGCAGATTTTTGCCGACGTGCGGACTTATTGGAGTCCCGATGCCGTGAAGCGCGTCTCCGGCCACAAGCTCACCGGCGCGGCGGCGGGCGGCATTTTGCATCTCATCAATTCCGGCGCGGCCACGCTCGACGGCACCGGCCAGCAGGAGCGCGACGGCCAGCCGGCAATGAAGCCGTTCTGGGAAATCACAAAGGACGAGGCGCAGAAATGCCTCGCCGCGACGACGTGGCATCCGTCCATCACCGAATATTTCTGCGGCGGCGGCTGGTCCTCGCGCTTCCTCACGCGCGGCGGAATGCCCGTGACCATGAGCCGGTTGAACCTGGTCAAAGGACTTGGCCCGGCGCTGCAAATTGCCGAGGGCTGGACGGTGGATTTGCCGGAGAAAGTCCATGACACGCTCGATCAACGCACAAATCCGACGTGGCCGACGACGTGGTTTGCGCCCCGGCTGACGGGGCAGGGTGCCTTCCGCGATGTTTATTCGGTGATGAACAATTGGGGCGCGAACCACGGCGCCATCGGCTACGGCCACATCGGCGCGGACTTGATTGCGCTCGCCGCGATGCTGCGGATTCCGGTTTATATGCACAACGTGGCGAACGACCGGATATTCCGTCCGAGCACTTGGGCGGCATTCGGCACGCAATGTCTGGAAAGCGCCGACTACCGCGCCTGCCAGAATTTCGGCCCGCTTTACGCGTGAGCGAAAACAATCTCCCTCTTGCCAAACGAGGAGAGGGCCGGGGCGAGGAGTCTAAAAAGTTAAACCACAGACGAACGCGGATTGACGCAGATAAATTTCCCGCGCACACTCACCGCGATGACCTCTCAAGAACGAGGGTTTCAAGACTTCGCCGACTTTGCCGCCAAATTAAAAGGTGACGAAAAAAGCGAAGCTCAGACGTTTCTTTTTCATCTGCTCGAAGCTTTCGGCCACGACGCCAACACGCTGCCGGAAGGGGCGAGCTTTGAGTATCGCGTCCGTTTTCCCGGCGATAAAACCAAGTTCTCCGATCTCGTCTGGCCGGGGCGCGTGCTGATTGAAATGAAGTCGCGCGGCGAAAAACTTTCCAAGCATTACCAGCAGACATTTGATTATTGGCTTAACCTCGTGCCACACCGTCCACCTTACGTCGTGCTAAGTGACTTCGACGAGTTTTGGATTTACGATTTCAACACGCAACTGCAAGAGCCGCTGGAAAAAATCAAAGTCAGCGAACTCGCCGCTCGTCATTCCGCGCTCAACTTTCTTTACCCGCGCAAAATAACCCCGATTTTTGGCAACAACTGGGTCGAAGTCACCCGCGAGGCCGCGAAAGACGTTGCCAATGTTTTCAATTCTCTCGTCGCGCGTGGTGAATCGCGCGAAAGCTCACGGCGGTTTGTTTTGCAATGCGTGGTGGCGATGTATTCCCAAAAAAGCGGCCTGCTGCCGGAAGATTTGTTCACCGGCCTGCTGGATGAATGTCGCAAATCCGAAAATCCCAAGGCGACCAGCTACGATTTGATCGGGAATCTTTTCAAGCAGATGAATGATCCGAAACCCGCGCGCGGCGGACGTTATGCGGGCGTGGATTATTTCAACGGGGGTCTTTTTGCCAAAGTCGAACCGCTCGAACTGCAATCCGCTGCCATCGGTTTGCTCTTTGAAGCCGCGAAGGAAAATTGGTCGAAAGTCCAGCCCGTCATCTTCGGCACGATTTTCGAGAGCAGCCTTCAACAAGATGAAGAAAAGGATGATCGCCATGCTCTTGGCGCGCATTTTACCTACGAAGCAGACATACAAAAAATTGTCCGCCCGACCATTGTGCGCCCGTGGGAGGAACGCATCGCCGCCGCCAAGAATGTTTCCGAACTGCTGGAACTCCTCCGCCAGTTGCGCGCCTCCCGTGTGCTTGACCCCGCGTGCGGCAGCGGCAATTTCCTGTTCGTGGCATACCGTGCCTTGCGCGAACTGGAACAGAATCTTTTGGTCAAACTTTTCACGCAGGATAAACGCCAGTTTGAAAAAGTCGGCACGGCCAGTGGCATTTTGCCAAATCAATTTTTCGGATTGGACATAAATGAAAACGCCGTGGAGATTGCCAAAGTCACGCTCATGCTGGCCTGTCGGCTTGCTTCCCGCTCCGCGCATGAATTTTGGGACGCGCACGCCGACGTGCTGCCCGGCGGCGACACCCACGCGCTGCAATTCGAAAAGGATTTGCCGTTGCAAAATTTGGACAAGAACATCCTGTGCGCCGACGCGCTGTTCACGCCGTGGCCGGAAGTGGACGCCATCATCGGCAATCCGCCGTTCCAGTCGAAAAACAAGATGCAGCAGGAATTCGGGCCGGCCTACGTCCAAAAACTTCGCAAGGCGTATCCGCAAATTCCCGGACGCGCGGATTTTTGCGTCTATTGGTTTCGCCGCGCGCATGACCATCTGAAATCCGGCCAGCGCGCCGGACTCGTCGGCACGAACACGATTCGCCAAAATTATTCGCGCGAAGGCGGCCTCGACCACATTGTCAATGATGGCGGAACAATTCTTGAAGCTGTTTCGTCGCAGCCGTGGTCGGGCGAAGCAGCGGTTCACGTTTCCATTGTGAACTGGATCAAAGGCGAATCAAAAGCGACGAAGACGCTGCAATTGCTGACCGGCACAGACCGCGAAGGTCCGTGGGAAAAGAAAACCGTGCCGCAAATCAATTCGTCACTGTCATTTGTAACCGACGTTGCCAGCGCGAAACGGCTGCAAACAAACGCCGATGCGAAAGCCTGTTTTCAAGGCCAGACTCACGGACACGAAGGATTCTTGCTGACGCCGGAAGAAGCGTATCAAATCGTCAAAGAGGACAAACAAAACCGCGATGTCGTATTCCCATTTCTGACCGCTGACGATTTGCTTTCAACTTGTCCGCCTTCGCCATTGCGTTACGTCATAGATTTTCATCCGCGTGACGTTCTGGCTTCAGCCAAATATAAAAGGCCGTTTGCAATCGTGAAGAAACTTGTGTTACCCGCGCGCGAAGCTGCGGCAAAAGAAGAAGCCGAACGAAATGAAAAAGTGCTGAAAGAAAATCCCGAAGCAAAGGTAAATCATCATCACGCAAATTTTTTGAAGCAATGGTGGTTGCTTGGCTGGGCGCGCGCGGATTTGATTCAACAAATCAGTAAATTGCCGCGTTACGTTTCTTGTGGTCAAGTCACCAAGCGGCCAATTTTTGAATTTATTTCATCGGACATTCGCCCGAACGCAGCGTGCATGGTTTTCCCATTTGCCGACGATTATTCCTTCGGCATTTTGCAATCGGGGATTCATTGGGCGTGGTTCACGGCCAAATGCTCCACGCTCACCGAGCGTTTCCGCTACACCTCGGACACGGTGTTCGACACGTTCCCTTGGCCGCAAGCGCCAACCTTGAAACAAATCAATGCGGTGGTCGTGGCGGCGCGTGAATTGCGGAATTTGCGCCATGAAATCATGCAGGACAACGGCTGGTCGCTGCGCGAACTTTACAAATCGCTTGAAACGCCCGGCGAAAACCGCCTGCGCACCGCCCACGCCACGCTCGATGCCGCCGTCCGCGCCGCCTACGGCATGAAGCCCGCCGAAGACATTTTAGCTTTTCTCCTGAAATTAAATCTGAAACTGGCGGGCAAAGAATCGGCTGGCAAATCCATCACGCCACCGGGTTTGCCCGCATTTGTCACAGAACCAGAAACTTTCATCAGCGGGGATTGTGTGAATGTGGATAAACCGAAAACCAAAGACCTTTCAACCGCGGAATCGGCCGCCGCCGCCGCAAAGTTTTATTCCATTCACGAAGAGCCGCCGCCGAACGGCAAAAAATAATTTCGCTTGGACAACCTTTGTCCAACCGTGTCGGGTAAGCTTTGATAAAAATTATGGGACTGACCATTCATTACACCTTGAAATTGAAAGAGGACGTCACGCCCGGCGTCATCCGCGAACTGGCCCGGCGCACGGCGGATTACGCGCGCAAAATCGGCTGCGCCCAAGTTGGCGAACCGCAACGCGCGGAAGAAAATGAAGACCTTGCGCCACTATTTTTTCCCGTGGGCAGGCAGAAAACGAATGAGGGCGCTTTCAGTGGCGTCGGCCCAAAGCACGGCTGGTTGGTGGAAGTCTGGCCGGGCGAAGGTTGTGAGAGCGCGGATTTTGGCCTGTGCCAGTATGCCAAACGGGTTTTGTATCGCGGCAAATATTTCGCCACGGGTTTCAAGGGCGGCTGGCAGTTGCAAAGTTTCTGCAAGACGCAATACGCGGGACAGCACGGATGGGAACATTTTTTGAAATGCCACAAACAGATCGTCAGCCTGTTGGATTTCTGGCGCGGCCTCGGCGTGCGGGTGAAGGTGAATGACGAAGGCGGCTACTGGGAATCGCGCTCGGAAGAAAAATTGCGCGCTGAACTGGGCGGCTACGACCGTCTCGTAGCCGCAATGGGCGGGATGTTCAAGGATTCCGGCAACGGCCTGTCCGTCGAATCGCCGATTTTTGATTACAAGAACTTCGAGCGGCTGGAACACGAAGGGCAGAAGCAATATGGCGGAAAAATCCGGCAATTCAAAAAGTTGAGCGGGATAAAATAACCGTGGACGACTGCGTTGATTTGATTTGGCGCCAGAAAAACTGTCAACGGACTTTGACAGCGGGGGCCGTTTTTCCTAAATTGCGCCAACGAACAACCCAGGCACATCCATGGCTTCCACTCCAAACGTCACTTCATCCTCCGGCTCCAGCGGCAACGGCCAGACTTATCGCGCGTCGTTTGCCATCATGACCACGCTCTTCTTCATGTGGGGTTTCATGACCGTGTTCAACGACATTCTCATCCCGCAATTCAAGGAGGCGTTCACGCTGAATTATTTTCAGGCGATGCTGGTGCAGTTCGCGTTCTTTGGCGCGTATTTCATCGGGTCATTGCTCTACTTCATCATTTCCGCAACGACCGGAGATCCCATCGCCAAGATCGGTTACAAGAACGGCATCGTCATCGGCCTGCTGGTTTCGGCGACGGGCAGCGCCATCTTCTGGCCCGCCGCCAGCGCGGCCTCGTATCCGATGTTTCTGGCCGGATTGTTCGTGGTCGGCCTCGGCTTTGCGATGCTGCAAATCACCGCCAATCCTTACGTCACCATTCTCGGCCCGGAACGGACGGCCTCCAGCCGGTTGAATCTGGCGCAGGGTTTCAATTCCATCGGCACCACGATCGGGCCGCTGATCGGCGGGTTTCTCATTTTCCAATACTTTGCCAAGACCGGCGCGCACGGCGCGGATTCGGTGAAGGTGCCTTACCTGGCGTTTTGCGCGGTCTTTCTGGTGCTGGCGGTGATCTTCTATTTCATCCATCTGCCGCACATTGGCGAAGGCAAGATCGAGCGCGGCGCCGGCGCGTTGGCATATCCGCACGTCGTCCTCGGCGTCATCGCCATTTTCATGTATGTGGGCGGCGAAGTCTCCGTGGGCAGCGCCATCATCAACTTTCTCCATCTGCCCACCGTGGCCGGACTGACGGCGGTGGAAGGCAGCAAATACGTCGCGCTTTATTGGGGCGGCCTGATGATCGGGCGATTCATGGGCGCGGTGGAATTGAGCGAGATGAAAAAGCTGAACAAGCAGGTGCTGCTGGTGGTGATTCCGCTGCTGGCGTGTTTGCTGCTTTGGGTGGCCAAGAGCTTCCCCATGGACGATCTCCAGGGCCATTCCATCCAGGAAATTGGCGCGCTCTGGGGCGAACAGTTCCGGGCCAACTGGGCGGTGTTTCAAAATTATCTGCCGTTCATCGGCCTGTGCTGGCTGCTGTTCCAGTTCAGCCGGGCGCTGGCGGGCCGCACGCTGATGATTTTCTCGCTGACGGTTGTGGCGCTCCTGCTGACGGCGATACTCGTCGGCGGCAAAATCGCGATGTGGTGCGTCGTCTCCGTCGGGTTGTTCACTTCAATCGGCTGGTCGAACACGTTTTCGCTGGCGCTGGAAGGCACGGGCATTCACAAGAGCCAGGTGTCGTCGCTGCTGGTCATGGCGATTCTGGGCGGCGCGCTGCTGCCGCCGTTGCAGGGTTTTATTGCCGACCATGCCGGACTTGAACTTTCATTCATCGTCCCGTTGGTGGCCTACACCTATGTCGCTTTCTACGGATGGAAAGGACACAAGGTCGGACGGGCGGCTGCCCCGGCCTGATTTCCTGCCGGTCGGATATTGGCCAAAAAAGATTTGCTGTAACCCATCGCGGCGGATAACGTCTTTTCCAACAGCACACCCCGCGAAATCCAATCCGTTTGATTGGCGCGGGGCAAGGTTGGTTTTATCATTCAAAAATACAATTAAGTAACAACAGGAATCACATGAAAACAGACCTCTCTGTCGTCGCGCGCGGACTTCTCGCATCCGCCTTCATTGCCATGGCCCTGGCCGCGCCATCGTTGCGCGCCGCCGGCGCCGCGCCGGTCGTCGCCAAACCCGCCGCCAATGCCCCGGTGACCATCACCGACAACGGCACGACCTGGACGATGGACAATGGCATCGTCAAAATCACCGTTCTCAAGAACAACGGCAACATGCAGACGATCCTTTATCATGGCGTCAGCATCGTCGGCCGCAGCGAGTATTGGGAGCGGACGCCTTCCGGCCAGGTCACCCCGTCAGTG
The DNA here is from genome assembly GCA_964475285.1 of uncultured Bifidobacteriaceae bacterium. GTDB lineage: Bacteria > Verrucomicrobiota > Verrucomicrobiia > Limisphaerales > UBA11358 > UBA11358. The sequence continues at coordinate 424 of CAYYWB010000078.1, read as the reverse complement.
ACCATAGACCCGGCGACCAACGGTGGCCAGCGCGGCGAAGTCGCGGTCAAAGGCGTGAACGCGCCGATGGACATTGAAGTCCGCTACGTTTTGGAACGCGGGGTCAGCGGTTTCTACACCTACGCGCAATACACGCATCCGGCCAGCTACCCCGCCGGCGGCTTCGGCGAAAACCGCTTCATCCTCCAGATGAACCCCACCTTCAACTGGCTCTCGGTGGATAAGGACCGCAACCAGCTCATGATCAGCAATGAGGACCAGCGCTCCGGCACCGTCATCCACGCCAAGGAACAGAGCATCATCGCCGCCGGCAATTACAAGAATTCCGTCGAACACAAATACACCTATTGCGGCATCATGTATCGGCTTCCCGCCTACGGCTGGTCCAGCACCAAGGACCACATCGGCATCTATTTCATCAATC
>CAYYWB010000077.1:0-11475 GCA_964475285.1 uncultured Bifidobacteriaceae bacterium | reverse complement strand
CATCGTCAGAAAATTGCCGAACAAATTCACGTTCATCACCGCGCGCCATTTTTCCGCGTTCGCCTCGGCAATCGGCTCGGCAATCAAAATCGCGGCATTCGCGACCACGATGTCCACGCGCCCGAATTCCACAACCGCGCGGTCGAACAATTTTTGCACGTCGCCTTCCTGCGTCACGTCGGTTTTCATCGCAAACGCCTTCCGGCCCGTAGTCTTCACGATTTCCGCCGCCGTCGCCTGCGCCGCCTCGTCCTTCATGTCAGCGATGGCGACGTTGCATCCGGCCTTCGCCAGCGCGCCGCAAATGGCCTGGCCGAGTCCCTGCGCGCCGCCGGTGACGACGGCAATTTTATTTTCGAGTGGAAGATTCATTACGCGCCAAACTCCTTTTTCAATGCCGCTTCCGCGTTCTTGTTCCAATAGCCGTCGTCCAGCGCATTCGCCACACCGGAATGTTCCTTGCCGACCTCGGTGAGCGCCGTAAGCTTCAAGCCTTTCGCAAACGGATAAACGATGATTTTTCCGGGCATCAGATTTTTTTCAACTGCTCGGATGCCGTCCACCGCGCCGTCCAGTCCGGCGATGGCGGCAACGGACAGGTTCGTGTCGAGCTGGCGTGAAGCCACTTTTTTCAGCACGGCCTTCATGTCGTCGAGCGTCGAGCCGCTGGTGCCGATGAAATAGCATTGCCTCTCGATGTAGGCGTCGAGGTCAATCTCGCCAGACTTTTCGGCGGGGATGCCGGCGAAGATGTTGATGATGGCCTTCGGAGCGGCGTCCTTGACGGCCTGCGCGACCAGCGCCGGAACCGGAGCCATGAGCACGATGTAATTGAATTTGTCCGCCAGCTTGTCCTTTGACGGATTGTAAGTCTTCAGCGTGAGCTTGTTTTTTTGCGCCAGCGGTTCGGACAACTTGCGCAACGCAACCAGCCGCTCGTCGCTCAAATCGCCCGCGTAAACCGTGACATTCGGCACCCCCTGGCACAAATCGCGGATGACATGCATCGTGCCCATCGGGCCGGCGGCGCCGATGATGTTGATTTTGTCGCCCGACCGGATTTCAGCCGTGGCGGGAATCGCCGCCAAAGCATCAGCCACGTTGTTGCCCGCCGTGCCAATGATGCGGATGCCGCCGTAATGCACGCGGCCAACTGCGGTGACGACCGGGCGGCCAAATTTCTTCCCGCCCTGCACGATGACGAACAATCCCTTCGTGCCGACATTGGCGAACAGTTTTTCCGCAACCGCGGCATCGCTGCCGAAATAAATCACGTCGTCAAAAAATCCGGCCGGCAACGCCGAGGGCTTTGCGTAAGTGACTTTGCCGGCGCCATCCACCTTCGGTTCGCCATCCGCGACGATGAGCGTCTTGCCGTCGCGCTTGAAATTGCGCCGTTGTTTCTCAACGTAGGCGTCCTCGACGCACGCCCACGGTTCGCACAGTGCGATGGCCGATGCGGACAAATCCTCCGGCGCAGGAATGAGCATGGATTCGCCATCCGGCGCGGTGATGACCCGCTCGTCCACCATCACGTATTCCTGCAACGCGCCCTCGAAATTGTAGCCGAAGGCGGAATTGGAATTTTTCGTCGGCAGCCAGCGGTAATCGGTCTGGACGAGATAACGCTCGCCGGCCTTGAACCGTTTAACCTCCGGCCCGACCTTGACGATGCGCACGACGGTTTCGTGGCCGGGCACGACCGGTTTGTCGCCGGGGACGTAATGCGGCATTTGCGCGAGCGCCTCCTGCACGATGCCGCCGGTGATTTCGGATTTGCGGACGTGGCCGGAAAATTGTTTCAGCAGCTTCAAATCGGAGAAGCACAGGCCGCAGACCTCGATCTGGCAGAGGATTTGGTGCGGCCCCGGCTGGAACACGGGTTTCGCGTCATTGACGCGGAGCTGATCGGGGGCAACCAGTTGCACCGCGCGTTGTTTTTCAGGAATGGTTGTTGTCGGCATAAAATGTTTCAGTTGATTCTGGCAAAAATGGCTGCCGGTGTCACGTCCGGCGGCAGACCGTGCAATCTGTCTTCTTTCGCGGGCTGCAATTGATGCCCCAGTTTCTCAAAGAAATCGTTCCTGGCGGCGATGTTTGCAAATGACTTTTTCGCCCAGCCGCTCAAATAGCCGAGGCCGCTTTCGCGCTGCAAAACGGAATGGGCATAAACGATGTGCGCGCCTTTCAGGAAAACCGGCACCAGCGGTTTCAATTCCGCCGTGCTGAAGTCGTCCACGAATTTGTTGCCCGGCGCGTTCATCTCAGTGCCGACGACGACGGGGAATTGATGCTTCCCGGCCAGCGCGACCACGTCGTAAAGATTCTGGAGCTTCTGGTCTTTCACGCCCGGCGTAAAATTGCGGTCGGGAATGATGTTGATGGCAGCCGCGCCGCTGGACATGGCGACATGGATCAGCTCCTCAATGGCCTTTTCACCTTCGCTCGTGCCGTCGAGCCACGTCAGCGTCGGAATTGCGCCAACTTCCTGGACGAAGCGGTTCATGTCGGCCATAAGCGGAAAGGAATCTTTGCCCGGCTGCACATAGCCCGCGCCGCCTTTTTTCATCGTCTTCGAGCGGATGAGCGCCTGCAATTTGCCCGCGTCGGCGGGACAATCGCCAAGCTTCTGCTTCCAAAATGCCGCATCGCCCTTTTTGGAATACGCCTCGCAAATGTGGCGTTCGGTCGCGTTGCCGTTCGGCGTGAGCGGCAAAACATCCTTGTCGTAATCCAGCCCGATGGGTTTGAGAGAATCATTCACGCGGCGGACGAGTTCGCGGTTGCGCGCCTCGGACGTGCCGCGCATCTGGAAGAGCAGGGGATGCTTGATCTCGCGCGGGAAGCCGACGCCCATGTGATAGGCGATGCCGGGTTCGCCGGGCGAATTGATGACGCGCGTGGAAAATTCCGGCACGAACACGCGCGATTCCAGGCTCGCGCAGCGTTTCAGGCCGAGAAGCCTGCCCGCCGCCCAGAATTCTTCCAGCGCGTCCAGCACGTCAAAGTCCACGATGCCCGCCGCCGCCAGCCCGTGCTTGCGCGCCAGCCACGCGAATTTTGACGGCGAATAGCCATAGGCGTTGTAGGAAAAAAACGTGTGGGCGTGAAGGTTGACGTTGCTGCCCGGTTCGGCCAGCGAGATTTTCCCCGCCCTGGCGAGGTCCCACAATTTCGCCAGCGCGTCCTTGCGTTGCGCGGCGTCGAAATTGTCGAGTTGCAGTTCAAGCTGCTCGATGTTGGTGCTCATGTTTAATAATTCCAGCTTTTGACCGGAAGGATTTCGCAAGCTTAACAAGAAAACCAAACCCGATGTAAGTTTTTTCTACAGTGAAAACTGCAATCGGGCAACAGGCAACGCCGGAAGGAAGGTTAAACATCGGCCGTTGCCCCCGTGCCGCGGGATTTCTCCCCGCCGGCAAATCCCCCGCCCTATCCCCCGCCCGGCGGGTTCAAGCGGTCAACCCGATGAACTTTTGTCGCGCCTCATTGCGCCCTTTCACGCCGAGTTTCTTGAAAATGCTGTGAGTGTGGACATGAACGGTGGAGGGCGAAATATCCAGAAGATGGGCTATGTCCTTGTCACTGCGATTGGCGCAGACCAGGAGCATGATTTGTTGCTCTCGCGCGGTCAGCCTCCACGAGAACACGTTCTCGCCAAGTTTGTGCAGCCATTTGACGACGGTGTTCTCCGCCGCCACGCACAGCGCCGGCAGCCCACCCACCGCCTTTTTGACCGCTGAAACAGTTTCGGAGGGCGAACTGGGCTTGACCACGTAACCGGAGGCACCGGCAATCATTGACGATATGAAATTGTCCGTGTCCGTTCGCCCCGTGAACATGACCACCGGCAAATCGGGCAGCAACGCCTTGATTCTTCTGGTGCATTCGATCCCGTCCATCTTGGGCATGGTAATGTCCATCAAAACGGCGCGGGGCGGACTCTGTGTGATGCGGTCAATGGCCTGATTGCCGTCCATGTAACTTTCCAGCGTCCAACCAGTGGCCAACGTCCGGAAAACATGGCGCATGGCGGCATGAGCGATCGGGTCGTCGTCCACCAATGCGACGCGAAACGGTCCGACGGCTGGCGTGAGCTGGCGCCGGCCCGCCGGTTTTGAAGCCGCCGCTGCGGCGGCTGGTGGACTTGGCAAGGCAGTTGCCCCAACCGGGACGGGCGGGGGGCTGCCGGATTTCGTTTCTGCGCCGGATGTTGCGCACGACACCATGATTTCAAGGGTTTCCCATTGGCGATCCAAAAAATGTTGAATCAACAATCGCGAGCGGCAAAGCCGCCACTGTCAATCCATTGTTGGACGATGCAGGCAAATGGAGGGTCGGGCAAGAAAAAAAACGCCCCGGCCCCTCACAAAAATTGTCTAGATAATGTCTAGACAATTATTTCTGGAGAAAATGATTGTATGTTCAAAAAAATGAAGATTTAATGCTGGAAGTTAAAAAAGTTTGGGACACATGACCGGCATGAATAAAAAACCAGCAGAGGGCAACGCCAGCCGCGCGCCGCAATCGCGCGTTGGGGCGGAGTGTTCTGTTGCCGTTAATCAGTCTCCTTCCGTCGCCGGTGGACATCACGCGGCGATTCTCCAGCCTCCGTCAATCATTGCAGGACTTCCATCAGCCGTTGCATGGTCTCATCCGACGGCTGAAGGAGTTCCTTCGACCGCCAAATTTGCCGGAAACCAAACAGTTCAACGCAGAGCTGGAAAGAAGCAAAGACGCCAAGCTGAATATTTCTTTGCGCCTTCTCCCCCTTGCGCCTTTGCGTTAAATTCCGGATCGGATCTCAACTACACACCGCGCCCATGCCCGCCGCCGGCCAGAGCGCGCTCTGGAAATACAAGGCCATCTACCTCCAAGCCGACCAGCGCGTCGGCCAATGGAGCGATGTCGTCAGCATTCCGGTGGCGGGATGAAATAAGGCGCGCACTAAAACATTGAAATTTATAGATATGGAAGTGGCAACTGAAAATAAATTAGCAACTGGCTTGTTTCTAAAGATGAGAACTTGTTTTGCCGTTTCCGTAGCTGCAATATTATTATTTACAGCTCTCGCAAAGATTGTTGCAATTGCGCAGCATAAGCCGTTTCTTGCGCTTAATGATCCTATAATAACCATTTTTAGAATAAAAGATTCCATTGCTATGGCTGCGTTCTTGGAAGTCGTAGTGGCCACTTTCATGCTTTTGAAACGACAGCATTTAACCGCGATGGTAGCTTGTTCATGGCTTTCTGTGATTTTTCTTTGCTATAGGTTGCTCAAAAGGGCTGTCTTTTACCAAGAACCTTGTCATTGTCTAGGAACTATCTTCGATTGGACTGGAATTCCCCAGTCGATATCCAATGCTATACCCGTAATATTATTGTGGTATATGGGAGTCGGGAGCCTTTTTTTCCTATTTGTATCCAATGTCCCCGCTTCGATTTGGCAAACATTTGCGAATCAAAACTCGCAATCAAATGGACTGTAATGACTTATGATTAGTTTGATAAAAGGCTTTTTCCCAATCTGGCGGGTTCGGAATGTTATCCACAGCTTTAGTATTTTGCCTACCGCCGGGGCGACTATTGTCTTGTTCCTTATATTCAGCACTGTTATAGGGATGGGGCAACAAGGTGTAACAATAAGTGGAAACTTAATCGTCAACAAATATGACGAATTTGGAAGGCCAGAGTCTTTATGGTGCAGCACAAATGTTTTCCAAATGGCGTTAGATGTTGACGGACGTTACGTGATTGAGGTGGATCCAATTAACAACCTAAGCAATTTCATGTGCCTCACTTATAATGGGAATGATACATTTTACGTTGAAGATAGAAAACCGACCGATGGTAAAGTTCATAATGCCTATGTGTCAAGTGGACGTTATCCATTCTGTCCCTGGGATGACCAGAAGAGGGTAAGCGTCCTTTGGCTTGCTTACGCCTCTGGCAATTATATTCATGAACTAGGAACGAACACAATGCCTTTACCTTGGATTTCTGCTCGTTCTTCTTTGTCAGCCTTTGGCTTTCGCACAAAGAGCGAATTTCTGCCAGAATCAAGTTATGTTCTCAGTCATCTCGAATTCATACGAGATGATAGCCTTGATTTATCAACTTTTGACGCTGAGTTAAATCGTCCTGAAATTGACTTTCCCTCCGATGACGTTGAGGCTGCAAGCCTAAAAGCAGATTTGGAAGATCGAAAAATCAATTGGAAAAACGGACTTGTCGCCGGTGATCTGTTGTGTTCTATGTTTACGAATAAAGGTGGCCTCCAATTCCCGCTCTCTTTCACATTTACATCCTATCATGCGTATCACAAACTAGTTAATCGGCAAGTTGTTGGATTTGTTACCAATATAGACATCTTACATTCAAACGAGCAATTTAGCCCGCCGGTTATTTCTAGGTTGCGTGTCGAAGACTCGCGTTTTCGCGCACTTGATCTTGGCGTAGAATCAATCAATTATCAAATAACAAATATCAATATGTGGCGGTCGACTAACGATCAGCAACTAATTGAGGAATTTAGTGCTGTTAAAGTTAACGCATTGGATTCCGGCCATTTTAAGGCAAGTGCAGTTCACGATAAAAGAGTTGCTATGGTGGTGGTGGTATTGTTGATTGGCTCGACATTGCCTCTTATTCTCTACCTGCGTTCACGGAATAAAGGTAGCGGTTCTCATGCTCATCATGATGAAAAACAGTAAACATAAACAATACATAACTATGAAAAAGAAAAGTATATCAAATAATATTATCGCAATCACATTTGTAGTCGCGATATTGACATTAGGCATTATAAAAGTATTCGCTCAAAGCGAATCGTGGTATTATTGCTCTGTGTCAAGGAGCACAACCACGCCTGGATGTGTGTCTTTTCCTGCTGGGTATCCTAGTGAATGTGATAGCTTTGAAAATGGTGGTCAAGGTGCAATATGCCAACAAAAAACTAAAACATATAATGGTTGCAAACCATCATGGAGACCTTGGGTGTCGTGCGATCCATCAACTTGCACCGGTTCTGTAACATATGGTGTAAAAAAATGTGATACTAGACATCATACTCTGGGCTCTACTGAGTATTTGTCGTGTGATTGCGTATCAGACTAAAAATTACTTTTATAATTCGGTCGGTTATGAAGCGAAAGGTTAAAGCAATCGAGTCTTCATAACCGATTGTTCCAAAACTGATAGTGCCCAGCGCAAGGACTAGGTCGATTCGTTTCAAGGCGCGGACTTGTCAACGCACTTCGAAATGTTAACAAGAACTGCATACCCTGCCTTACTGCTCGCAATCGTCTCCGTCTGTTTTTATGGATATGTCCTAAATTTCAAAGACGGCATTTTTCACGAATTTCAGGCAGCGTTGATTCAAGAGCAATGGATGCTGCTGGTTTGCCTTGCCGTCTGGTTCAGCACTTTCATTTTCCTGACGTTCAGCCTGGAAGATTTGCCGCTCATCGGCCTGTTGCTCATCGCCATAGCCGCATTCTTTATCAGCCAAGCGAACGGCCGGCCGGCAATGGATGCAATCATTCTTCTGGCTGGAGTGACGTTGGGCAAGGGGGCGAGGTTCTTGCTGAAGGCAGATGGCAGATGGCAGATGGCAGATAGGGGAAACCTTCTAAATGCGGAGTGCGGAACGCGGAATGCGGAGTGCATATCAGAATTCCGAACTCCGAACTCTGAACTCCGCACTTTCTTGGTCGGTTTGGTCTTGCTGCTGGCGTTTGCGTCGTGGTGGCATCTGGATGTGGCGCATCGCTTTTATCCAGGAACACGCTGGACCGGGCTTTGGGATAATCCAAACATTTACGGGATGTTGATGGCCGCCGGCGTCGTCCTGGCGGCAGGACTCCTTTTAGCAGATAGAAGATGGAAGATGGAAGATGGGGAATCTGCAAGAAATCAGAAGTCAGAATTCAGAAGTCAAAATCAAGCGAAGAGGGGGGAAATTGTTTTGCGCTCTTTGCGCTTTTTTGCGGCTATCAAATCCGCATTCCGCACTCCGCACTCCGCACTCCTTTTCGTTGCTGTGGGGATGATGGGAGTTGGTTTGTTTTTCAGTTACAGCCGGGGCGCATGGTTGGGAACGGCGGTTGGCTTGTTATACCTGGCCAAATTGCATGGGAAATTCAAATGGCGGTATGTGGTGCTAGGCGCGGGGCTTGTGGCATTGGGCGCTTTATTGATTTGGGGGCGGACGCCGGACGATGCGCCGTGGTATCTCAAGCGCATGGATTTAAGCCGGGCATCGGCGCAACACCGGGTCGCTGCCTGGCGTGGTGCAGTTCAAATGATGTGGGATCATCCGTTTGGCGTCGGCTGGAACAAGGCGGTTGAAACTTACGAGAAGAATTATTCGCCGCCTGAAGATGGTGCGGGGGCCATTGCCACGAATGATTATTTGATGCTGGGAACGCAATTGGGTTTGCCAGGTTTGCTTTGTTTTATCAGCTACGTTGCGCTTTGCTTAAGAAGTCCAAAGTCTAAAGTCCAAAGTCCAAAGTCGGGAAACGGCGCTTCTTTGGACATTGGACACTGGACATTGGACTCGCCACAAGTCGCTTGTCGCGCGGGCGCTTTGGCGATGTTGGTGGCGTTTTGGTTTGATGGCGGATTGTTCACGCTGGCAACGGCGGTGGTTTTCTGGGTTTTGCTGGAACTGTCTCAAATGCGGAATCCGCCTTCGCAAAGCTACGGCGCGACAAGTGCAGAAACGGGTTGAAAGCCTTTTATGCAACATTTGTTATGAGAAATTTAATAACATCAGCCAATGTGGCAGTTGCGATGGGATCGCTCCTGCTCGTCGTCGCGTGGCATTTGATCGCCGTGCGGGACAAACCGCGCTTGGAAAAGATCGCCGCCGAGCTTGTTGCCACCAGGGAATTCTTTTACGCGCCAAGTCCCAATCACGCCGGAACAAAGCTTCTCTATGCCGAAACCACCGAGAATGGTGTAAGCGGATACTTTGTGGATGTTGACAGCGGCGATAGGAAATCTCTTTTCGATGCGGATCAAACACATCTGCTGGCCAAACCATTTTTGGGCTGGTCGCCGGATGACGCATTGTTTGCCTTTGTGAACAGCGCCCCCGGCGAGAAAATATCAATCTGCGATGGCAAATCCGGCGCGGCATTGGCGACGTTGCCGTCCAAATCAGTAGCGGAGGGGGTTTGGCTGTCGGATGAAGCCTTTGTTTATCGAAACAACAGCCAGGACTTGACCTTGATACGCAAATCGGGCGATAAATGGAGCGCATCCGCGCTGATTGCGAAAAAGCCAGCCAACCAACCCACCAACGCAATCGCAGCAAGTCCTGCAAATGGAAGGGGGACAACTGTGCGGCGCGCTCCTGTCGTGACTGCCACCAATGCAATTGCAACAAATAGAGGGAGGACGGCCACGCAGCGCACTCCCGCCGTGCCTGCCACCAATACAATTGCGGCAAATGGAACGAGAACGGCTGTGCGTCGCGCTCCCACCGCGCCGGTGCAGAATCTTGTTGCGATATCAAAAACATCCGTTGCCTGGCAACAGGGCAACGCCCTATGGAAGTATGACCTCGGTTCCGATGCGCCGGCAAAAATATGGGAATCCACGACCAACACGTTGTTGAACTTCTGCTTCTCCGGCGAACGGAATGCATTCACGTTGCACTGCGCAAGCGCCGCCGGAGAATTCGTGTTCGATTTGTATCCGGCATTTATCTGGCGCGATGAACGAATCACCAGCTTCGAACCCATCCAACCGCCAGAAGGCGCCATAATCCACAGCAACACCCTGAAATTTATCCGCGGCGGATTGGGATACGCCTATCTTGCCCGCAGCCCGACTTTTGACGCCACGGTCATCAAGCCGGATTCGAATTCCGTGCCCATCCAACTGACCTGGTCGGCGGGTGTGGACATGGACAGTCTGGCGGCAAACGACAACCATGTCTACGCCACCGGCTCGCCAACGAACGGCCCCTTGAACATCTGGGACTATGATGTCAAAGCAGGGTCTTTAAGCACCGTGGTTTCGGGACGCGAACAGCCTTTCAAATACGCCGGAATCGCCACCTCCGCCAACGAAGAAACCACCAATGCGGACGGCGAAACAGTTGTCTATCATTTGTGGCCGCCGGTCAATTTCGTGGCGGGCAGGAAATATCCCCTCGTCATCTCCTTCAACGGCGTCCGGTGGCGGCCGCAGGAGGGCTGTGTTCCCGATGCGGGATGTTTTTTGGCATCTTTGAATGACATACCCTCCAATTATGGGGATGTCGTCGCCGTGTATCAGGCGGCAATCCAGCATCCGGGTATTGATGCACACCGTGTCTATATCATGGGGGCCAGCGGCGGGGCAAACCTTTCGGGTTATTTTTTGCAGGAAAGGCCGGAATTATGGCGCGGGGCGGTCTTGTTGAGTCCCGTGGGTTTTCCAGACCCCTCACAATTAAAAGCCGCGAGAATTCTGATTGATTCCGGGAGTGGCGACCAATATCTCAAGCAAGCGGGCGGCATACCCCTGCTGACCAAGTTTCAGGACTCGGCGGCGGCGGCGGGCATACCCGTGACCCTCTCAATCAACCCACGGGCCAGCCATGTCTATCGGTCAAAAATCGCGCAAGAAGAACGAGTGCAACAGATAATGGAATTCCTGTCTGGAGAATGATTAATCCGCATAACCGCCGCAATATGCCTATGCCGTCAAAGACAATTCGATTTCTAAATAGTTCAGCCGGCGGACTGCTTTTGGCCGTGGCCGCAGCCTTGTTTTTCAGCAGCCGGACGGGCGCGGACATCGTCCTGCCGCACGATTCCATTTTCGCCATTTCCATCGGTCATTTGTTTTGGATTGTGAGCGGAATGTGTCTGGGCGTGGCGCTGTTCACCCTGTCGGGCAAGCCGACATTCATGCGGGCGATGGTGATTGCATGGCTGGCAACAAATTTGGCCGTCTATTGCCTGGGATGTCTCTGGTATGGTGGGCACAGTCTTGGCGGCTATTTGGGAAGCTTTTCGGATGCCTTTGGCGTGCCAGCCGCAACCGCCGGGATAATGGCGGAGTCGGCGCTGGCCTATCTGATTCTGGGAAGTTATTTCATGCTGGCGGGCTTGTGGTTGCAAAATCGGCGAGCCACCAGCGGAGATGAAGTAAAGATTTCCTGTCCCGCCTGCGGCGGACATATCGCGTTTGCCATTCAAAACCTCGGCCAGCAGATCCCATGCCCGCACTGCCGGGCGGTTATTGCGTTGCGCAAACCTGAAAACCTGAAAATGTCCTGCTACTTTTGCACGGAGCACATTGAATTCCCGGCTCATGCTTTGGGCCGAAAGATTTCTTGTCCGCATTGCAACCGGAGCATCACCCTGATGGAACGGGCATGAATCGAAAAACCCGGGCATGGCCCGGTCAGGCGGACATCCGCCAGAGCTTTTCCGGATAATCGCCGCGCGCGATGAGCTTGCGGATGCTTTCGAC
>CAYYWB010000076.1:0-11490 GCA_964475285.1 uncultured Bifidobacteriaceae bacterium | reverse complement strand
CGACCATCAAACAAATCGTCGCCTTCACCGGCCGGCCGGTTTCGTTGTAGCCGTAGATGAAAATCAGCGCGCACAAAATCAGCGCCACAATGCTGGCGAGCGCCATGTCCTTTTGCGACTGCGCCATTTCGTCGTAATCCAGCACCGCCTCGCTGGTCAGGCCGGCGTTGACCCCGGGCACTTCGGTTTTTGTCTGCTGAATCAACCGGCGCAATTCCCCAATCGCCATGTCGTTGAGCGTGTCTGTTGGCGGGTGGGTCACGAGCAGAAAAATCCGGCCGCGATTCAACGTGAGATAAACATCAGACACGTCGCCGGCACCGAACAGCGCCGCCACGCCCGGCGACGGCGGTTTGCCGGGCATTTGCAGATCATCGGTGGCCTGGGTCAGGATGCGCTGCAACACCGGCAGCGCCTGGACCAGCGATTGGGTCTGGGCATTCGTCTCGCGCGGCGCGGTGCGGAACGCGGTGTTGATCTGCTCGAAAAACGAAATCAGATTGGTCGTCCGCGTGAATTGTTTAATGAACGGCAAGTCATCGTGGAGCGTCGTTTGAATCGCGGCCAGATCGTTCGTCGGGACGAAAAACAAGGCCTTCGTGCCCAGCATCGCCGGATTTTGCTGATAAAAAACGTCGCGGAACAAATTGGTTTCCGGCGCCATTTTCACCGCCAGCCGCTCGACAAACTGCCGGTTCTTCTCCATGTCGCCGCTTTCCACGACCACGACGAAATCGTTGCCCTGTTGTGGAAACTCCTGTTGCAGCGCGAGAAAATTCCGGTGATCCTTCAGGTTGTGTCCCACGAGATCGTCGCGGTTCGTGTCAAATTGCAAAAACGCGACCGTGACCAGGATGCTGGCAATAAACAGCGCGACTTGCGGCCAAAAAAACCAGCGCGGATGACGAATCAACGCCGCCGCCAGTTTGCCCAGCAGCCGCGCAAGCAGAGAATCGGCGCTCAACGCTTTCATTTCACGAATTAACCGGTTTCGCGGTTTCTGAAAGGAATTGATGCACGCGTTGCCGGCTGACGCCTAAAACCGCGCCGATTTTTGCGCAGGTCCACCCGTTTTTCCGCAGCTTGCGCGCCTTGATCCGCGCGATCAAATTTCGCGGTCCGGACGGACCGCCGGGAGGAAACGGCGGCATTCCCAGTTGCTTTCGACAATTGTTGATGTCGGCGGATGCGGTATCCGGATATTTTTTCCGGATCATGCGCGGCTTCATCCCGGCTTGAAGCATTCTTATAATCTGTTTGGCGGAGGCTTTCATCGGTTCAATTTCACTCGGAAAATTCCGCATTGGAGAAAACTTCCTTCACGTCGTCGTGCTCCTCCAGGGCTTCAATCAATTTGTTGACCGCCGCCAGCGTGGCGGAGCTGGCGCACGGCGCGGCAAGCGTCGGCAGCGATGTGATTTCCGCCGCTTCGCATTTGATGCCTTTGGTCTCGATTTTTTTATGCACACTTTCAAAATCCGCCGGCGCCGTCAAAATTTCATAACCGTTTTCATCAACCTTAAAATCCTCCGCGCCCGCTTCCAGCGCCAGTTCCATCAGCGCGTCTTCGCCTGCGGCTTCTCTTGAGACGATGATCTGTCCTTTGCGTTGAAACAAACGGCTGACCGATCCGGCCATGGCGATGCTGCCGCCGCCTTTCGTCACGAGGCTGCGGATTTCCGACGCCGTGCGGTTGCGGTTGTCCGTGCTCGCCTCCACCAGCAGCGCCACGCCGCCCGGCGCGTAAATTTCGTAGGTCAAATCCTCGAAGTTCGTGACCTCGCCGCCGCCGGTGCCTTTTTTAATCGCGCGCTCGATGTTGTCGCGCGGCATGCTGGCCATCCGGCATTTGAGCAGCACCATGCGCAGGCGCGGGTTCAAGTCCGGGTCGCCGCCGCTGATCTTGGCGGCAATGGTGATTTCGCGCGCGAGCTTGGAAAAAATCCGCGCACGCTTGGCGTCAATCGCACCCTTGAAGTGCTTGACCTTCGCCCATTTGCTGTGGCCGGCCATTGGTTAATCTATGATGTTTGATTGTAAATTTACGATTGCGACGCCGAACTCGAATTCATGACTCAATCGCAAATCATAAATCGCCAATCGTCAATTTCTAGGCGGCCTCCACAAAAACCGCCGTGCCGTAGCACAGCACCTCCGTGATGCCCGGCGCGATTTCCGTCGCGTCGTAGCGCACGCCGATGACGGCATTCGCGCCAAGCTGGCCCGCGTGCGTGAGCATGAGGTTGAAGGTGTCCTCGCGGGCGCGCTCGCACAGGTTGGTGTAAAGCGAGATGTTCCCGCCAAAAATCGCCTGAATGCTCGCGCCCACGTTGCCGATCACCGAGCGCGACCGCACCATGATGCCGCGCACCACGCCAAAGGACTTGGTTATGCGATAACCGGGCAGTTCAAACGTCGTCGTTGTCAATGGATGTGTCTGACTCATGCGGGAATTGAACACCACCCGGCGCGCCGGCAAAAGCGAAAAAGTTCCACGGTTTATGGCGAGAGGAAGGCGAACGCCGGCAGATTCCGCAACACCGCGAAAACCACGGCAATGGCGAGCATCGCCCACAAAATTCTCGCCGGCAAAAACTCTCCGACCGGCTGCCGCCGAATGCGTCTGGCCGCGAACCAGATGCCGCGCCCAGCCGCCGCCGCGAGCAGAACGACGAACAGCGCGTTGTCCTTCAGCGCCAGCGCAAAATTTCCGTGCAGCAACGCATACGCCGAGCGTGTCCCGCCGCAGCCCGGGCAGTTCCAGCCCGTCAGCTTGTGAAACTGGCAGACCGGATAAAATCCGTGCGTGCTCGGGTTGAAGAAAAACACCACCGCGCCCGCGCCCAGCGCCGTCGCGCCCAGCACAATCACCGCGAACGCGGTCAGCGATGGCGGCGCGGAAATTTTGGGCGGGACGGGTTGTGAATCGGCGCGCATGAAATTGTTTCAGAACGAACTGCCATTCACCTGGAAGTTGCCCGTCGCCAGGCTCCACATAAAACAAAAGAGGATCAGCAATAGGCTGGAAATTGAAAGCACCAGCCCGGCAATCGCCTGGGCGCGTCCCTCGTAAAGTTCGGGATGCCGGCTGACTTGCGACAAGCCAATGAGCGAAAAAACCAGCCCCAGCAGGTTGAACGGGAATCCGCCGCAGCAGCAGCAGGAAATCCACGACAAAATGCCGCAACCTAACCCGATGGTGGCGGACGAATTCGTCCGCCGCACCACGCCGGGCGACACGACAACCGGCGGAGTCGCCGGCGCGAAACAATTCACGAACTCCGGCCGCAGGCCGGCGAAAGTCCAGTCCGCCGCGCCTTCCATAAAAACCGGCGTCCGGCTTTCGACGCGCCCTTCGGCAATCCACTGCTTGATTTGTGCGGCGGAAACCGGGCCGTATTGCCAGCCATCCGCTCCAATGATTTTATACATGGCTTTTATTCATCGTCGTTCCCGGCGTCCGCGCGGACGGTGTCCGCGCACACGCCATGTTTCGCACTAGCCAGGAACTCTAGCAGAACTTTCGCCGGGGCGCTGGTAAATTTTTTTTGCGCTTCCGCCAGCGCCGCGCGCAGGTTTTTTCCGCCGCGGAACAGCAGATGATAAAGCCGCTTCAATTCCAGCCGTTGTTGCGCCGTGAACCCGGCGCGGCGCAAACCCACGACGTTCAACCCGCAAAGCTCGTTCACGCGCTGCACCATCGTGAATGGCGGCAGATCCCGGCTGATGGCCGCGCCGCCCTGCATCAGCGCCAGCGTGCCGGCGCGCGTGAACTGATGCACCAGGCAATTGCCGGAAATAAACGCGCGGTCCTGCACCACCGCATGCCCGCCCAGCAGCGCGCCGTTGGCCAGAATCACGTGGTCGCCAATGACGCAATTGTGCGCGACATGCGAATGCGCCATGAAAAAATTATCCGAGCCGACGATGGTTTCCGCGTCCGGCTTGGTCGAGCGGTGAATCGTGACGTGTTCGCGGAAAACATTATTGTCGGCGATGCGCAGCCGCGTCGGTTCGTTTTTGTATTTCAAATCCTGCGGTGCGTCGCCGATGACGCAGCCCGCGTGAAACTGGTTGCCGGCACCGATTCTCGTTTCACCTGTCAGATAAACGTGCGGCCCGACCAAGCAATTCGCCCCCAGCTCAACGCCGGCGTCAATCACGGCGAACGGCCCGACTTGAACGGTCGCGCCCAGCTTTGCCTTCGGATGAATGATGGCCGTCGGATGAATCATTTCCACCATAGATTCACATAATTCGGCGCGGATTAAAACTGAATTTTGCCGGTGGCAATTCGTCCTCCTCGGCGTTCTCGTTCTCGTCCCCGAAATTTCATTTTTGTCGAGGACGAGGAGGATTAAGAATCCGCCGCGCGAAGATTCTTTGTGCCATCGCGCCTTCGTGGTTAAATTGAGCCTGAAATGACCGGCGCAGTCACAGGCGGTTCAATTGGCAATCGGCAATCGGCAATCGGCAATCCGTTGCCGGAGCTGCTCGCGCCCGCTGGCGACTGGGACTGCGTGAAAGCCGCCGTCGAAAACGGGGCGGACGCGATTTATTTCGGCCTCGATAAATTCAACGCCCGGATGCGGGCGCACAATTTCACCGAATCCGATCTGCCCAAGCTGATGAAAATTCTGCATCGGCGCGGCGTGAGCGGTTACGTCACGCTAAACACGCTCGTTTTTGAAAACGAACTGGCCAACGCCGAAAAATATCTGCGCGCCATGATTGTCGCCGGCGTGGACGCCGTGATTGTTCAGGATGTCGGCATTTGCCGGATCATCCGCGAGCTGTCGCCGGATTTTCCGATCCACGCCTCGACGCAGATGACCAGCGCGGCGGGAATTGAATTCGCCCGCGACCTCGGCTGCAACCTCGTCGTGCTCGCCCGTGAATGTTCGATTGCGGAAATTGAGAAGATAAATTCCGCACTCCGCACTTCGCACTCCACGCTTCCTCTGGAAGTCTTCATCCACGGCGCTTTGTGCGTCGCCTACTCCGGCCAGTGCCTCACGAGCGAATCGCTTGGCGGCCGTTCAGCCAACCGCGGCGAATGCGCCCAAGCCTGCCGGATGCCATACGATTTGATTTGCGACGGCAAACCGATTCCGCTCGGCGACCGGAAATATCTGTTGAGCCCTCAAGATTTGGCCGGCTTGGAATTATTGCCGGAACTGGTTCGCGCCGGTGTGGCGTCGCTGAAAATCGAAGGCCGGCTCAAGTCGCCGGAATATGTCGCCAGCATCACACGGATTTACCGGCAGGCGCTCGACAAACTTTCGGAGGGACGAGTTCCACGAGTCTCAAATTATTCTGAACAAAGCGGGACTCCCGGAACCCGTCCCTCCGACCGCTATGAACTGGAAATGTCGTTCTCGCGCGGGCTGTTCACCGGCTGGTTCGGCGGGACGGACAATCAAAAACTGGTTCACGCCCGCTTCGGCAAAAAGCGCGGCGTTTATCTCGGCGAGGTTGTAAAAATATTGCGCGACGCGGTGGCCGTGAAACTTGAAGGCCCGCTCAAGCCCGGCGACGGCGTGGTCTTTGACGCCGGCAAACCGGAGGAAAATGAGGAAGGCGGGCGGGTCTATGAAGTGCGGAATGCGGAGTGCGGAACGCGGAGCGAAAATCACGCATCACGCATCACGCATCACGCTGAACTGCGTTTCGGCCACGGCGACATTGATTTCTCCCGCATCCACATTGGCGACAAATTGTGGAAGACAAACGATCCTGAACTCGACAAGCGTTTGCGCCAGAGTTTTGCGGGTGACAAGCCGAAGTTTCAGCGGCCAATCGAAATCGAAGTCCACGGCTGCGCCGGCAAACCGCTCACACTTATTACGCGCGATGAATTTGGAAATGTGGCCACGGCGGAATCCACGATGCCGCTGGCGAAGGCCGAAAAGCTGCCGCTCTCGGAGGAAAAATTGCGCGAACAGCTTGGCCGGCTCGGCGGCACGCCGTTCCAACTTGGGAAATTGGACAATTTCCTGACGGGCGAAGTTTTATTGCCTGTGAGCGAGTTAAATCGTTTGCGCCGTGAATTTGTCACCGAACTGGAACGGCTCCGCGCGCAGCCGAAGCGATGGAAGCTTAATGATTGCGGATTGCAGATCGCGGATTGCGGATTGGAAACTGCGCCAGCGAATTCGAAATCCGAAATCGCCAATCCGCAATTGATTGTCCTCGTCCGGAATCTTCCTCAACTTGAAGCCGCCCTAAAATGCGGCGTGACGACGGTTTATTGCGAATTCGAAGACCCGAAAAAATATCGCGAAGCCGTGACGCTATTTCACATCGCGCACGGCTGCGAATCCGCAATCCGCAATCCGCAATCCGCAATTTTCGTCGCCCCTCCGCGCATTTTCAAAACCGGCGAGGATTGGACGCTCGAACCGGTCCGCTCCTGCAACGCCGACGGCTATCTGGTCCGCAACTACGATCACCTGAAGTTTTTCGCCAACGACCGGCGCGTGGGCGATTACTCGCTGAACATCGCCAACCGCATTTCCGCGGATTATTTCAAGAACCAGTTCGGCCTGGAGCGCGTGACGGCGAGCTACGACCTGAATTTTTCGCAGCTCGAAGCGCTGCTGCGCGCCACGCCGCCGGAATGGTTCGAGGTCACGATCCACCAGCACATGCCGATGTTTCACATGGAGCATTGCGTGTTTTGCGCGTTTCTTTCCAGCGGCAAAGACTTCCGCGATTGCGGGCGGCCCTGCGACGTGCATGACGTTCGGCTGCGCGACCGCGTCGGCGCGGAGCATCCGCTCAAGGCGGACGCCGGCTGCCGCAACACCGTGTTCAATTCACAGGCGCAGACCGGCGCGGAATATGTCTTGAGGATGATCGGACTCGGCGTGCGCCATTTCCGGGTGGAATTTCTCAACGAAACGCCGGAGCAGGTCATACAGACAATTTCCCAATACCACCAGCTTTTGCGCGGCGAAATTTCCGGCACGCAACTCTGGCGCGAACTGAAATTGTTCAACCAGCTTGGCGTCACGCGCGGGCAGATGGGAAAATAAGCGGTTCACGCGTAAAAATATCCCTTATGCCGCGCTCGGCATAAGGGCCATTTCTATCCGGGAATCGTGCAACGCGGATCAACTCTCGTTTGTTTTTCCTCCGATTCGGTCTGGCGTCTTTGTGCCGTTGCAACTATGCGTTAAATCTGAATTTCGAGTTGCTGGTTAATTCCCCTTTGCGCCCTGAACCGCCGCCATTTAACCTCGACGCATGACTTTGACCGAAGTTCTCGCCAATGAGGAACTGCGCCGGAAAGAATTTCCCGTCGCGCGCGACAAAATCTTTCTCGCGCACGCCGGCGTCTGCCCGCTGCCGCGCCGCGTGGCCGACACCATTTCCGAGTGCGCCCAACAAAGCACGCTCGGCGACCAGGAGGCTTTTGTGTTGCACCGGCTCGACATCGCGCGCAAGCTCGGCGCGCAATTGCTGAACTGCCAGCCGGACGAAATCGCGCTCGTCGGCCCGACCTCGCTCGGGTTGAGCTTCGTCGCCGCCGGGCTGAAATTCCGCCGGGGCGACAACGTCCTCATTTACCACGACGATTATCCGTCGAACGTTTATCCGTGGATGGCGCTGGCGGGAAAAGGCGTCGAGGTGCGCCTGCTCAACACGCGCGGCCTGGGCGTGATCCGCGCGAAGGACGTGATGGGCCAGGTGGACGAAAACACGCGGCTCGTCGCGCTGGCGTCCTGCCATTTCACCAGCGGCTTCCGGCTGGAACACGCGGTCATCGGCAAATATCTCCGCGAACGCGGGATTTTGTTCTGCCTCGACGCCATTCAAACGCTCGGCGCGTTTCCGACGACGGTGGAGCACGTGGATTTTCTGGCCGCCGACGCGCACAAATGGCTGCTCGGCCCGTGCGGCGCGGGAATCCTTTATGTGCGGCGCGAGCTTCAGGAAAAATTGAATCCGCCCATTTACGGCTGGCACAACGTGAAGAACCCGAATTTCGTCGCGCAGGAACAAATCGAGTTCCGCAGCGGCGCGTCAAAATACGAGGCCGGCACGCACAACCTGATCGGCCTGGTCGGCCAGGTTGCCGCGATGGAGATGGCGCTGGAAATCGGGGTCGAAAACATCGCCGCCGAGCTGCTCCGCAAACGCGCGTGGCTGGTGCCGGCGTTGCAGGCGAAAGGGTTCACGGTGCTGAACGCCGACGCGAAACCGGAAAACACCGGCGGCATCGTTTCATTTTTCCAGCCCGGAAAGGATCTGGCGGCGCTGCACAAAAAGCTGGCGGAGGCGGGTGTCATCACCTCGCTGCGCGGCGACCGGAAGGGACAGAATTACATCCGCCTCTCGCCGCATTTCTACAACACGGACGCGGAATTGCGGCGCGCGCTGGAGTTGGTTAGCGGAGCTTGAATCCGCCCTGAAAAATCACCTCCGCCGCGACCACAATAAAAAAAACCGCGCTGACGACGGCATTGAGCCGGAAGAACGCAAGGTTGATCCAGTTCAAGCTGCGGCGGCGCGCAATCCAGTGTTCCATTACGAGGCAGCCGACGATGAGAAACCAGCCGAGGGCAAACGCGATGCGGAATCCGCACAGCAATCCGAACGCCAGCAGAAGTCCGCACATGACCATGTGCGCCAGAAACGCCGCGGCCAGCGCGTTTTTCGGCCCCCACGCCACGACCAGCGAATGCAGCCCGTGCGACTTGTCAAACTCGTAGTCTTGCAGCGCGTAAATGATGTCGAAGCCGACGAGCCACAAAATCACGGCGGCGGCGAGCACAAAAGGTTCCAATGCCGTCCTTGCGTGGTCGAGCCAAACTCCGGTCATGGGAATCTGGATGAGCGGTGGAAAACCAAATTGGCCTTTCACCGCCAGCCACGCGCCGATTGGGGCGAGCGCCAGCGCGAGGCCGAGAAAGACGTGCGTGTAATCCGTGAACCGCTTCGTGAGCGAATAAAAACAAATCACCACGAGCGCGACTGGCGAAAGCCAGAAGCAAAGCGGATTCAGAAAATGGCTGGCGGCAACCAATCCCGCCGCCGCCACAATGCAAAGCAGAATAGCGCCCGCCAATGAAATTTGCCTGGTCGGCAAATGACGATTGGCCGTGCGCGGGTTCAGCGCGTCGAATTTGCGGTCAACGATGCGATTGAACGCCATCGCGCACGTCCGAGCGCAGACCATAGCGGCGAGAATCAGCCCGAAAGTTTTCCAGCCCGGCCAGCCGCGATTGTCGCGCGCCGCCACCATCATCGCCGCCAGCGCGAACGGCAGCGCAAAAACCGTGTGCGAGAAGCGCACGAAAGAACCCCACTTTTGAAGAACGGAAAGCATTTTTAACGCAAAGGCGCAAAGGGACAAAGACGCGGAGAAAAGACCAAAAAGACATTGCGCCTTTGCTCCTTTGCGCCTTTGCGTTGAATTCTCATTCCTTTTCCTCCGACCAGCGCGGCACCAGCTTTTGCGGCAGGCCGAGATGGTCGAGCACGCGCGCGACCACGGTGTCCACCACGTCCTGAATCGTTTTGGGGCCGGCATAAAAACTTGGGTTCGCCGGCAAAATGGTCGCGCCGGCCAGCAGCAGCAACTCCATGTTTTTGACGTGAACCAGACTCAACGGCGTTTCGCGCGGGACGAGAATCAATTTTTTCCTTTCCTTCAACACCACGTCGGCGGCGCGCAACAAAACATCTTCGCTGTAACCGTGCGCGATGCGGCCCATCGTGCCCATCGTGCAGGGAATCACGACCATCGCGTCCGGCGGATTCGAGCCGCTGGCGAACGGCGCGTTCATGCTTTTCAGCCCGTGCGACTTCACGCCGTCTGGCAATTTGAGTCCGCCGGGCAATTCCTCCGCGATGACCTGCTGCGCGTAATGGCTCCGCACGACGTGGATTTCGTGCTGGCTCGAATCCAGATTGTCGAGCAGCCGCTGCGCGTAAAGCGCGCCGCTGGCTCCGGTAATGGCGACGAGAATCTTCAACCTGCGTGAAATCGTAAATCGTAAATCGTAAATCGTAAATGAGGAAACAGCTTGAGTCCGGTTTCGCGTTCCGCACAATTGGCGCGTGTTCAAATTTGCGGGAATCATTTTTGCCGCGGCAATGTTTCTGGCCGGTTGCGCCACGCCGCCGGCGGCGTTGCCGCCGGAAGTCATCGGCGAACCCGGGCCGGTGATTTCATCGCCGCTGAACTGGACCAATCCCGCCGCTGCGAAAGCGTTCGCGCCGCAGCCCTCCAAGCCGGTTGCGCCGCAACCCACCATGCAGGTGCCGCCGGTCGTTTCCACTGTTACCATCAACAAACCGCCGGCCACCGTTTCAAATCCGGCGCCGGTGACGACGTGGACCTCGCTGAACCGTTGGGCCGCCGCGCACAGCCTTGGCGCGCCGCACCGGCTGACCGGTTTGCCGGTGACCTCGTATGCGCTCGGCTCGAAAAACGGCGTGATGGTGCTGGGAATCGGCAGCCACGCTGCGACCTGGAACGGCGTCGAAATCAATCTCGGCTTCGCGCCGGAGATCATTGACGGCGAAGTTTTCCTGCACGGACTTGATTTGCAGAAAAATCTGGAGCCGCTTTTGTGCGCGCCACCGCTTACGTTCGGCACAAACCGGATCGTCGTCATTGACCCCGGCCACGGCGGCGGCAATCCCGGCACGACCAGCGTTTTGGATGGGCGGTTGGAAAAAGAATTCACACTCGACTGGGCGAAACGGCTCGCGCCACTGCTCGAAACGAACGGCTGGAAAGTTTTCCTGACGCGCACCAGCGACGTGTATGTGACCAACGCGGACAGAGTTGTGTTCGCCGAAGCGCATCATGCGGATTTGTTCATCAGCCTGCATTTCAACGCGACACCGGACCGCGAGAAAAAGACCGGCGGCCTCGAAACCTATTGCATCACGCCGACCGGAATGCCCTCGACTTTGACGCGCGGTTTTGCCGATCCGTGGTCGGAACAATTGCCGAACAACGCCTTCGACGCGCAAAATCTCCAACTCGCCGTCCGCGTTCACAGCGCAATTTTGCGCGCGGTGGGAATTGAAGATCGCGGCGTCCGCCGTTCGCGGTTCGACACGGTTTTGCGCGGACAAAATCGCCCGGCGATTTTGATTGAAGGCGGCTATCTCTCGAACCCGGCGGAAGCGAAGTTGATTGAAAGCGCGGAATACCGGCAGAAACTGGCGGAAGCTCTCGCCAATGCCCTCAAATGAAAAATTTGAAACATATTTTGGTAACCGGCGGCGCGGGCTTCATCGGCTCGCACTTGGTTGAACGATTGCTGAATGACGGGAACGTTGTTGTCGTTATTGACGACCTTTCAACGGGGAGTTTGGAGAATTTGGCCCTGGTGAAATCAAACCCGCGGCTGAAAATTGTCCAATCCAAAATTTCCGGGTGCAAACAATTGCCGAAGCTCGCGGCAAATGCCGAGTTCATTTTCCACCTCGCCGCGACCGTCGGCGTGGAACTGGTCGTCAAATCGG
>CAYYWB010000075.1:0-11586 GCA_964475285.1 uncultured Bifidobacteriaceae bacterium | reverse complement strand
GGCCCATTGTCACCAATTTATCCCAAATGTCAATTAGTGTTAACACGCCCTAGTCGCGCCTTGGACGTTGTAAATCACGTTGGTCTGGCCAGTCCAATGCAGGTTTTGATCTGTTTGGGAAAGCGTCAGCGCCAGCGTTGGCGGCGGCACGTTGGAAATCGTCCATTCCAGCCGCACGACGCTGTATTCGGGAATCGTCACGGAGTTGGTGACGGTGGCGGTTTTGATCTGCACCGGGCTGTTTTGCGGAGAGCTATTGGTGGCGCTGGGATCGCTGCCGGTGACGTAAGTTTCCAAAAATGAATTCGTCAACACCACGCCATCCTGCGTGATTTGCACCGGCACGGTATTGGTGCCTTTGTTCGTCAACACAACGTAGCGTTTGCCGTTGCCGCCCTGATACGCCTGCGCGTAAATCGCCTGAATCGGAGTTACATTATCGCTGCTGTCCTCGGCCGGCACGGTGGGGCAATTCGTGCCAACGGTGGTGGGAAAAACGGCGGTCGAGTGGTAAAGCGCCCCATTCGCCACCGCCGACCCGCACACTTGCGCGGTCAGATAAAACCCGAATGGCCAGCCGGCGGTGTTGGTGGTGTAATTCCCCGCATACGCCGTGGTCACGGGGTTGTAAAAATTGTTCGTCACGCCAATGCCGGTGCTGCTCGTCAATTGGAAGGGGCCGACGAATTGCATCTGCGGCAGCGTGGACATGCGCAGCAGATATTCCGCCGTGTAGATGGCGCCATACAACGTCGTCGTGGGCGGATAATTTCCTCCCGCGCCATCGCCGCGCGCCGGATTGAATTCCGAAATCAGAAACGTCACGCCGGGATTGTTGTCGGGAATCAGGTAATTTGTCACGCGGGCGGTCGTGTTGCTGGCCAGTTGCCAGTTGTCCAACGCCATCAAGTCGGTGAAAGTCACGCCGCTCGTCGGCAGCGACGGATAATGATGATACGCCACCGCGTCCCACCATTTGTCGGTGTAATTCTTGAGGTCGTTATCCCAGATGTTCGGCTCCGCGTAACCGGCGTCGTTGAAATAAATCGCCACCACCGCGTTGGAATCCGCCGCCTTGATGGCGTTGCGAAACGGCTTCATCTGCGCGACGTAATCTGTCGCGTTCAGGAAAAAATCCCCGGCGGCAAGCCCCCCGCTGCCGGCAAGCGTGTAAGGCTCGTTACACAGTTCCCAGACCGAGACCGGAATGTGGTTGCTCAAGGCGAACGCGGCAAACGCCCCGGCGGAAGCCGCGCTGTCGGTAAAACCGTTGACGGTCACGACAATTCTCGCGCCGCCGACATTCTGGCACAGCGCCGCGAAATCGGAGAATTTCACGCCGCCCTTGCCGTTGCCAAGTTTCGCGGCCGGCCAGAGCAGGTTGGTTTCCCACGACGGAAAATTGGTGAACCAGTTGGTCAGCGTCAATCCATTCGTCCAGGCAAAGGCATCATCCACCGAGCCGCCCGGATACCGCAGCCAGCCCGGTGACAGCGTCGCGGTCATCTGCTGAAAATTGGTGTCGCCATACTCCACCGCGCTGGTCTGCATCGCCGTGCAAAAACCGGCAAAGCCGGTGTTGAGCGGGGTGGCATTGGTGGTGGCGAACGCCACGATGACATTCGTTTGGACTTGTGCCCGCATCTCTGGCACCCCCAGGAGCACCGAAAGGAAAACCAAAGTTATGATCGCACCGATCTTCATCCGCATTTGGCATTTGGAAATTTGTCCGCCACTTTTGTGCCGATTGTTACAGAATTTTTCAAAGATTTGAAGGGCTTTTGCTTTTTTCTCGTTGGGGCAAGGTTGAGATCGCGCGTGAAGGCTGTTGCGCCATCAGCAATTTGTTGGCCTGTCGTTGTCGCGCCGCGCGTGCAAATGAAGTTTGAATTTCTCGCAACTTTAACAAATGTTTCGTTCGCCTCGTGTATAGTATCCACCGAAAGGAGAGAAGCTATGAACTGTCCCCTCTGTAAATCAATTTGCACGAAATCCGGTTTTTTCGGACGTGGTGAACGCTGCCAGCGTTACCGCTGCAAATCATGCGGAAAAACTTTTTCCGACATATCCCACCGGCCGCTTGGCAGACTCAAAACGCGGCTTGGCAAGGCAACGCAAATCATAAATCTCTTGGTTGAGGGTGTGGGCATCCGCGCCACGGCGCGGCTCACAAAAAAGCATCCGAATACCGTCCAGGCAATTTTGGAAGTGGCGGGGAGCAAATCCGCCTTCCTCCTCGACCGGCTTGTGCGCGAGGTCAATTTCCCGTTCGTCCAGGTTGACGAAATGTTTTGTTTCGTCGGCTGCAAGGAGAAAAACAACGCGGCGGGAGACCCGGAACGGGGAAGGCAATCCATTTTCCTCGGCGTGGATGCGGACAGCAAATTCATCATCAATTGGATGATTGGCAAACGCACTTCCTGCACGATTGAAAAATATATGCAGGACTTGAAATTGCGGGTCGCGCGGCCATTCCAACTATCCACGGACGGTTACGAACTTTTTGAGGATGAAGTTTTATGGGCGTTTTATGGTGAAGCCGGCTACGGTCAGGTGAGCAAAAAATTCATCCATCCAAAGGCAAAGGATTCAAATACGGCGGAGGGCCGCTACGAGCCAAGCCGGGTGAAGAAAATCTACAAGCGGCAGGTTTTTGGTCCGGTTCAATGGGATAAAATCAGCACGTCCTACATTGACCGGACGCATTTGAACCTGCGGCTTTTCAACCGACGGCTGACACGCTTGACGCTTGGTTTTTCAAAGAAACTCGAAAACCTCAAACATTCAGTCGCGCTTTCCATTGCCCACTACAATTTTTGCCGCGTTCATCATTCGCTTCGTGGGGAAACGCCGGCGATGGCCGCGAGATTGACCGACCATATATGGTCCATCGCCGAGCTTTTGACCGAATCAGGTCAAATCGGCTCCGAGAAATGGATTTGTCCTTTGCTTGAACGCACCGTTTCACCCCCGATTAGAGTTCTCAAAGCTGCATAAAATCCCACTATGAATGTGCCCTTTTGTAATAAATTTCTGCGCGCATGAATCGGTCGAGACAAATCACCCAGCCGCGAGCACCTCCCCGCCCCCAAGCCCCTTGACTAAAAACTTGACTTACACTTGACTTACGCGCAGGTTGACCGCGTGAGTTATCAGCCGCAATTCAGCGTCACCCCGGCGCTGCTCGCCCGCGTGGAGCAGATCGCCGCGCTGCGGGAGCGCATCCTGGCCGCCACGGTGCAGGTGCGCTGGATTCCCGCCTTGCAGAAGGACACCCGCACGCGCAACACCCATTCCTCGACGGCCATCGAGGGCAATCCGCTCACGCTGGAACAAGTCCGCGCCGTGGAGGAAGGCCGGGAAATTCCCGCCGTCGCCGTCCGCGCCAGGCGGGAGGTGGTCAATTATTTCGCCGGTCTGCGGTTCGTGGAAAAGAACGCCGGCAAGAAAGCGATCTCGCATGAGGAAATTTTGCGGCTGCATAAAATCATGGCGGGCGACGTGATGGATCAGGGCACGGCGGGACGGTATCGCACGATTGCCGTCCGCGTCGGGCGTTATGTGCCGCCGCCGCCCGCCGACGTTTCGGGATTGATGTTCGAGTTGCTGATGTGGTGGAACAAGGAAGCGGCCAAATTGTCGCCGGTGTTGAGTTCGGCCATCGTGCATTATCGTTTCGAGACCATTCACCCCTTCGCCGACGGCAACGGGCGCACGGGCCGCGCGCTGGCGTTGTGGGAGCTTTACCGGCGCGGGTTCGACACGCATCACATTTTTTCCGTGGACGAATTTTATTGGGAGAACCGCCCGCGCTATTACGAGGCGTTGGACCGTGCGCGGCGCGAGGGCGGGAATTTGACGAAGTGGCTGGAATACTGCGCCGAGGGTTTGTTGCTGACGCTGGAGCGCGTCTGGACGCGTGTGCAGAAACTTTCTGCCCAGCCGGGACAGGAGAAACTGGTTTTGCGGCCAAAGCAGGAGCAGCTTTTGCAGTTGCTCCGCGACCACAAGAGCATGACCCCGCGCGAGCTTTGGGATGCGCTCGGCGTCTCCAAGCAGGGCGCGCTGGATTTGCTGCGGCCTCTGATGAAAGCCGGTCTGGTAAAGCGCGTCGGCACAAGGAAGGCCGGCCAATACATTCTGGCTTGAAGGATGGTCAGCGCCGGCCACGCGGCAGGCGCGGGGCGTTGCATTTGCACCGGTGAGATGATGCGCCCGAAGTCGCGCTTTTGCCGAAAATTTCCGCGCGGATGAATCCATCGCGCACGCTCCGTCACCCCTGCCGCGAGCTGCCCCCCCCGCCCCTTCGTAACGGGAAGCAACGGGAAAACAAAACTTCATTGTCGTGCGTTTTTGTGCATCACAGTCGGAAAAGAGGAAAAATAAATACACGCACAATCATCAATGACGACGCACGATTTTGCCTAACCGCGTAAAACCATTGAAAACATTGGGTCATTTCAACTCCCGCCGCCTCCACCATTCCCAAGACCGCGAAAAAACGTCATTGAAAAAACGCGCGGCGGCCCGCTATTTTTGCCCCGTGTAAATCGCCTGGATTTCCGGGGCCGAAAGCGCGCGGTCGTAAATCCGGACATCTTCAACCAGCCCGCGATAAGTCCAGGTGCCGTCATATCGCGCTCCGATGGCCCAGCCGTGCCCGGTCGCGGCAAGTCCCATGGAATTGGTCGTGGTGTTGTCCAGTTTGCCGTCCACGTAAATGGAATAGACATAGTCGGAACCGCTCTGGCGCATGGTGCCGGCCACGTGATGCCATTGGTTGTCCTGCACGGTGGCATTTGACCTGGCGGAAGCGGGTCCGTAGTGGCCGAAGGTGACTGACGTGCCGTTGTAATCCATCATCAGACCAATGCCGTCAGGATTGTCCCACATGCTTCTCTCCACGATGTTCTGCCATTGGGATTGGCCATGCTTTACCCAGCAGGCGATGGAAATTTCCGTGTAGCTTCCCTGAAGAATATCGCCCAAAGACACATACTGGTTTCCATTAAGCTGTAACGCGCCGCCATTCCTGCCCTTGGCCCACTTTGGCTTGCCCGCCAATTTCCCATCGTTGCCCTTGAAGGCATGGCTGCTGTCCTTTGCCACGGTTCCGCCGCCGTCATCCAGCTTCCACCAGCCGACCAAATTTGGCACGGCTTTGTAATTCTTGAGTTTCGACCAACCAAACCAGCCGCCGAGTCCAAGTCCGGCGAGAACCACCACCGCCGCCGCGATGGCCAGAATATTTCGCAGCGTGCGCGGCTTCGCCGCAACCGGCTGCGGGGCGGTGACGCCGGAATGCGGTTCTTGCGGCACGACGATGGCCTGCTGGCAGGCCGGGCAGTTGATTTGCTTTCCAGAATAGCCGGTGTCGCACTGGATGTTCTGGCCGCACTGCGGACAGGGGAATATGAATTCAGCCATAAATTTTATCGGTTAAAGAATGTGCCACTTTCAGATATGATGACACGCGACGCAACAGTCTATTAGATTCTTTTTTCTCAATGTTCTATCCCACGCAGTGGCTTGTCAACGGGGTAGGCGTCCGCGCCATCGGGAAGGTCGCCTTCCTGATTAGGCTGCCAGGCGCCGGGTTCCATTAGAAAGTCCAGATTGGTCATGTTGCCGGTGACACGGCCAAGGACTTGTCCGTTAAGCCAATCCAGGCTGGGATTGCTTTTGGAGAGCTTGTAACCCTTGATCCGTGCCGACAAACTCACCGATTCCGCAGGGACGCCCTTGAATTCAAACGCGCCATCAGTGCCCAGCGTGACTTGCGTGCTGTCCCAGGCTTTTTCCCGGCTCAACAGCAGCTTGGTTCCGGGCGGAATCGGTTTGCCATCCGACAAGACAATGCGCCCAGTCACTTTGAACGCGGGTTGAACGGCAAGCTCGCCGAGATCTTGAACGGCACCGGATTCACCGGTGGTGAGAATTTTGTCCGGCAGCGCGCCGTCTCCGTGCAGCGAACTCATTTTGGAGTAAAATACAAATTCGCGGTTCGGCGGCACATTCAAAATTTGAAAACGCCCGTTGCCGTCGGTGGCAACTTCGTTGACATTAAAAAAATTTCCGGCAGTGCGGTCGGTCGTGGTGACGGCGACCGAGACTCCCTCCAACGGTCGTCCGTTGCGCGTGACCTGGCCGGTCACGGTCACACCTTCACGCATATGGATGAAATAATCGCCGCCGGGTTTCAAGCTGACCCATTGTGCCGCCACGCCGCGTCCATCGGCTGTGGCATAAACCATGTCCACCACATTGCTTTTGCAAAAGAGGACGAAGTGTCCCTGTTCGTCGGCGACTGCCAGCGGCTCCACCACCTGATCATTGCCGCCCCAGCGTGTGATTTGTCCCATTCCCACGCCTTCGGGACTGATCACGGCTTCGGGAACCGGCTTTCCATCTTCGCCGACAACCATGCCTTTGATCCGCAGGTTTGATTTCAAAGCCTCTTCGCTCAAGGGTTTCAAAATGACCTTTTGCTCGCCATTGGTCGGGTCCACCTTTGAAACAAATTCGCCTTCGTGTCCGTTGGCAATAACCAGCAATCGAAAAATCAAAGCCGGATCCAGCGATTCAATTTTGAAACGGCCATCCGCGTCCGTCTGCGCCTTCTTCTGGCAGTCCGCGTAGCAATAGGGACATAAGCTGGACGTGCCCTCCTTTGGCCCGGCGGTGTAAATGAAAACCGTCGCCTTGGCCACCGGGGAGCCGTTGGTTTCCGCGACACGGCCAGTCAAATCCGGTCCCGCGCCAGAAGCGGCCAACAGGCTGGCGGCTCCGACCATGCTACAGATCCAAATCAGGATTATTGGCATCGTTTTCATATTATGGTTCATTTATTTTGCAAAACCCTTTGCACAACGGCGCGCATACGATCTCCAGCCAGGTCACGCGCGACGACATGGCCATTGGAATCCAACAGGCAAATTGCTGGAAGCGAACTGACCTTAAAAGTGACGGTCGCACTGGCCAGATTGGTTGCATCCAGCCATGCCTGTTGCCATTGATAATCCCGTGACTTAACGACCTGCTGAACCTCTTCCAAGTTGTCATTCAGGTTCACGCCTAAAAAAACAAGCCGTTTGTCTTGTCTCATTTCGGCCTCCAATTTCCGGAAGTCCGCCAGTTGTTCGATGCTGCGATCCGACCACGACGCCCAGAATGCCAGCAAAACGTATTTTCCCCTGAATTGATTCAGATTGAACGGTTTTCCTTCCAGGGTCTTTGCCTCAAGTTCCACCGATTGGGCCGGTGCCGCTTTCTGTCCTGATGACAGTTTAATTGCCATCGTGAATGTGCCCAGGTCAAAAGTTCCGGTTCCGGGCGGCACCACCACCTCACGCACCAGTGAGCCTAATTCCTCGGTCTGGCCGGAGAATCGCGCATTGGGGCTGGCCGGCGGCTGGGTGACCCGCAGGCGCAACTCATAAGTTCCCGGCGGCACGTCGTCCGCTTGAAAACTGCCGTCCTCGTCAAAGACCAGTTGAAATTGCTGCTGCTTGCGCTCGTAATCCAGCAATTCAGGCGAATGGCCATAAGCTTGGCGAGCCTCCTGAAATTCCGCGGCGTTCACATAAGACCAGTAAGTTGGCGCCGGCGGTGGCGGCGGTGTCTTGACGGCCAGCACTTGCGGGTCGTTCTGCCAATCCACGCTCGAATCGGATTCAACATGCCCCGTGACTTTGCGCCCGCCAAAGCCGTAATCGAGATTTTTGACTTCACCCGCACGAAGATCGAAAGGCAGCCGATGGCTTTCAGTGATCGGGACGCCAGGAATGACGTGCGGCGTCCGATACAAAACATAACCGCCCGGCGGCAGATTGGTGAAAGTGAAACGCCCTTCCGCATCCGTGCTGGTGGTGAACACCAGACTATAGCCCTCCAGATCATCCCAACTGACCGGTGACTTGACATCCACGGATTCATTTGCCACCGGTTTGCCATCCACCCGCAATACGCCCTCCACGCCCGCCCACGGCTGCAGGCGCACCTCCCTCGCGTGACGCAATTCACCAACCGTCATCGAAGCGAAACCGCTGGGATGAGTCACAACGATGTATTTGTCATCATCGGCCGCATCGAAATGAAACGCGCCGTCCTTGTCGGTTCGCATTGTGATTGAGCCTTGGCCGGGATAATACCTGTCCGGTGCGTTGGCAAACACCGAACCAACGCCGAGGTTGAGCAGCACTTTTGCGTTATCCGCCGGCTGGCCGTCCGGCTGCAATATAACGCCCGCAGGCGAAGCCCCTTTGGTTAATTTTGCCGTCAGATTCTGGTCGCCTTCATCAAAGTAAAGGCCGTCACTGCTCCACGGCAGATAGCCGTCAGCCCGGACTTGAAGTTTGAAGTTGTCCACCGTCCCCAGCTGAAATTCCGACGAGGCGATCCGCGCCTGAAATTCACCATTTGAGCCGGGATTTCCCCACGCGCTGAAGGCACGGTTCCATTGTAAAAATTCACGCCCGACATCAAACCGGGGCAAAGGCCGGCCCGAATCGGCATCCGTCACCGTCAAATGAACCGAAATGCTTTGGTCGCTGCCCTTGCGCAGGCGGACCACTTTTTCCGTCCCGTCCGCCAGCAATTTCACCGCCCGCTCTGGATAATTGGTTGATTGTATCCAAAAACTGACCGGTTGATCCGGCGCATTCGTCCAAACCACGAGGCCGTTTGCGTCCGTTACTCCATGCCAATCGAGAAGCTGGTTGTCAGATCGCCAGTCAATGATTCTGAACTCGGCTCCGGCGACGGGTGCGTCGCGTTCTCCCAGCACACGCGCTAACAGCGCTTTGGCCGGCGTCAAGACGACTCGTTTTTCCGCCGTGCTGTCGGCGGAAGATAAAACAATCGTTTTGGTTGCATAACCGTCGGCCTCCGCTGTCAGGACAAATTGCGGCACGGTCCAGTGACTCAATTCAAACCGTCCGTCCGGGTTGTTGGTGAAAACATACATGGGTGTTTGGCTGACCTGCCCGCCACGCGCCTTCAATCGGGCATCAGGAATTGGTTTTCCAGTTTGATCCTCCACAATGCCATGAATGGCGTATCCGTCCTTGAGTTCCAGCGTGACGTTGGTTGCCTGCAAATCGTTCAGGGAAATTTCGGTTGCCGCTTCAACGGACAGCATTTGCTCTCCCGCCGTCGTGGTAAACTGGCTGCGTGCGCCGCCCGGGCGGACCACATCCAGGCGGATTGCGGTCAAATCCGCTGGAAAATTCTCCGCCTTCCAAAAGCCCTTGTCATCCGTGACGACTCCGGCGGGGTCATAACGCGATGCTTCGGAGTATTCCTGATGCAACTGCTGGCCCGTGCCCATTGAGAATCCGCGATAACCTGAGCCCCAGGGAATGACGGTTGCTCCCGCCACCGGCTGGCCATGTTCATCATGGACAAAGCCGCCGATGGCGATGCCTCTTTTTAGTTTGAAGGTGTAACCATCCGGCAGGGTCGCCAGAACTTTCCCCGCATCAGAAACCCACATGACCGCCCGGGTCGGATGCTTCACGGCGCTGACTTCAATGCTGAAATTCTGCATCTGGTGGTCCGGCATTGGCGGCACCGTCACCACAGCCACGCCGTGTTCATCTGTAACAAATCGCCAGTCGTTGGTTTGTGATGGGTCGCGGAATGACAAATAGGGGGCGGTGACTTCAGCCCCGGAAACTGGATTTTCCTTTTCCGCGTCCAACACGGTAATCTTGATGCGGTGGGCATTGGTTGTCGTCGCGGTTGAAGAAACGCCAGCCGGCTGCTTCGCCGTTAAATTCATCGGCGCATCGCCCGGTGATCGAGTTTGCGCATCCGTTAATCCAATCGCGGCCAGCACTCCAAGCAACAGGAACGCCAGCAGCGGCCATCCTCGGTTCGGAACGAAATTGGCAATCATGCGAATGCGCCGCTGCAATTGCCGCTTGTCCTCCAAAATTCCCACCAGTCCCGGAACCGCGGCGCGATGCGTGAAATTCTCCAGCAACCGCAAAATGGTCCGGCCATATTCCTGGTTTTGTCCCGCGCCCGCCGTTTCCAGTGCCAGCGCGTCGCAGGCCAGTTCGCGATCCGCCCGCCAGCGGGCAAAGCCGAACCAGATCAGCGGATTGAACCAGTGTAGAATTTGAAGGATGGCGGCAAGCCAGTTGAGCAAAATGTCGCGCCGCTTCACGTGGGCCAGTTCATGAAGCAAAATGAATTGCAGCTCCTTTGCCGAAAATCGGCCAATAAATCCGCACGGCAACAGGAGCTTGGGTTTCAAAAATCCATACAGCGCGGGCGTGGCAATGTCCGGGCTTTCCGAAAGCGACAGGTCGCTGCGAATCCCAAGACGTTCGCGGCAGTCCCGCAACAGCGCCGGCAAACTGGAGTCAGTTACCGGTTTCAATTTCGCAAACCGTCGGCGCATGCGGAAAGAACTCACCAGCACGTAACCGGCAAAGAACAGAAATCCCGCAAACCAGGCGGTAAAGAGAACCGTCAGCCGGGAAATTTTCGCCGGAGTCGCGGTGGAATTGACTGGTCTCGCTTCAGATTTGAAATTGACCGGCAATGGGGGAATCGGTGATTCCGTGGCGCTGTTTGGGTTGTGTGCGACCGCCGGCGGAGCTTCGCTTGGTGCCGGTCCCGCGGCCGGCCGAGCCAGGGTGTTTTGAACGGCATTTTGTCCGGCTTCTTGCGGAACAGGACGGGATGCAACCGCCGGTTGCGCGTTTTGCAAGTGGGGAAACAAATTGAACAGGCTTACCGCGCTGCCGGCTGACACCGGCAGGAGCAATCGGGCCATGACCAGCAGCCACAAGGCGCAACGCCAGCGTGGCGCGATCCTTTTTCCAAAGAACCACTGCGCCAGCAACACCACGAGCACCAACACCCCGGCCTCGACCGAGTTGCGGCCCAGTGTTTCCAGAAAGCGTTCCATCATCGTTTCCATGGCTTGCTCCTTGTCGGTTTGGATTTGTCCTCGGTTGCTTCGCTCAAAAGCTTGCGCAGTTCCTCCACTTCCTTTTTCGTCAGCCGCTGTTGCCCCACAAAATGGGCGAGCATCGGCTTGAGCGAGCCGCCAAAGAAACGTTGCAGGAACGATTCGCTGGCGTTCGCCAGGCACTCCCGCTCGCCGACCAACGGCGAATAAACGTAGGCCCGTCCGCGTTCCTCATGGCCCAGCGCCTTTTTTTGCACGAGCCGCGCAAGCAGCGTGCGCGCCGTCTTCGGATGCCAGCTTGGGTCGGCGGCAGTCAGTTGATCGAAAATCTCATTGGCCGTAATCGGATGTTTCGTCCATACGATGCGCATGATCTCCCATTCGGTATTGCTGATTCTTGGCTCAAATTTCATGGTGTGACGTTGTCTTACAAATGTAATCTTCGGCAAGACTACATATGTAATCACTCCAGGTCAAGCGGTTTTTGTTGAAAATCGTCAGGGTGTCGTGAAGCCTCGCTTCTTGAATTTTCTGAATAACCGCAAACGCGGCAATCCGGCCGCCGTTATTTCAAACTCGCCGGATTCAGCCGCTTCAAATCCTTGGCCAGAAAAATTCCGTCCTTGCGGATCAGCTCGCCGTCGAACCACACCTCGCCGCCG
>CAYYWB010000074.1:0-11632 GCA_964475285.1 uncultured Bifidobacteriaceae bacterium | reverse complement strand
AACGCCAGGCGCAAACGCTCGGCGAGGCGGTGCAGAAGGACGGCGAGCAGATTAAGTTGTTGCAGGTTTGATCTGGGCTGAAATAATTTCAACTCGTTGAGATATGGCTACTGGACGAGGAAATCAAATCACCAAACAAATTGGCGAATATCTCGTCGCGTCAGCGCTTGGTCGCATGGGTCTTGTTGCGGCGACCTTCTCAGGTAATGTTCCTGAGTATGATATCATTGCTACTGATTCGGCATTCCGCTCAATTCCTGTGCAGGTAAAAGCCTCGAATAGTTCCTCATGGCAGTTCGATGTCCGTCACTATGTTGATATTCGGCTTGACGGAAAAAGGCAAGTGGTTGGTCGTCCAGTTCCACTTCCAGATAAACTTGTTTGTGTGTTTGTTGCTTTATCTCCTCAATATGGTGGCGACCGGTTTTATGTCATATCGTTGAAGGCGCTCCAAAAGCTGGTGATTACGGGCCATCGGAAATACCTTAAAAGATTTGGTGGCGTGCGGCCAAAGAAGTTTGACTCTTTTCATGGCGCAATTGGTGAGGAACACCTCGCCCCTTTCAAGGATGCTTGGATTTCAGAATTCCGAGACAAGCAAGGGATGTGCATCCTTGACCCTAGCACATGACAAGTCGCCATTGCCAACCCCAAAGCCTCCTCGGTGTTGATTGTGGCGACAAATGGGTTGCCGTCCAAGACGCCTCGCCTGACAGCGTCATTTGAAAATTCTGTGTTTCATCCGTGTTTCATCTGTGGCTAAATAATGGCCGTGAACATCACTGAATTATCCGCCACGCAACTCGCCGCCTTCATTGACCACACGATTTTGAAGGCCGACGCCACCGCCAAGGACATCGAGAAGCTCTGCGCCGAGGCGAGCGAGCACAAATTCTTCTCCGTCTGTGTCAACGGCTCGCGCGTGGCCGAGGCGCGGCATTGGCTGGAAGGCTCGGACGTGAAGGTGGCCAGCGTCGTCGGCTTCCCGCTCGGCGCGATGTCCACCGACGCCAAGCGGTTTGAAACCGAGGCGGGCATTGACGACGGCGCGCAGGAGATTGACGTGGTGCTCAACGTCGCCCGGCTCAAGGACGGCGACGACAAATACGTTTTCCGCGAATTGTGCGACGTGGTCGAAGCCGCCGACGAGCACACGGTGAAGGTGATTTTGGAAACCTGCCTGCTGACGGACGAACAGAAAATCCGCGCCTGCCGGATGGTCGTCGAAAGCGGCGCGCATTTCGTGAAGACGTCCACCGGCTTCAGCACCGGCGGCGCGACGGTGGCCGACGTGAAATTGATGCGCGCCACGGTCGGCCCGGATTTCGGCGTCAAGGCCTCCGGCGGCATCCGCGATTTGAAGACGGCCCTGGCGATGATTGAAGCCGGCGCGACCCGCCTCGGCACCTCGGCCAGTGTCGCCATCGTGAAGGGACTTGGCGACAGCCAGCCCGGTTCGTATTAGCATCGCCGGAGCAACCGATATTTGCTGGCGTGCGCTGAATCCGGAAATTTTGTCGCTTCGGCGGCTTGAATTGCGTCACCGGAAGCAGTATCCAGACAATCATGCGTTCCCAATTCAAGCAAGTCCGTCAAACCCGGCTGTTGCTTGCCGCGTGCGTTTTGATTTCATGCCCTCACGGCTTGCGCGCGCAGAATTCCAATGCAACCGTGAATCTCGCCGCGGTGGCGACGCCGTCGGGTTCTTATGTTTCGGGCGACACGACGCTGGCGGCGCTGAACGACGGCTTCGCGCCGCGCAATTCGCGCGACAACCGGCGCGGCTCCTACGGCAACTGGCCGCGCACCGGCACGCAATGGGTGGAATACGACTGGAGCCGGCCCGTCAGCACCAGACAGATTGAAGTTTATTGGTGGGACGACCGGCAGGGCGTTCGTCTGCCGGCGGCGTGCCGGCTGAAATTCTGGGACGGAAATCAATTTGTCGGGGCGCCCAACGCCAGCGGCCTCGGCGTCGCGGGCGACCAGTTCGACGTGACGACGTTCGACGAAATCACGACGGCAAAGCTCCGGCTGGAAATGGACGGGGACGGCAATTTTTCCACGGGCATTCTGGAGTGGCGCGTTCTGGATTCGGGCAGGTCGCCGGATTTTCCGCCGAAAGTTTCCGGCGGCGTGGACCGCGACGTGATGCTCGGCGGCGAAACGTATTTGTCCGGCGTGGTAAAATTTTTGAAGCCAAATTCGTCGGCGAAAGTTTTGTGGGGCAAGGATTCCGGACCGGGCAGCGCGAGATTTGAAGACGCGGGCGCACTCAACACGACGGCGATTTTTTCAAAGCCGGGCGATTATGTTCTCAAGCTGACTGCGAGCGATGGCAATTTGAGCGCGTCATCCACGTTGCGCGTGAAGGTGGCGGCTCCGCCGCCGGCGCAGCGGCTGGATGTGGTTTATACGAAGCCTTACAAGATTGACAGCCTGTTGTGGAACGCGCGGGCAAAGGCGCTCATCGTGAACTGGATTCCGCATTGCATTGACCAGATCAACCGCACGGACATTCCGCCCGGCCAGGGCGACGGCGGAATTGACAATTTTGTCGAGGCGGCAAAGGCGTTGCGCGGCGAACCGCACGCGCCGCAGAAGGGCTACGTTTTCGCGAACGCATGGGTGCATCAGACGGTTGAGGCGATGTGCATCGCGCTGATGGTGGATCCGCAGGGCGACCCGGACATCATCGCCGCGCAGGCAAAAATGAAGGCGACGCTGGACGATTGGATTCCGAAAATCCTCGCCGCGCAGGAGCCGGACGGCTATTTGCAAACCGCGTGGACGCTCCGCAACACCAACATCTGGCGCGAGCGATGGTCGCCGGCGGCCCGCGGCAATCATGAGGGCTATACCGCCGGATATTTCATCGAGTCGGCCATCAATCACTACACGCTCACCGGCGGAAAGGACAGGCGGCTTTACAACGCGGCGAAAAAACTGGCGGACTGCTGGGTGGCGAACATCGGGCCGGGCAAGAAGGAATGGTTCGACGGCCACGAGGAAATGGAGCAGGCACTCGTGCGGTTCGGGCGTTTCGTGAACGACATGGAGGGCGGCGGCCACGGCGACAGTTACATCCAACTCGCAAAATTTCTCCTCGATTGCCGGGGTGGCGGCACGGAATACGACCAGAGCCAGTTGCCCGTTCAGCAGCAATACGAAGCCGTCGGCCACGCCGTGCGCGCTTCGTATCTATTCTCCGGCATGGCGGATGTCGCGGCGGAAACGCACGACCTGGATTACCAAAGCGCCGTGATGTCGCTCTGGGACAATCTCATCAACAAGAAATATTACGTCACCGGCGGCATCGGCAGCGGCGAAACCTCCGAGGGCTTCGGTGGAAATTATTCGCTGCGCAACGAAGCCTACAACGAATCGTGCTCCAGTTGCGGCCTGATTTTCTTCCAATACAAGATGAACCTCGCATATCACGACGCCAAATACGCCGACCTTTACGAGGAGACGATTTACAACGCGCTGCTCGGCTCGACGGACTTGGCGGGCAAAAATTATTACTACGACAACCCGCTGGTTGAAACCAAGGCGCGCTATCCCTGGCACGCCTGCCCGTGCTGCGTCGGTAACATCCCGCGCACACTGCTGATGATCCC
The DNA here is from genome assembly GCA_964475285.1 of uncultured Bifidobacteriaceae bacterium. Taxonomy (GTDB): domain Bacteria; phylum Verrucomicrobiota; class Verrucomicrobiia; order Limisphaerales; family UBA11358; genus UBA11358. The sequence goes on along the minus strand of CAYYWB010000074.1, from coordinate 8,012 downwards.
GACGTGGACTTACGCGAAAAGCGCGGACGGCATTTACGTCAATCTGTTCGTCGGCAGCACCATCAACGTCGGAACAGTCGCCCGCACGGATGTTGAGATGGTGCAAAAAACCGACTATCCTTGGAGCGGTATCGTCGCCATCACGGTGAACCCGAAGGAAACGAAAAAATTCACGGTGTATGTCCGCGTGCCGAACCGCACGACCAGCGCGCTTTACTCGCCAACGCCGGAAGTGAGCGGACTCAAATCGCTCTCGGTGAACGGTGAAACAATTTCTCCGAAAATTGAAAATGGTTACGCCGTCATTACGCGCACATGGAAGGCGGGCGACACCATTGACCTCGTGCTGCCGATGAAAGTTCAGATTGTGAAGGCCGATGAAAAGGTTGCGGCAGACCGCGGTCGCGTCGCATTGCGCTATGGCCCGCTGATTTACAACGTCGAAAGCGCCGACCAGCCCGACCTCAACCTCGCGCTTGGCTCCGATCCGCTCACGATCAAGTGGCGTGGCGATTTGCTGGACGGCGTGATGGCCATCACCGGCAAATGGGCCGACGGCAGCCCGCTGCTGGCCGTCCCGAATTACGCCCGTGAAAATCGCGGCGGAATTTCGAAGGTCTGGTTGAACGGCCAGAAGTGAGCCGGTTCAGTTCCCCGCCACTTCCTGCGGACCTTTGCCGCCGTTCAGCAAAAACAAAACCGCCATGCGGACAGCCAGGCCGTTGGTCACCTGCTCCAGAATCAACGAGCGGGTGCAGTCGGCGATTTCGCTGTCGATTTCCACGCCGCGGTTGATCGGACCGGGATGCATCACCAGCGCATCCGGCTTCGTCAGGGCCAGCCGCGCCTTGTTCAGGCCGAAAAGCTGCGTATATTCGCCGATGCTCGGAAACATCGTCTTGCGCTGGCGCTCGTGCTGGATGCGCAGCAGGTTGATGATGTCGGCGTCGCGAATCGCCTCGTCCACGTCGTGCGTGACGCGGCAGCCCATTTGCTCGAACGTTTTCGGCACGAGCGTTGATGGCCCGCAAAGCGTGACCTTCGCGCCGAGCTTCGTCAGCGCCCAGATGTCCGAGCGCGCGACGCGGCTGTAAAGAATGTCGCCGAGAATCGTCACGTTCAGTCCGGCGACTTTTCCCTTCCGTTCGCGGATCGTGAACGTGTCGAGCAGTGCCTGCGTGGGATGTTCGTGCGCGCCATCGCCGGCGTTGATGACGCTGGCCTTCAGCACGCGGGAGAGAAAATGCGCCGCGCCAGACGCGCTGTGGCGCATGACGATGAAATCCGCGTTGAGAGCCTGAAGGTTCAGCGCCGTGTCCTTGAGCGTCTCGCCTTTTTTGAACGACGACGCCTCGGTGGAAAAATTGATGACGTCGGCGGACAGCCGCTGTTCGGCCAGCTCAAAGCTGATGCGCGTGCGCGTGGACGGCTCGACGAACAAGTTCACGACGGTCTTGCCGCGCAACGCCGGAACCTTTTTGATGGCGCGCTTGCCGACGGCCTTGAACGCCCGCGCCGTGTCGAGCACGGTCGTGATTTCGTCCGCCGTGAGCGATTCGATGTCGAGCAGATGTTTGCGCGTCCAGCTCATTGTTTCTGCAAAATCACCTCGTCCTGCGCCGCGCCGGATTCAACGAGCCGCAGCGAAATCTTTTCATCCGGCGCGGTCGGCACATTTTTGCCGACGAAATCCGCCTTGATCGGCAGTTCGCGATGGCCGCGGTCAATCAGCACCGCCAGTTGGATTTTTTTCGGGCGGCCAAAATCGTTCAGCGCGTCCATCGCCGCGCGCGTGGTGCGCCCGCTGAACAGCACGTCGTCCACCAGCACGACCGTCTTGCCCGTCACGTCAAACGGGATAATGGTCTGATGAATCGTAGGCGCGGCGCGCTGGTCCAGATCGTCGCGGTGCATGTTCACGTCGAGAATGCCCACCGGCACCGCGTGATTCCAGATGCCGGCGAGGATTTTCGCAAGCCGCGCCGCGAGATGATCGCCGCCGACCGGAATGCCGACGAGCGCGACCCCGGCGCTATGCTCGTCGCGCTCGGCGATCTCGTGCGCGATGCGGGTAAGGGCGCGCTGGATGGCGATGGCGTCAAGGATGATCGTGGTTTCAGGCATTTTGCAGAATCCTCCTCGTTCTCGTCGTCATCCTCGTAATCGAAAATTCAAAAATCGAGGACGGAAACGGCGACGGGGACGACCGGAAAAGAAAAAACGCGAACCAACTCCGCCGGCTTGCGGAGGCGATTCGCGTTGCGCGTTTGGTTTTCATTTTTCCTTCGCGGCCTCGCGGGGCGGCGTTAAAGGAACGGTGTTTTCAGTTCGTGGCGGCGGCGTGGCGGGCCTTGCGCCAGCTTGCGCGGTGCTTGATGATCCAATCCGTCAGCGCCTGCTCAAAGCCGATGTCGCGCCCGGCCTTTTCCGACTCGATCCACTTGTGCCGAAGGATTTCCTCGCGTTCCGCCTGAAATTCGCGGTAGAGCGACGAATTCTTCAGCAAATCGTTCGCCGACGATGTTTCTTTTCCAGCGTTCGACATAGTGAAATTCAATTGTTGCTCCCACGTTAAATCTTCGCGGCTCAACGCGCAATAGAAAAATGAACCGCAACATCCTTCAAACAGCCGCTTCTGTCCGAAAGGATTCAGGTTGACTTTCATCAAAAAAACATCATGATGTCTGTATGAGAACCACCTTGACGCTTGATGCCGACGTTGCCGCGAAGGCGAAGCGCGGCGCGGCCAGGCTGGGACAGCCGTTCAAGCGCGTGATCAACTCCGCGTTGCGCATCGGCCTGGATGAAGTCTTGAAACCGGCGGCGGCCAAGCCGTATCGCAGCAAGCCGCTGCCACTCGGACTGAAGCCGGGCTACAGCTACGACAACATCGGCGAGTTGCTGGCCCAGATTGAAGGGGAAGATTACAAATGATTTTGGTGGACGCCAGCCTGCTGCTTTACGCTGCGGATGGTTTGTCTCCTCACCATGCCGCCGCCGACAAGTGGTGGGTAAATGAGTTGAGCGGCACAGAACCCGTTTGTTTGTGCTGGCCGGTCATCAACGCCTTCATTCGCATCGGAACCAATCCGCGTTTGCATCGCCGTTCCATGACGCTCGCTGAAGCGACCGACCGCGTGCAAAGCTGGCTTGACCAGCCATGCGTCCGCCTCATCCAGCCGGCGGAAAATCACTGGAAAATTTTCCAGCAAATGCTGCGCGTCGGCAATGCCACGGCGAATCTGGTTTCCGACGCGCACCTGGCGGCGCTCGCGGTGGAACATAATTGCGTCCTGCAGTCCAGCGACACGGACTTCGCCCGTTTTCGCGGCTTGAAATGGCGCAATCCCATTGCGACGGATTGAATTTTACGGCGAAAGTTTTTCGCGATGCGGCAGATGGTCGCGGTTCCAGCGAACCAAAGCGGCGTCGCTGGTGTCTTCAAAAAGAAATTGCAGCGTCGGCGATTCGACGTGGCCGTCGCAAAATACCACGTTGGCCTTGCCTTGATGGCGAGCATTACTTCGTTTGGTGCTCCCGGAATCATCCGTTAAGCCATAGGTTCGCGATAAACTAAAGCTACCGTCGTTAATAACAATAGTGCTACCCACTAATCCATCACCTATTGCCATCATTTCACTTGGATTGGCAACTTCCGATTCTTTCACCGGCGGAGCAGGCATACGCGAACCCTTCGCATCCCGGATATTGTGTCCTCCAAGGCCGAGTGAATTGGTGGCGGTTGGCGTAATCATGCCGTAGGCGTTGTAACCATAACTGAAGAACACTTTATTTTGAGGAGAAGAAGATGGCTTAAAGAAGGCAGGACATTTCCAAACACCTTGCATCAAATATTGGCTAGGAGAGATGCGATTCGTTGATATTGAAAGTTGACTGTGTTGCAAAGCGGCCACCCAACTTGCGTTATGTTCGGAGTAGTTGCCTTTGCTTGAGTCGTTGATAAACAGAGTATAAACATGATTGTCAGTCACAAATTCCTGCAAAGCCAATCCGAGTTGCCGCACGTTGTTGGCGCATTGAATTCGCAACGCTCTTCCTTTGGCTTGTGAAACCGCCGTCAGCAAAAGCGCTGCGAGAATTCCGATGATGGCAATGACCACCAGAAGTTCAACCAGCGTGAACGCAAAGCCATTTTTATCCGTGTTCAATCTGTGTTTCATCCGTGGCTAAATTATTTCAGATTTTTCCGCAGTGTTTCCGCGATTTGAACGAACGCTTTGCCCGCCGGGTGATTCGGCGCGGAAACCACAATCGGCATTCCCCGGTCGCCGCCCTCGCGGATTTCGGTGAAGATCGGCACTTCGCCGAGGAATGGAACATTTTGCCGCGCGGCCTCCTCCCTGCCGCCGCCGTGGCCGAAAATTTCCACGCGCTCGCCGTTCGGCGTGGTGAAATAGCTCATGTTCTCCACGATGCCGAGAATTGGCACGTTCACCTTGTTGAACATCGCGATGCCCTTGCGCACGACGCCCAGCGACGCCTCCTGCGGAGTGGTCACGATGACGCCGCCGTCGAGCGGCACGGTCTGGCAGAGCGAAAGCTGCGCGTCACCGGTGCCCGGTGGCAAATCCACCAGCAGAAAATCCAGTTCGCTCCACTCGACCGCCATCAAAAACTGGTCAATCGTTTTCGCAATCATCGGCCCGCGCCAGATCACCGGCTGGTCGTCGGCGAGCAACAATCCGATGCTCATCACCTTCACGCCGTGCGCGACGGGCGGAACGAGCCGCGATTCCGCGCTGATGGTCGGTTTCTCGTGAACACCCATCATCAGCGGAATGCTTGGCCCGTAAATGTCGCAATCCAGCAAGCCGACTCGCGCGCCGAGATGTTGCAGCGCGCAGGCGAGATTCACGGACACCGTGGACTTGCCAACGCCGCCCTTCCCGCTGGCAATGGCGATGACGCGCTTCACGCCGGGAACGCCTTTTTGACCGGCAAATGGATTTGCTCCGGTTGCCGATTTCCCATCGGCGGGCTGTCGCACTTCGACACGAACCTGATTCACGCCGGGCAACGTTTTCAAAACGCGCTCGGCTTCCGTTTTGATTTGCAGCGCGGCTTCGGGATTTGGCGAGGTCAATTGCAGCGCCACGCTCACCGCGCCGTTCGCGGCGGAGATTTCCTTGACGAGGCCGAAGGAAACGATGTCGCGCGAATAGCCGGGATATTTGACGGACTTCAACGCATTTTGGATTTCTTCCTGTGATAACATGGCAGACAAAATGCCAGTTCCAACCGCGAAAACAAGCGCGCTCCAGACTTGCACGCGGCCCGATTGCGTGGAAGACTGTCCGTCCGACAGGAAGTTGATTATGACGCAAAAAAATTCGAGCCTGGCCACCGGCCCGATTGTTGAAAAATTCCGGCAGTTTGAAACCGCATCGCACCCGCCGAAATGGCTGGTGTCGCTGCGCGAGGCCGGGATCGCCAGCTTTGCCGACCAGGGTTTTCCCACGCTGCACGACGAGGATTGGCGCTTCACAAATGTCGCGCCGATTGTGAAACTGCCGTTTCAACTCGCAGGCGAAGTCGCTGTCAACGGCGCGGAAAGCAAGGTGATTGACGAATCCACCTTCGCCAGGCTGCCCGGCCAGCGGCTTGTGTTCGTGAACGGATTTTTCTCGGCGAAACTCTCGCGCCTCAAGCCGGTTTCCGGCGGCGCGCGGATTGAAAGTCTTTCCGCCGCGCTGGCAAAGGATTCCGCGCTTGTCGAAAAATATCTCGGCAAATATGCGCAAACGGCGAACAACACCTTCGCCGCGCTGAACCAGGCGTTTTTCTCCGATGGCGCTTTCATTTTTGTTCCCGCCGGGGTGAAGGTCGCCGAACCGGTGTCGTTGATTTACATTTCGTCCGCGAAACACGGCGGCGAGGCGATTTTGCCGCGCAACCTCATCGTCGCGGAGGCGAACAGCAAATTGACGGTTGTGGAAAGCTACATCAGCACCGGCAACGTTGCGTATCTCACGAACGCCGTGACGGAACTCGTCGCGGGCGACAACGCCGCCTTCGAGCACATCAAGCTTCAGGACGAAGCAGCGGCGGCGTTTCACATTGCGACGATTGCGGGCGAATTTGGCCGCGCGAGCAGCGTGAGCGTCCATTCCTTTGCACTCGGCGCGAAATTGTCGCGCACGAACATCCGCACGAAGCTCGCGGGCGAGGGTCTGGAGTGCATTCTGAACGGTCTTTACCTGACGCGCGGCGAGCAGCTCGCCGACCATCACATGATCGTCGAGCACGCCCAGCCGCATTGCGCCAGCCACGAGTATTTTAACGGCATCCTCGATGACAAATCGAAGGGCGTTTTTCACGGGCGGATTTACGTCCATCAAATCGCGCAGAAAACGGACGCGAAGCAGACAAACAAAAACCTGCTGCTCTCCGACGACGCGACCGCCGACACCAAGCCGCAACTGGAAATTTACGCCGACGACGTGAAATGCACGCACGGCGCGACCATCGGCCAGTTGAACGACGAGTCCATTTTTTACCTGCGCGCGCGCGGCATCCCGGAAAAGACCGCGCGCCGGATGCTGATTCACGCCTTTGCCGGCGAAATCATCGAGCGCGTGAAATGCGAACCGGCGCGCGAGGTGATTGACCGGCTCGTGTGGGCCCGGCTCGAAGCGAACCCGCATTTGCTCGGAAAATAATCCGTGATGCGTGATGCGTGAAATTGCCATTCACGAATCACGAATTACGAATCACGAAAATGTTTGACGACATCAACGACCTTTACCAGCAGGTCATTTTGGACCACTGCAAGCAGCCGCGGAATTTCCACGAGATGCCCGCCGCGACCTGCTCCGCGCAGGGCCGCAATCCGCTCTGCGGCGACCAGTTGAAGCTTTTTCTCTCGCTGGACGGCGACAAAATCCAAGACATCAGCTTCACCGGTTCCGGTTGCTGCATTTCCAAGGCATCGGCGTCGCTGCTCACGGAATTTGCGAAAGGCAAAACGAAATCCGACGTGGAAAAAATGTTCGGGCAGGTCCACGAAATGGTCATGACCGGCAACGTGCAGGGCGACGTGGGCAAACTGGCGGTGTTCGCCGGCGTCCACAAATATCCAGCCCGCGTGAAATGCGCGATCCTTTCATGGCACGCCGTGATGGCCGCGTTGAAGGGCGACGCCAAGCCGGTAAGCACGGAAAACGAAGAAACTTGACTGGTTTGGTATCCGTGCCGGTATGCCGTCCTTTGAACAACATTGCGCCGAGACGCAGCAGCGTTTTGGCAAACCTTACGCCGAGGTGCATCAATGGCTGGACGAATTTGCCGGCCAGCCACCCTACGGAATGCGCCACCGCAAGAAGCGACATCATCTGGCCGGCATCGCGGAAGTGCGGCGATTGTGGGGCGATGAAGCCGCCGAAGCCGCCCGCCAGCACATCATTGCCGACCTGAAACTCGAAGGCTGGCGCGAAACCGATCCGTTCCCCAAGGACGAACAGCACTACCAGCGGATGGGATTGTTTTGAACTATGATGACAGCAATCATTCAAATATCTTTGGGGCGTATCAAACACGCACCACACCATGAACGCCATTGGAGTCATCGCACCCTACAAGTATGAGGGCATGTGGGTCTTCGACGACCCCGCAACCGGACTTGTTCGCGAGCCGTTCGTTGCCGGGATTGACACGATGATTGACAAACTGGTCGCCTCGGTTCCCGATGCGGCGAAAGGCTTCCGGCTGCTTTTTTCCGCCGCGCCATTTCCCGGTTACAACGTCAAGCTGGAGTGGCGGCGCGGGGAATATGGCGGCAACTGGTATTATTCGCCGCAATACGACATGGAGGGCTGGTTGTGCCCGGCGCTGTTCAAGTATTTCGACGCGGCACCACGCGAATTGTATGGACGGGCGGAGCCAAGGAAAGGTTAGCAACCCGTTCCGCGAAACCGATCCGTTCCCCAAGGACGAACAGCACTACCAGCGGATGGGATTGTTTTGAATCAAAAATCCGCCGGCAGCGTGCGGAG
>CAYYWB010000073.1:0-11685 GCA_964475285.1 uncultured Bifidobacteriaceae bacterium | reverse complement strand
TGAAATCCACTGCCGAAAACTGCTCGCGCCAGTTGCGCGGCTGGGCGGATTCGCTTCAAAATCCCGAAATCAAGGGCCAGCGCCACCTCAACGACCGAGTCCGCAGGGAACAGGACCAGAAGCAGCGCGCGGCCGCGTTTGAGAAAAAGCTGTTGGGAAACCTGCCCGCCAATCATCCAGCCCGCCGCGCCGCCGAGAAACGAGCCGAGGCGGAAACACGCCGGAATCCCACGCCGGCTTGAATCTCAGATCTGAAATTTCAAATTTGAAATCAAAACCGGATGTCCGGTTGGAATGCCTGACCACTGGGGCTGGGAAAATGAAACAGCTTTTCCTTGATGGAAATTTGCGGGTCTGCTTTCATCAGCCTCATGAAAGCCGCAGATGGAGAGATCAGCTATGCACAGAGTCGTGCGCGCACTGCGGCGCGATGTTGATGTAAGCAATGCACTACAATGTCATCTTCGATGTAACGCAGAGCGGTTTCCGTAATTGGGGTGAACTGGTTATTGGAATGGTTGCAACCGCTTCGACCATCGGTTTTCTGTTTTATAAACTGCGCACCGGCTTTGGTTCTCTACTCAAAGAGATTCCTACAATGTTATTCTTATGTTTTTTCAGTTTATTTACAATCTTTGGTTTCGTTTTGAATTACCAGAATTATTTGAAACTTCGATCGGCTTTGCAGCAATCTAAATGCAGCGTCACAGAGGGAACTGTCACCGATTTCCACCATGTGCAGTGGCACAGGCATACAGACGAGGCGTTTGTCGTCAATGGAAATGAATTCGTGTATTGGGCTGGCAGCAGCCAGAATGGTTTTAATCAGAGTGGCGTCATCCGAACTGGATTGCAGGTTCGCGTTTACTATTTCGGCAAACACCCCGACATCGCTCGCTTGGAAATTGCACAATGATGCCAATCTCATAAAATCCAACCGCTGCGGGCATCATTTGTTGCGCGACAGAAAATGAAAATTGAAGCCATCCTGACGCCGGCGGAACTGCCCGCGCTCGCCCGGCGCGATTTGCGCGGCGCGGCGTGCGTCGTGTTCGACGTGCTGCGCGCCACCAGCGCGTTCGTGACCGCGCTGCGCAACGGCGCGATCGCCGTCATCCCCGCCGCCGAAATTTCCGAGGCGCTGGCATTCAAAAATTCGGAACTCGGAATTCGGAATTCGGAATCTGTCCTCCTCGCCGGCGAGCGCGACGGCTTGAAAATCCGCGCCGCGCAAACCGGCGGAACGGATTTCGACCTCGGCAACTCGCCGCGCGAATTCACGCCGGAAATGGTGCGCGGCAGGACGATTGTCTCCACCACCACCAACGGCACCCGCGCATTGCGCGCCTGCGTTGGCGCTCAAACCGTTTTGGCCGGTTGCTTTTTGAATCTCGGCGCGACGGCGGAATTCATCCGGCACCTTCAACCCGCGGAATTGCTGCTGGTCTGCGCCGGCACGCGGGAGAACCGGGCGGATGAGGACGTTCTGGCTGCCGGCGCCTTGTGCGAAATTCTGGCGACAGGGTCATCGCGCTGCGATGATCGGACGGCGCAGCGCGCCGTCCCAACCCAATTATCCAACGCGGCGGAAATTGCGCGGCGTGCGTGGGATCAGGCAAAGTCCAATCTGTCGGCGGCGGTGCGCAATTCCGAAAATGCCCGCCGCTTGCTGGCGATTCCCGAATTGCGCGACGACGTGGCGTTCTGCCTCCAGCGCGATATTTTCCCGCTCGTCGCCCGGATGGATACGGACGGCGCAATCCGCCAGCCATAATTCTCAAGAAGCGTGGCGGCTTTCGGCAGAAAGCCGGATTCTTCAATAAGAGACAATTGCGGCGCTCTGCCGAGACGCCACCACGGCGGATGGATGGTTTCCTGGAAGTTTCAAAGCATCAGTTTGTTGGGGCGTTCAGCCTGCAACCGTTGCGAACCCCATTTGCTTTCCGGCGTGACGGGAGGGGGTTTCTGCGCTATCTTCGGCGCGTGACTACCATTGAAGCAGTGCGTTTATTGGAGGAATTTCGCGCCGGCAAAACCGGCCGGGACAAGGTGCTGCGCGCTTTCCAGTCCGCGCCGCTCGCCGACCTCGGCTTCGCGCAGGTGGACACGCACCGCGCGTTGCGCAAGGGTTTTCCCGAAGTCATTTTCGGCGCGGGCAAGACGGCGGATCAGGTCCTGAAAATCGCCGACCGTCTCTTGAAACACGAGCAGCGCGTCCTCATCACGCGCGTCACGCAGGAGCAGGCGCGGAAATTGCGCAAGAAATTCAAACTCGCCGTCCACCACGAACTGGCGCGGTGTGTCACCATCGAAAAAAAGCCGCTGTCCAAGCGACCCGGAACCATCGCAATCATTTGCGCGGGCACGAGCGATTTGCCGGTGGCGGAAGAGGCGGCGGTGACGGCGGAAATCATGGGCAATCGCGTCGAGCGCGTGTCGGACGCGGGCGTGGCCGGGCTGCACCGCATTCTGGGCCGGCTGGAAACGATTCAAAAGGCGAACGTGCTCGTGGTGGTCGCCGGCATGGAGGGCGCACTTCCGAGCGTCGTCGCCGGGCTGGTGTCCAAGCCGGTCATCGCGGTGCCGACGAGCGTGGGCTATGGCGCGAGCTTCGGCGGCGTAGCGGCGCTGCTGGGCATGCTGAACAGTTGCGGCAGCGGCGTGACCGTGGTGAACATTGACAACGGCTTCGGCGCGGGCTGCGCGGCAAGCCAGATCAACGCGCTCGTGTCAGACAAATGAAAACGCTCTATCTCGACATCTTCAGCGGCATCAGCGGCGACATGTTCATCGGCGCAATGATTGATCTGGGCGTGGATGCGCATAAATTGGAACACGAACTGGAAAAATTGGAGCTTGGCGGCTATCATCTCCACGTCGCGCGCAAACAAAAATCCGGCATCGAGGGAGTCAAGTTCGACGTGCATCTGGTGGACCACCACGAACATTCGCACGACCACGATCACCCCCACGAGCATCATCACGACCACGATCACCATCATCACGACGAGCAGGACGACAGCCGGAATTTTTCCGAAATCAAAGAGCTCATTTCGCACAGCAAACTTTCCGCGTGGGTGAAACAGAAATCCGTCGCCGTTTTCAAGCGCGTTGCCGAGGCGGAGGGGAAAATCCACGGGCTGCCGGCGGATGAAGTGCATTTTCACGAAGTCGGCGCGGTGGATTCCATCGTGGATGTTGTGGGCGCGTGCATCGCGCTCGAACTGCTCGGCAAGCCGCGCGTGCTGGCCGCGCCGGTGGTGGAAGGCACGGGCTGGGTGAAGTGCGTGCATGGCCGGCTTCCAATTCCGGTGCCCGCGACGCTCGCCATCCTCGGCGCGCGCGGCATCGGCCTCACGCAATGCGATGAGCCGAACGAACTCATCACGCCCACGGGCGCGGCGCTGCTGGCGGAATTCGCGGAGAGCTTCGGCCCGATGGAAAATCTGGCCGCCGAAAAAATCGGCTTCGGCCTCGGCACGCGCGACAACCAGACGCGGCCGAATGTTTTGCGGGCGATTCTCGGCGAACAGTCCAAAGTCCAAAGTCCAAAGTCCAAAGCCGCCGCGTCGGGACTGGATTGGGAAACCGACCGCATCGTGGTGCTGGAAACAAATCTGGACGACATCAACGCGGAAATTCTGGGCGCATTTGTCGAAACGGCGCTGGCCGCCGGCGCGCTGGATGTATTTCACACGCCAATCCAGATGAAAAAAAGCCGGCCGGGTGTGCTGCTCACGGTTCTGTGCGCGGAAGCCGACGCGGACAAATTCGCGGAACTGATTTTGCGCGAAACGACGGCATTTGGCGTGCGCCGCCAACTGGCGGAGCGGCGGAAATTGCGCCGGGAATTCACCGAGGTCAAAACGCCATTTGGCAATATCACGGTGAAAATCGGGCGGCTCGGTGGTAAAGTGGTTCAGGAGGCGCCGGAATTTGAATCATGCAAAAAAGCGGCGGCGCAGGCGAAAGTTCCATTGAAACAGATTTACGAAATGGCTGTCAAAAACGCCAAAGGATTGAAGTGATGACTGCAACCGCCGACAAATTTGAAGCGTTGCGCGCGCAATTGCGCGGCTACGGCTCCTGTCTCGTGGCCTATTCCGGCGGCGTGGACTCGGTTTTTCTGGCGCGCGTGGCGCACGATGTTTTGGGCGCCCGCTCGCTGGCCGTCATTGCCGACTCGCCCAGCCTGCCGCGGCGCGAACTCGACGAGGCGCTGTCCATCGCGAAGCAATTCAAGTTTCCCGTGCGCGTGGCGAAGACGGCGGAGTTTGAAAATCCCGAATACACCGCGAACCCAACCAACCGCTGCTATTTTTGCAAACACGAGCTGTTCGATGAACTCACGGACATCGCCCGGGCAGAGGGATTTGCGGTGATTGCCTACGGCGAGAACGCGAGCGACGCGGGCGATTTCCGGCCGGGCGCAAAGGCGGCGGGCGAATTCCAGGTGCGCGCGCCGCTCAAGGATGCCGGCCTGACGAAGGCGGAAATCCGCGAGCTGTCCGCGCAGCTCGGCCTGCCGACGGCGGACAAGCCGCAAATGGCCTGCCTAAGCTCGCGCATTCCGCACGGCGAAACGGTGAACACGGACAAGCTGCGGATGATCGAGGCGGCGGAAAATGTGCTGCGCGATCTCGGCTTTCACGACGTGCGCGTGAGGCACCACGAAATGGGGAATGCGGAACGCGGAGTGCGGAGTGAAATCCGCACGCCGGGAAATTCCGCACTCCGCACTCCGCACTCCGCACTTTTTTTGGCCCGCATCGAGGTCGGGCCAAAGGAAATGCCGGGATTCCTGGCCGACGGCGTGGCCACGCGCGTGGCCGGTGCGCTCAAGGAAATCGGCTACGCGCACGTGACGCTGGATTTGCAGGGCTACCACCGCCCGTCGTGATTTGGAGTGCGCGGACACGTCCGCGCTTGGGTTCAACGCTCATTGCGAAGCGGTGTAGAATCTCTGTTCGTATTGGCTCCAATTTGTATCAGTGAATGACCATCTACCGCTGGCGTCAGTCGAATTTGTAACGACTGGCTGCCAAAACACCGACGGACTTAGATTTGTTGTAGCGAACAACACATAGGGACAGCTTGGAGCGCCAGTGAATTGCAAGTTCACGCCGGAACCATTGAAATTCGCAGAATAATTCTGCGCGGGCACTACCAATTGCCCGATTGAAATCCCGCCGCCGTAAAACACCGCGAACAGTTTTGTTCCGTCCGCGGATGTCGCCATTCCTTTGACATATGTCGGAAACGAATTGCTCGTCCACGTGGAACCAGAATTCGTCGAGAAGTAGATATTGCCGGAATAAGAGCAAGCAGCCAATTTGGTTCCATCAGTCGATGAAGTGACCGCCGACCAAAAAGTATTGCTGGGCGCACTTGTCGGCATCCAATTAAGTCCTGAATTTGTTGAGGTATAAATGCGCCCAATTGAATAATCATTGCACGCCACCAGTTTCGTTCCGTCAGCAGACGATGCAATGGCAGACCACTGGTTACTCGGGGCACTGGTCAGAGACCAATTGGCACCTGCATTTGTGGACGTAAAAAGTTGAATGAGGTCGGTTGCGAGTAGCTTCATTCCGTCGGAAGAACAAACGACAGTTTTCCAATGACCACGCGGATTCGGTGGATTTGGGCTGGGGTCGCAAAACTGCCAAGTAACACCGTAATTTGTTGAAGCAAAAATGTTGTAGTAGCCTGTCGCAAACACAGTCATTCCATTAGACGTGGATGCAATAGAACTCCAATCTTCCCAACACCATGCGCCGGAGATATTCGCCTGTGTCCAAGTAGAACCAGCGTCGGTTGAAGCGTAAACGTAACCAGAGTTGGTTGTGGAATATCCTGTGTTGCTGCTGCCAATGACTAATTTTCGCCCGTCTGCCGACGATGCAATGCAGGACATGGCTGCGTAGTTTTGCCATGGATTTGGGACGGATGGTGAGTTGACTTTCGTCCATATGCTTCCGGTGTTTGTTGAAATATAAACACCACCTCCTGCATAGCCAAAACAGGCCGCCAGTTTTGTCCCGTCAGCAGATGAAGCAATTCCAATCCAAGAGCTGTTTGGCGCGCTTGTCTGTGTCCACACGAATGTCTGCCCGGAGAGTGATACTGGCCAAATGGCCATAACCATGAACAGCAGAAAACCCACCACGCACCATTTCATTTTCATATCGCCAGTTTATTAGCAAATCATAACCGTTCGATGTAAAGGAACAAATGACCTAGTTCGCCCGACGTATTTGGGACAGTTCTTGGTTCGGCGAATATCCGCAATATTTCCGGCAACTTCCGAGCCGCGACTTCCAAACTCATCTCATCGCTACACCATGTTTCAGCTTTTGTTTGCCTTAGGCCCATTTCCTTGAGCAAAGGTCTGATTACCTTATCTCTCAAAGTCGGTTTCCTGCCCCTGCGAGTGCTGGCTCCAGTCATTTCAAATCTCAGAATTATTTTCCATTTCATGGTGGATATTATTGGTTTCAGATCACGAATTAAAAGACGGCGGCTCAGTTTAAATTTATTTCGGAAACCTCATTTTTGCACTGCTAACGATTTCATCCAGCTTCTTTTTAAGATATTTGGCGGCGGCCTCAACTTGAGATGCAGTTGCGCATTCTGGAGATAAAAGGAGATCGCCATCTTTGTCAGTAGAGCGGACGCCTAAAACAATCCATGCTTTGTGAGAATTAAAAGCTGTCCCGTCACCCACGAATTTTAATTTTAATGGTTTTGGCATATCGTGAGATTCAAACGCCAATTGCCCCAATCGTCCATCCCAAAATGATTTTGTCAGTGGTAGTGTGAAATTAAAAAGCGGCCTCCGTTGCCGAAGGCCGCTTGGTTCCAATCGTTAGCCGCGTGTTTTACGGCGTTGCCGGTTTGTTTTTCGCGGCCTTGGCGGCGGCTTTGGCGGCTTTCTTGGCGAGCGTTACCGGGGTCGGCACGGGCGTGTGTTTTTCCACGTGGCTGGCGACGACCCATTCGGCCAGTTTCTGCGGGTCGTTTTTGCAGGTGTTCAGTTTGATTTTACGCTTTTGCGTTTTTGGGATAAAATCCCCGCGCATGTCAGACGACACACCCAGACTGCGCATGGTTCCGCCGGAGTCGGCGGAGGAAATTGCGCTCCGGTTGAAGCTCGAACAGCGGGCGCTGAACCGCGAGCGGGAATCCGGCCTGGAAGATTCGCTCGCGCCGTTCCGCGTCGGGTCGGTGGAATTTCTCAACGCCGTGCCGCTCACGCGCGGCATCGAGGACCAGATCGTCTTCACCACGCCCGCGCGCCTCGCCGAGCTGCTCCGCCGCGATGAGCTGGACGCCGCGCTCGTCAGCATCACCGAGGTGCTGCTCACCGACCGCTACGACATCCTCGACGGCATCGCCATCGCGTCGCTCGGCGAGGTCTACAGCGTGCTGTTGGCGCACAAAAAACCGCTGGAGGAGGCGAAGGAGATTTTTTGCGACACGGCGTCGCTCACGAGCGTGAATCTGCTGAAGGTGCTGCTGGGCGAGCGCGGGTTGAAGCCGGAGTTCAAGCCGCTGGAAGATTACAAGGCCGCCGCGGAAAAGGATTTTGTGCTGCTCATCGGCGACCGGGCGATTGATTTCCAGCGCGCGCCGCATCAGCACGAGATTTTCGACCTCGGCACGGCGTGGTTTGAATTGACGAACCTGCCGTTTGTCTATGCCGTGTGGGCGCTGCGGCGGGGGATTGTAAATTCAAGATTGCGCCGGCTGCTGCGCGAGACGAAGAATTTCGGGATGGAAACACTGGAAGTCATCATCCGCAATCATCCGGCCTACGACCTCGATTTCCGCAAGGATTATCTCGGCTGGCAGGTCCATTTCCACCTCGGCTCGGACGAAAAGCGCGGCATCGCGAAATTCTGCGAGTTGCTTGACAAGCACAGGCTCGGCCCGGTGTTCGAACCGAAGTTTGTGAACTGATTTCGACAGAATCAACAGAATGGACAAAATCTAATTCTGAAAATTCTGGCAATTCTGTCTCAAAACTTCGTCAGCTTTTCCAGTTCCTTTACTCGCTTCTCGATGTCGGCGCGTTTGGTTTTTGTCGTGCGCGTCAAACCGAAGCCTTCGCAGCAGAATGACGCGGTGACGCTGCCGTAAACCATCGCGCGCCGGATATTGGCGTCAATCGAACCCTTCGCCGCGGCGAGCCAGCCCATCATGCCGCCGACAAAGGAATCGCCAGCACCGGTCGGGTCCTCGACGGTGTGCAGCGGATACGCCGGGCAGATGAAAATACCTTTCGGGCCGGACAGGATTGAGCCGTGCGAACCCTTTTTGATGATGACGTATTTCGGGCCGAGCTTGTGGATTTTCTTCAGCGCCACGAAAATGTTGTCCTCCTTCACGAGTTGCGCGGCCTCGCTGTCGTTGAGCACAAAGCCGTCAATGCGCGGCAGCAGCTTGAGCAAATCCGGCAGCGCGATGTTCAGCCACAAATCCATCGTGTCGGCCACGACGAATTTCGGGCGGCGCATCTGGTCGAGGACGTGGTGCTGGAGCGCCGGCGCGATGTTGGCGAGCAGGACGAACGGCGTGGCTTGGTGCTCCTTTGGCAGGACGGGCGTGAAGGTCTCGAACACGCCAAGCTCGGTCAGCAGCGTGCGGCGGTTGTTCATGTTCAATTCGTATTCGCCGGACCAGTGAAACGTTTTTCCGGGCAGAATTTGGAGGCCGCTCAAGTCAATTTTATGCCGGCGATAAAGCTCGATGTATTTCTTCGGAAAATCCTCGCCGACGACGCCGATCAATTTGACAGGCGAAAAAAAGCTTGCGGCGACGGCTGCATGGCTGGCCGAGCCGCCGAGCAGTCGCGGATTTTCGGACTTCGGGGTTTTGATGGAGTCCAGCGCGGTGGAACCGACGATTAAAACGCTCATTTTTATTTGGGAGTTGGGAGATGGAAGTTGGGAGCTGGGGAAATCAGCAGCCGCCTTTGCCTTTTTGGATCAATTCAATTTCGTAGCCTTCCGGCGCGTCAATGAACGCGAACACGGTTCCGGTGGAAGTGGTGGCCGGGCCGTCTGTGTATTTCAAACCGTGCCTCGCGAGGTGTTTTGCAAATTCTTCGAGGCTCTCCACTTCGAACGCAAGATGCGTCAAATCCGGTTGCACCTGCACCGGGCCGCTGCCGGGGAAAAACGTGATTTCAATCTGCTCCTCACTGCCGGCCGCCTTGAGAAAGACCAGTTCCGAGCCGCGCGGCGATTTGTGCCGTTTGATTTCCTCGAGGCCGAGGATTTCGCGGTAAAATTTCACCGTGCATTCCAGATCATTCACGCGGTAGCGCGTGTGCAGCAGTCTCGTGACCTTGCTCATGTTAAGTCCAATGTCCAAAGTCCAGCGTCCAAAGTCGAGCGCATTGTTACTTTGAAATTCATTTAAGACTTTGGACTTTGGACTTTGGACGTTAGACTTCGATTATGGGCAAACGACGCGAAGCGCGTGAACACGCGGTGCAATTCCTGTTTCAGCACGACCTGAATCCGCCGGAGGATTTGGAGCGGGCGCTGAACGAATTTTGGGACACGCAGCGCGCCGCGGCCATTGCCGACGAAAAAGGCCCGGCGCATTGGGGACAGCAGGTTGAACTTCCGCCGCCCACCACCGGGGAGGCCGAGACGCGGCTGTTCGCCGAGCCGCTCATCCGCGGCGTGTTGCAGCACCGCGACGCGATTGACGAGCAAATCAAGGCCCACGCGAAAAACTGGGACTTTCACCGGATCGCCGCCGTGGACCGCAACATCATGCGGCTCGCGATTTACGAAATGCTCCACCGCGAGGATATTCCCCCCGTCGTTAGCATCAACGAGGCGGTGGACATCGCGAAGAAATTTTCCACGCAGGACAGCGGGAAGTTTGTGAACGGCATCCTCGACAAAATCAAGGGCGAGTTGATGCGTCCCGCCCGGATTGTGAAATGAAATTCGCGGATTTACATCTTCACACGCAGTTTTCCGACGGCACGTTCACGCCGGAGGAACTGGCCGGGCACGGCGCGCGGCTCGGCTTTGCCGCGATGGCGCTGACTGACCACGACACGGTTGAGGGCTGCGCGCGGATGGCTGCGGCGTGTGCTGCGGCAGGGATTGAGTTCATCGTCGGCGCGGAACTCACGGCGGAACACGACCACACGGAGGTTCACATCCTCGGTTATTTTTTGGATTCGCAAAATCAAACGCTCCTGACCGAAATCGCCCGGTTCCAGGCCGTCCGGCAGCAGCGCATTCGCGAAATGGCCGCGCGGCTAAATGAACTGGGAGTGCCGCTTGAGGTCGAATCCGTTTTTGCGCTGGCCAATTGCAGGTCGCCCGGGCGTCCGCACGTCGCCCGCGCGCTGGTGAAGGCCGGGCTGGTTTCCAATCTGGACGAAGCCTTCGAGCGATTTCTGAAAAAAAGCCGGCCCGCGTGGGTGCCCAAGGCCCGGATGTCCGCGGTGGAAGGCATGGAGTTGATTCATCAAGCCGGCGGACTCGCGGTGATGGCGCATCCGGGGCTGAACCGGACCGATGACGTGATTCCCGCGCTGGTGGACGCCGGGCTGGATGGCATCGAATGTTTTCACACGAAGCATTCGACCGCGATGTCCGAGCGTTATCTGGAAATCGCCGACAAATTCCAGCTGCTCATCACCGGCGGCTCCGACTGCCACGGCTTCAGCAAGGGCAAGCCGCTCATCGGCGGCGTCAAACTGCCTTACGAGCACGTCGAAAAACTCAAGTCGAGGGTCGAGAGCCGAAAGTCGAAGGCTGGAACGGGCGCAGCTTCGGCTCTCGACCCTCGACCCTCGACCCTCGGCTAAACCATGGGACTTTTTTCCAAATTCAAAGCCGGCCTCGCCAAGACGCACAGCAAGCTCGTCCACGAAATCAAACGCATCGTCACGCGCTCGCCCAAGTTGACCGGCGAATCCATCGAGGATCTCGAAGCCGCCCTCATCGCCGCTGACCTCGGACTGGCCGTAACCCAGCAAATCGTCGCCGCCGTCAAAACCGCCTACGAATCGCAAGGCACAACCGGCCACGACGTCTTCGCCATAGCGCGCGCCGAAGTTGAAAAGAATCTCTCGTCGAACAAGGCGGATTTGCTCAAAGCCGCCAGCGGCCCGACCGTAGTCTCCATCGTCGGCGTGAACGGCACCGGCAAAACCACCACCGCCGCCAAGCTGGCCCATTTAATCCAATCGCGGAAGAAAACCGTCCTGCTCGCCGCGTGCGACACGTTTCGCGCCGCGGCAATCGAGCAATTGAAACTTTGGGGAACGCGATTGAAAATTGAAGTCATCGCCGGCGCTTACGGCGCGGACCCGGCGTCCGTGGCGCACGACGCCGTCACTGCCGCGCAGGCGCGGAAGGCCGATCACCTGTTCATTGACACGGCGGGCCGCCTGCACACGAAGCATAATTTGATGCAGGAATTGCAGAAGCTTCACCGCGTCATTGGTAAACAGCTCGCCGGCGCTCCGCACGAAGTGCTGCTGGTGCTGGACGCGACGACCGGCATGAACGCGCTGAACCAGGCGCGCGAATTTCACAAGGCCGTGCCGCTCACCGGCCTCATCGTGACCAAGCTGGACGGCACGAGCAAGGGCGGCATGGTGGTGGCCATCCAGAAGGAACTCGGCCTGCCCATCAAGTTCATCGG
>CAYYWB010000072.1:0-11879 GCA_964475285.1 uncultured Bifidobacteriaceae bacterium | reverse complement strand
CCGCTCGTGGAATACAAGGCGGAGGCGTTCAAGATGTTCGACGAGTTGATGGTCAACGTGAAGACGCAGATCTGCAACAACATCTTCCGCAGCGCCTCGAGCATGGCGGCGTTTGAGAATTTCCTGCGCAGCGTGCCGCAGCAGACATTGCACCAGTCGGTCAGCGCGTTTGGCGGCACTACCACCGCCAGTTCCGGCGGCGCACAGCCAAAGGCCAGCGATGTCGTCAGCGAAGCAGCGGCAGCGGTGTCGGAAAAAGCCCGGCCTGTCCGCACCGGTCCAAAAGTCGGACGCAACGACCCGTGCCCCTGCGGCAGCGGCAAGAAATACAAGCAGTGTTGTGGACGGTAAAACTGCCCTGGCGTTCCGCTTGTGCTTGCAACTGACCGGCATCTACCGCGCCGCACCGGCTTTGCAAGCGGTGATTCACTTCCAATAATTCCAATCCTTGCCCGGGTGGAGTGACCTGACTGCTGGATGAACCTCGTGCGATATTTCTTGATGCCCATTTCCAAACATGCTTCTCTAAATCCATGATAGCCGTAGTTGCAAAAATCATTGTGGCTCTGGGGCTAATCGTTTGCGGGGGACGCGCGGGCATTGCACAGCAGTTGTCTTTGGAGGCGCCAATTATCATTTCCATTTCCCAGATTGACCATAACGGCGTGAGCGTTATGTCGGGCGCAAAGGATATTGACGGCGCAAAGCTTGGTCTTCCTTATCAGAACATGGAGGAGACCGATGTTGATGCGTTAGTCAAAGACGGATTATTGTTGCGCCGCCCAGTTTGGATCATGGATGGACAAAAGATCGTAGCGAAGTGCAGCTTGATTGGTGAGTATGGCTACAAGCCTCAATGGGAATCCGAGACGAAGTATGGGCTTCTCTTGGAATTCATGTCGGTCGGAGAAGCGCAAAGAGTTGGCACTATTCTGAGCCGTAACCAAGTGGGATGAGTTGATGTGCCGGCAAGATAGCCAGATGAATAACGGGAGATTTTGGATTTTCTAGGATGATGCCGCCTAGCTTTCTAGGTTGGGCAGCAGACCCACGGTGATTCACTTCCAATAATTCCAGTCCACATCCGGGAAAATGTTGTCGCGCGACTCGGCTTCGGCCAGCCATTTTTCGTCCACGCTCGTGGCGGACAACTGATCGTGCAGCGCGATGAAGCGGAGCAGGTGGTCCTTCACACGGCGTCGCGCATAATCGGGGCTGGTGCCGGCGCGCAATATGAACGGCCAGTCGCTGGACTGCGCCAGCAGCAGTTCGCGCGCGGTCTGCTTCAATGCGCGCTTCTGCAGATCGGTGATGGATTTCCTCTTGGAAAATTTCTTCGCCAACGCGCTCATCCGCTCCTGCGCGACCTGCAAATGCGGATAAATCCACTCGTTCTTGTCGTTCAACCACGCTCGCAAATAACCTTCCTCGCCCCAGCTTGAAGCGCTCGGCGTGGCAATCTGGTTCGTCGGATGCCGCGTCAGGTATTCGCCGGGCGTGATGAGCGAGATGACTGTCTGGTCGTAACAAAGTTTGCGCGCGAGGTAGTCGAGGAACTCCGGTCCTTCATACCACCAGTGGCCGAATAATTCGGCGTCATACGGCGCAACGACGAGCGGCGGGCGGTCCAGCAGGCCGGCCATCTGACGCGCCTGCTCCGCTCGGCAGTCGAGGAAATGTTGCGCGTGCCCGCTCGCGGCCTGCAACGCGGCGCCGCGGTCGTAAATCTGCTTTTCGCCCGTTCCACCCGTGATGCGGAAATACTTGAGGCCGGTGAACCCGCGCGCGTCCGGCGACGGCAAATGCGGGCGGACGTAATCAAAATCCAGGTCAAATCCGATGTCGCGGTAGAAATCCCGGTAACGCGGATCGCCGGGATAGCCCTCGTGCTTGCTCCAGACCTGCCGCGAGGAATCGTAGTCGCGGCCAAACGCGGCGATGCCGTTGGGCGTGTAAATCGGCGCGAAGGTGCCGAAGCGCGGGCGCGGGCGGGCGTGCAGGACGCCGTGCGTGTCGAGGATGAACCAGCGGATGTTTGCCTCCTGCACAAAGGTCTCGATGCCTGCGATGTAGGCGCATTCCGGCAGCCAGATGCCGCGCGGGTCGCGGCCAAAGCAGGCGCGGTAATGGTCGCGCGCGGTGAAAATCTGCCCGCGAACGGACGGCGGATGGTTCGCCAGCAGCGGCAGCAGCCCGTGCGTGGCGGCGGTGGTGATGATTTCGACGCGGCCTTCGTCCTGAAATTTCCGAAACGCGGCGACAAGATCGCCACGGTGCAAGACCCACGAGTCGCGGATGGTCGTCAGCCGGTGGTGATACATCCACGCGAGTTCGCGGAAGGCGCGGTCCCAATGCGTGCGATGGATTTCCTTTTCGGCGAGGTCAATGAGGCTGTTCAGGTGCCGCTCATAACGCCGCTGGAGCAGCGGATCGAGCAGCATCGAGCAAAGCGTCGGCGAAAGCGAGAGCGTGAGCGGCGCGGCCATGCCGTCGCGCCGCCAGCCTTCGAGCACTTGCAGGAGCGGGATGTAAGTTTCCGTGACGGCCTCGAACAGCCAGTTTTCCTCCAGAAATTGTTCATGCTCCGGGTGGCGCACAAATGGCAGGTGCGCGTGCAGAACGAGTGAGAGATAGCCTTGCATGACCTTGAAATTATGCCGGAAATTTGCCGCGGAACGTCTGCCGTGAAATGACTAATGACGAAGCCCTAACGACTAAATAATCACGAAGCTCGAATGACAAATGGCGAAATGAAGTCCGGATATTCATTCGACATTCGTTATTGGTCATTGAAAATTGTTTAGTCATTCGGATTTATGGTTTAGTCATTTCCTGCCGGTTATTCCAGCTTGTCTGAAATCCAGTCCGCGACGGCTTTGGCCTTGATCAAAATGACGACGCCGGCCAGAAATAAAATGATCCACAGCGCGGAAAAGAGGGCGTTCACCGGAATCTGGCGGAATTTGTATTCGGCCCAATACAAGGCCAGTTCCACCACGCTCATGCCCATGAAACAGGCGGCGACAAAACGGACGAACATCAATGCTCCCCGGGGTGGCGCGTCCATGGCAATCAGAGATTTTCCGGCAGCGGCGGCTCCAGCGACGGGTCCTGCGGATGCGCGCCGACGTCGCCGAGGTATTCGGTTTCGCGGCTGAATTTGAGGTTCGCCGCGCGTCCGTCCGTGCCGTCGGCGGAAACGGCGACTGCGGGCAAATCATATTTTCCATCCGGCAACGAGAAGCGGTAGCTGAACGAGCCGTCGGGGCGCAGCTTGATTTCGTGCCCGCCGAGCGTGACCTTCGCACCCGGCTCGGTCGCGCCGTAAATGATGAGTTCCGCGTTGACGTTGAACCAGAATCCTTTCGCCTGCTCCGCGCCGCCAAACGGACTCGAAAGACTGGAAACGCCAAAGGATGAAACACCGAACGATGAGACTTCATGCGCGAGGCGACGGCGGATGAGTTCGGTGATTTCGAGCGAGCCCATCCAGACGCGGCGCACCTCGTCAATTCTGATGATTTTCGACAGCGCCTGCTGCTGCTGCGGTGTCCATTGCACGGACGGGGCGGGAACGGCGCGCGGCAATTCCGGGTGGCCGCCGCGCCGGAGTTCCTCGACGGCCTTTGCCAGCGGCAGGTTTTCGCACACGGCGGTTTTAATGATTTCCATCAGCCGGGCAAATGGAAATTCAACCGGGATCGTGGCAAATTCCGTTTCGGCTTCCGCCGCAGCCGCATCGGGCGGCGTGACGGTGGCGGAGGAGGTTGCAATCCGCATCCAGCGGCCCACCGGGCTGTAATAGCCGAGTTCGGCGGCGTAGGAATTTCCAGCTTGCTCGACGTGCAGGAACCAGTGGCGCGACTCCGGATGCACGTGAACCTCGTGGAGCGGATGGCCCTCCAGCCGGACCGGATAAATTCGCAGGACAAGGTGGCCGTCCGCCGATTTAACGTTCAGCTTCGCCTGCTGCTCGCGCGTCAAATCCCAGTGCGCATAGAGCCAGTGCGGGTCGCGCGCGGTGAGGGAAAGCTTTTTGGTGCCATAGGCCTCGGGCAGTTCGGTTTCCGCCGTCTCGAAATGCTGCGCGGGCGGCGTGGGGCCGAGCGAGAATTTTTCGCCGGGACCGCTGGCGGGCGACGGCGCGGGCTGGTCGCCTTCCAGCAAAATCGGCGGGACTTCGATGGTTTTTGGCCGGACCGGGGAACGCCGGGGTTTCAGGATGTTTTTGGCCGTTTTCACGACGCGGGCGAGCAGGGTTTTTCGTTTGGGTTTGGCCTCCGGCGCCGCGGCGGCGGCGGTTTTTTCAAGCGATTTTCCAGCGCGACGCCGGCCTGTCACGCTCGCGGCCTTTTTCTGATTTGACGCTTGCATTATTTTTTCTTTCATAACCGCAACGGTCTGTCTTGACATTAACTCCCCTTTTGCCGGGACAAATTTACGGCAGGAAGGCGGCGGGTGCAATGGAAATTTTGCGCATTTGCCCGAAAAACCGGTTTCAACTGCCGAAGGCCCGCAAACGGCAGAATCACGCCGTTTCACGAGCTGGCCGTGGTTGTGAATAATTTTCTCCGAAAC
This sequence comes from uncultured Bifidobacteriaceae bacterium, assembly GCA_964475285.1. GTDB lineage: Bacteria > Verrucomicrobiota > Verrucomicrobiia > Limisphaerales > UBA11358 > UBA11358. The sequence goes on along the minus strand of CAYYWB010000072.1, from coordinate 7,301 downwards.
AGACTTGCCAACCGCCGGGCGCGGGTGTTTGATTTGATTGCTTTTGGACATGAGCTTCACCAAATCCAGTCAAACCGGCGGTTCGGCTGCCACGATTTTTGTGGTTGACGACGAGCCGATGCTGCTGGAACTGGCCGCGACCATTCTCCAGCCGCTGGGTTTTGACGTGCGGACGTTCCACGACCCGAAGCAGGCGCTGGCGGAATATCCGGCGGCCCGGCCGGCGGTGGTCGTGACGGATTACGCGATGCCCGGAATGAATGGATTGGATCTCGTGCGCGAATGCAAGCGCGTCAATCCGCGGCAGAAATCAATCCTCTTGAGCGGCACGGTGGATGAAAACATTTATGCCAACGAGCAAGCCAAGCCGGATCGTTTCCTGCCCAAGCCGTATCAAATCCGCGATTTCATCGAATCCATCCAGGCGCTCATGAATGCCTGAAGCGGGGGACGCCTTGAACATCCATCATCTCGAACTTTTTTATTACGTCGCGAAGCATGGCGGCATCATGCCGGCGGTGCGCAACATCCCCTACGGCATCCAGCAGCCGGCGGTCAGCTCGCAAATCGCGCAACTGGAGGAATTCCTCGGCGTCAAACTGTTTCACCGGCAGCCCTTCGCGCTGACGGCGGAAGGCGAAAAACTTCACCAGTTCGTCCAGCCGTTTTTCTCAAACCTCGAAAAAGTGGCGGGCGAACTCCAGGGCGGACGGGCGCGGCGCATCCGCATCGGCGCGGCCACGATTGTGCTGCGCGAGCATCTGCCGGATCTGTTCCAAAACGTGCGGAAAAGATTTTTCGGGCTGAAGCTGTCGCTGCGGGAGGGCTCGCCGGCGGAACTGGAGGCGCTGCTGCAACGCGATGAAATTGACCTGGCCGTCACGGTGATGGAACGGAAACCCGCGCCGGGCATCCACGCGCTGACGCTGCTGGAACTGCCGCCGGTGCTGCTCGTCCCGAAAAACAGCGCCGTGAAATCGGCGGGCGATCTGTGGCGGCGCGACACGATTGACGAGCCGCTGATTTGTTTTCCGCCGGGCGAGCCGTTGAGCAAAAATTTTCAAGCCCGGCTCAACAAACTCGGCGTGGACTGGTTTCCGAGCATCGAGGCCGGCTCGGTGGACTTGATTGAAACCTACGTCGCCAGCGGCCTGGGCATCGGCGTCTCGGCGGCGATTCCGGAAAAAACATTTCCGCCGAAGGTGCGCGTGCTGCCGCTGGACGGGTTTCCGCCGCTGGTCATCGGCGCGCTGTGGCGCGGCCGCAAGACGCCGCTGCTCGGGGCGTTTCTGGATGAAATGCAATTGCGCGCCCGCCGGTTTTCGGCGCGGTGACAGGGTGGTTGGATCACGGATCCAGCGTGCTGCCGTCGGGCGTGTTGAATCTTGTCAGCGGCGTGGGCGGAAGCAATGCGGCCGGGTATGGCGGATTGGGGCTGTTCATCAGCACCGCACGTTGCGCCTCGATCACGATGGCCGTTTGGTCCGCCGTCATGTTTGAAGCCTCCGGTTGATAAGTGCGCCCTTGCGTGGAAGCCCCGAAATTCAAGCCGCCGGGCGCGCCGGGCGCGCCGTTTCCGCCGCCGCCGCCGGGATTATTCGCGCCGTTTCCCGCGCCGCCGCCGCGTCCGCCGGTTCCCCCGCCAAATCGAATGATGCCGCCGGGACCGCTGTTGTTGCCGGTGGCGGCCACGCCCGGCGCCGGGCCGGGATTCCCAGCTGCGGGCGGGGCTGCCGCCGGCGCGCCGCCGGAAGGTGGCGCGCTGACAAGGGGCAATTCCTGCGTGATGCCGTGGTTGTTGAATGTGACAATGCTGTTCTTTTCGTCAATTTTTGTGACTTCGATGTCGTCCTGCCGCTGGCCCTGGCTCAAAATATAAAACATATCCTTGGCCGGCTGTCCCTGCTTGGCGGGGGCGCCGGCGACCTTGAACAACACCTTCACACGGCCGAACAAGGACTGGATGCCGGTGGGCGTGATTTTGGGCAGATTTTTTGCCGCGTCAATGGAGGGATCCGGCGGCGGCGGCGGCGAAACCAGGCCAAAAATGTTTCGGATCACAATCGCGGCGTAGGGATTGTCCGGCAGCGGATTGTTGGTTGAATCGTTGATGGACGCAAGGCCGGCTGCGCACAGGCCGGCGTTCAACGCCAGCCAGCCCGCGAGGCATACCGCGATTTTCCCGACGCGCATCATGGTTTCAATATACCGCTTCCAACACCGGCGGCAAACAGAAGTTGCGCCGCGCGCGTTTGAATTTTGCAGGAAGATTTTGCCGGTGAATCCGGATTCCGGTAGAGTCGGCAAATGGCCAGACCCAATTCCATCGAACTGCCGGATTGCAAGCCGATCCGGATTTTATACGAGGATCGCGCGGTCATGGCGGTGGACAAGCCGCCGGGCTGGATGCTCGTGCCGGACACCTGGCAGCGCACGTCGCGCAATTTGCAGGCGGCCATCACGTCGTCCATCGCGGGCGGCGATTTCTGGGCGCGGTCGCGCGGCCTGAAATTCCTCCGCTACGTCCACCGGCTGGACGCCGACACGAGCGGCGTGCTGTTGTTCGCCAAAAGCCCCGGCGCGGTGGAGTCGCTCGGCGAAATGTTCGAGACCCAGCGGATGGAAAAAATGTATCTGGCGGTCACCGCCGTTGAGCCGCGCGAAATGGAATGGACCTGCCGGCTCGCGCTCGCGCCCGACCCGCAGCGCGTCGCGCGGATGATTGTGGATGAAGAAAATGGCAAGCCATCGGAAACACATTTTCGCGTCGTGGAAAAGATTCCGGGATTGACGCTCATCGAATGCCAGCCGGTGACGGGCCGCACGCATCAAATCCGCGTGCATCTGGCGGAGTCGGGCTGCCCGATTGTAAGCGATGAACTTTACGGGCGGCGGACGGGCAGGCTGGAATTCGGTCTGCGCGCGGCGCGGCTGGCTTACAAGGATCCGTTCACGCGGATGCCGGTTGAAATCATCGCGCCGGTGAAATATTTCCTGAAGGATTATGGATTTTCGGCGCGCGGGGACGTTCGCCCCACCTGATTCAGGGCGAGACGACGCGGTAGAAGCGGACGCGGAAATTGGTGGCGGTGCGGTCGGTGAACAGGAGCGAAACACTGGCGGGTGTGAAATTCGTCAGGTCAATCCACGGTATCGGATTGGTGCCCAGATTCGTCGCGGCCTGGATGCGGTAGCTGAAGCTGGTCGCGAACGCGAGGTTGAAAACGAATCCGTTGGTGCGCCAGGCGTAGGGCGCGGCGAATTGCGCGGACGGCGCGGGCGCGTTGGTGGCGGGCACGGCGAAGCTGAATTCGCTGGTATTGCCGCTGGCATCCGTCGCGGTTGTGGTGATGTATTGTCCGGCGTAATTGCCGGCGGTGTTGGTGTAGGCGAACCTCGCGTTGCCGGAACCGTCGGTGGTCACGCTGACGGTGCCGACATAAGACTGGCCCTGGCCATAGCCGCCGGTGTAGGAATCAGGGCCGGGGCTGCAATAAACATCAATGGAAAAGCCCTGGTTGGCGGCGCTGTTCAATGTTCCCAGCAGGATGGTGCTCGCGGCGTAGCCGAAGGCGTTGGTGATGACGGGAAAATTTTGAAGATTATCCGGGCCGGCAACGAAGCCGACGTGGTTGGACGTGACGTAAGGATAAAAATTATAGCCGACCAGGTGAATGCCCACGCCCTGGGAGGGGTTGTTGTAAATGGAATTGCCGCGGATGGAATTATTGGTGGTGCCGGGGTCGTATAAAATCACGTTGGCGAAACCGGCATAGGCGATGACATTTCCGTCGCCGGCGCCGGTGCCGCCGATGAAATTGCCGGTCGCGGAGTTTTGCAGTTCCACGTTGTCATAGTTGCCGACCCCGTTGGTGCCGGTGCGGTCGGTGCCGATGAAATTACCCTCGACCACATTTCCGCTGGTGCCCGGATCGGTGATGCAAACGCCATAGAGATTGTTGCCTGAAACGTAGTTGGCCGCGCCGGGAACGGTGCCGCCAATCAGGTTGTTCGTGGCTCCGTTGTAGCAGATGACCCCGAAGTAGTTTGGCACGGCAATCATCCCGCCCGCGTCGAGGCCGGCGTAGTTTCCCTCCACCACATTGCCGCTCGTGCCGGCGTCCTTGACCATCATGCCGTAATTGAAGTTTCCAGAAATGACGTTGCGCGCCCCGGCCACGGCGCCGCCGAAGATGTTGCTGGTCGCGCCGCCGGAGCAGACCATGCCGAAGTAATTCGAGACCGCCGTCAGCCCGTTCGCGCCGAGGCCGATGTAGTTTCCCTCCACCACATTGCCGCTCGTGCCGAGGCCCGTGATGATGACTCCGTAATCGGAATTGAGGTTGTTTCCAGAAATGACATTGCGCGCGCCGGCCACGGTGCCGCCGATGACGTTGGCGGTCGCGTTGGAATCCACCGTCACGCCGGCGACGGTGTTGGGCAGCGGGTTCAACCCGGTGGCGTCCGTGCCGATGAAATTTCCCTGAACCGTGTTGCTGACCGCGCTGGAACCGCGGATCAGGATGCCATTGCCCAGATTCCCGGAAATGACATTGCCCGCGCCGGCATTCGTGCCGCCAATGAGGTTGTGGGTCGCGCCCAGCGCCAGGAACACGCCGCCAAGGGTGTTGGAGACCGCGTGGCTGCCGCCGGCATCCGTGCCGATGTAATTGCCGAGGACGGCATTGCCGGTCGTGTTCGAGGTCATGATCACACCGTATTGCGAATTACCGGAGAGGACATTTCGCGCCAGCGCATTGGTGCCGCCGATGATGTTTCCGCTCGACCCATTGCCGATAAAAACTCCGCTCAACGCGTTGGGGAGCGCGTTGGTGCCGCTCGCGGCGGCGCCAATGTAATTGCCGATGACGACATTGCCGCTGGTGTTTGAGTCGGTGATGAAAATGCCGTATTGCGAATTGCCGGAAATGACGTTGCGCGCCAGCGCGTTGGTGCCGCCGATGATGTTTTCGCCCGCGCCCGCGGCGACGAGAATTCCCTGATAGGCGTTCGGCGCGGCGTTGGTGCCGCTGAAATCAACGCCGAGCCAGCAGCCGGCGATGGTGTTGTTCGTCGCATCGGCGTATTCCAGCGTCATGCCGTTCCAGTTGAATCCGGAAAACGAAATATTTTTCAACTGGTTGCTCGACGAATAAATCAGCACGGTGCCCGATGTGAAGGTTTCAGGGATGATTTGTGAAGCATCCACCACAATGAGCGGCCTGCCCGTGAAACCCGGTTGCGTGGAACCGTCAATGACCGTGCCGTTCGCGACCAGCGTCGGCAACTGGCCGGTGAGATGAATGTTGAACACGCCGTTGCTGTAACCGGGATCGCTCGTCGGAATGTTGAAGCTGACCGTCGTGCCGGGATGATCCGTCGCGTAATAAATCGCCGCGCGCAGACTGCCGGGGCCGTAGTCAGCGGTGTTGGTGACGATATTGCCAAGCGGCACGGCGGGCGGACCATAAAGATACGCCAGCGCCGCGCGGTCGCCGGGGCTTAGACAATAATTGCCCATGCGGTATTGGTAGCGCGGAAAATACGGCGGCTTCGGCTGCTGCGTTGCGACGCCAGAATTGGTGGACTCGAAATCCCAGCCCAGATGCATCACCGATTCAAAGTCGTAATTGCCGTTGGTGACGCTGCCCGGATCAATGGTGAAGAAAACTAGGTTCGACGATTCGCCGCTGATGTTGTTTGTCAGCACGGTGATGAAATTCGCCGCGTCCGGCCGGATGTTTTCATGCGTGAAGCCGAACGAGTGGCCCATCTCGTGGCAGACCTGCGCCCGGCTCAAGCTGGAGACGGTCACGACCTGCGGATTGGTGGTGCCGGAGACGTTGTCAATCCAGTTGGTGTTGTAGGTGAACAGAACCCAGTGCGTCTGGGTGGTGTGCGGAACGAACTGAACGTTCGCGGCCAGTTGCCATTCGCGAAGGCCATTGAAATAGGCATTTGTTTCCGCGGGGGAAAGGCTGTTCGTGAATTCATACGGCACGATGCCGCCGGGCCAGGGGACGTTCGCGGGCGAGATGTTGGTGTAGAAATTCCCGCCGCTCGCGGCGAACGCCAGAAGCAACACCATGACCAGCGCCGGAAAAACGACCGCGCGTTCGACCGCTCCCGCAAAGAAAATCCGGCGCTCCAGTTTCATAAAGAGGGCTTTCCAAACTCCTCGACAGGCTTGATTCTACAACCTTTTTTGCCTTTTGTCATGCAATTTTGGTTGAATCCACGAAATCAATCCACCGGTTCCAAAAACAAAACAGCCCGCCGGATTTGACGGCGAACCGGGTGGAAGAGACCCTTCTTAATCCGCGTATTTCACGCTGCAGCCGTAGGGCTTCGTTTGGGAGACTTCAACGGGCTTTCCGGCAAGCAATTCATCCACGGCTTCGCGGACATAATTTTTTGCCTTGGCAGGGTCGTGAAACGGGTCGGGCTGGTTGTCAATCGCTCCGTCATAAACCAGCGTTCCGCCCTTATCAATGACGAACATGTGCGGCGTCGTTTCCATGCCGTAAAGATGGCCGATGGCGCCGGAGCTGTCGTCAATCCACGCCGTCACGTCCATTTTTTCCGCGGCCATTTCCTTCCGCGCCTGCTCCGGCGTGCGATGGCTGAAATTTTTCGGGTTCACGGAATTCACCAGCAGCCACACGACGCCATTGGTGGCCAGCTTCTCTTGCAGCGCCTGCATCGCGCCGGTCTTGTATTGGTTGTGACAGAACGGGCAGTCGGAATTGTAGGATTCGATGACGACGATTTTCCCGGTGTAATCGGAGAGCTTGACAATCTTGCCGTAAATGTCCGTGCCGGTGAAATCCGGCGCGGGCTTCCCGGTTTCCACCGCGAACGCGGCGGCGGCAAACGTCATTCCAGCCAGCAAAGCAAACGTCTTTATCATAAAATGAAGTAATTTTCTGAATTTACTCCACTGTTTCAGACAAGCAAGGCGAAATTGTGTTCAAGCGGGACGCCGGCGCTTCATTGCGCCGCCCGGTCCAGCGCGTTGAGCACAATCCCCGGCGTCAGGATTTGGGGCAGGACGATGGCCGGCGCGTCCGGATTTTTCGGATAAACCAGAACCAGCGGCACGCCGGCGTGGTTATAGCGGTTCAGTTCCGTCGTGATGGCGTCGGGGAAACGCGTGTAGTCGCCGGTGAGCGCGGCGGCGTTGAGTTCCTTGAGCTTCGCGCGCACGGACGGGATTTCGATGGCGAGTTTCTTATTCACCTGGCACGTCAGGCACCAGTCGGCGGTGAAATCCACCAGCACCGGTTTGCCGGCGGCGCGCG